>ONKX01000007.1 GCA_900318555.1 uncultured Prevotellaceae bacterium | reverse complement strand
TGCTCCATCCACTTTATTCGCTCAATTTGCAAAAGCTCACAAATCGAATCCCTTCTGATAATCTTTGGTGCAGACTTGCCTGCCAGCACCAATACCTTTACCTTTGGTCGAGCCTGCTCATGCTCGGCAGAGTCGATGCCAGCATCACTCTGCTCTCGCTTACTCGCAGCCTTAATTCCATTGCGGTAGATATGTAGCTGGCGAGAACGGACTACTGCTGTCAGTTCTGGATCATCCTGCATGGCTATCCATAGAGAATGATATATGCCATCCTCTTCGAATAGCTTGCGTCGCAGGTGCGAACACATATTTGTGGTGTCAATCGTCATCTTTCGTCCAAGTCATTTTTATGTGCGGAATACCATCAAGCATGAAAGTGTCGGATGACTGCTTGAATCCTACGCTTTCGTAAAATCCTTTGGCATACTCCTGTGCTTCAATATCTATGAGTGTTGCACCGAAATGCTCTATGGCAGCATTGATAGCATAAAGCATAATCTGCTTGCCGTACCCTTTGTCTCGTTCTGTGGTAATGACTCTCCCAATCGAAATCTCCTTCATGTGAGTACCGGCAGAGCATACACGGGCCAATGCAACGATCTTGTCTGCTACCGTCAGCCACAAGTGGATGGATTTCTGGTCATCGCCGTCCATGTCCTGATAGACGCAGTTCTGCTCAACCACGAACACCTCACTACGCACTCTCAGGAGTTCGTATAGCTCGTCCGTGGTCAGTTCCTGGAACGTTTTCTTATGCAGTATCGGCATAATGGTCATACAATCTCTTCCAATTTGCCCGTTTCCGAATCAATGATAAACCCACGAACCACAATGTCCTTCGGCACCAACGGATGGGTCTTGATTCCCCCAATTCCCCCTGCTTTATAGCCGTCCCCCAGCAGGGAACTCATAATGTTGTATTCAATAATCTGGTCTATCATATCACAAAACATATTAAATGATTCCGCAAATATACGAATAATCCATGAATATGTGTTACCTTTGCAATTAAAAATTGCGAGAACGGGCTGCATCTCAGCAAAAATTGAGCTTTTTGCGTTCGATTTGCACCGTCCTTGCACCAAGTTTTTAAAATAATTAGGATTTGAGTAGCATTGTCCTCTTTATATTCCTGCTGAGCATTGGCGCGAGTTTCATCCAGCGCACCACGGGCGGCATTTTCATTATGACGATGCTGCCATTCCTCATGCCAACGTATGGAGAGGCTACAACACTCTCAGGGCTGCTGGCAATCACAACTTCTGCGGCTATCGTATGGCGGTTAAGAAGCTACGTCACTTGGCAACGGCTATGGCCGATTCTGCTGACGTTCATCATCGTCTCGACCATTGCCATCTTCGCCCTGACACGTATCGAAGACCATATCCTGCAGCGAATCCTTGGCGTGGCACTCATCCTGATTAGTATCTATTTCATGCTGTTTAGCCAGCGCATAAAACTGCCGACAACGAAAAACGTTCAGGTAGGCGCAGGAACATTGAGCGGATTGATGGGCGGTTTCTTCGGTATGCAAGGCCCGCCAGCCGTGCTTTACTTCATCCAGAGTGAGCCGACAAAGGAGCACTATATGGCAATGGCGCAGACCTATTTCCTGATTGGCAATGTGATGATGACTGGTGTGAGAGCCTATAACGGCTTTTTCACGACCACCGTAGCCTTTGATTATCTCTATGGCCTCGGTGGTGTCATCATCGGCACGATGCTGGGGGCATACGTTTTCAAGCACATTCCCAACCGCATCTTCCGCTACATCGTCTATGCCTATATCTGCATCAGTGGATTCATCATACTAATGACAAATTAGCATTTCCACAACTGAAGGACTGTAGTTGTTCTCCCATCACGCCCTTCATCACTTCAAACACATTGTCACCCGTACAATGGCTGGTGTAGAACTTCGTATTAAGATAATTGGTTTTCAACCTTAGGGCCAATGCTATCAGTTCTTCCTCTGGTTCCATACCATCCAGCAGGTGGAAACCACCTACAACGGTATGTACGGGCCAGGGACAGGCTGCAAGGATGTTCTCCAGACCACTATGAGCGCAGCCTGTAAATAGCAGGCCATCGACATACAAGGCCAACTCATGACGGAAATCGTCGTGGTTATAATCTCCATTGACATCCTGCACATAGAGGTTTTGATTCCCCTTGGGCATGGGATGATTCTGAGGGATATGGGCAATCACATGGATATCTTCTTCTATCTCACAGGTTTGGTCTATCAAGATAAGTCTGTTTTCGTCTATCTCCGGCCACTCCGTGGTAATGCTATGCAGATTACCTCGTTTGGAAAAGAACATTCCGCTCATAGCATCAGGTGAGACAATGACTTGAGCCTGTCGATTATGCTCCAAGAAGTATTGTAAGCCTCCTGCATGATCACTATGTCCGTGAGAAATGAAAACATAGTCAACATCACAGAGATCTATGTCCAACAGCTCTGCGTTTCGTATAAATACATCACTCGCTCCTGTATCAAGCAGAATCCTATGTTGTTCTGCTTCTAACAGGATAGAAAGCCCATGCTCTGTGGATAGACGGCTATCGCAGCTTCGATTATCTGATAATACTGTCCATTTCATAGTAACTCTATATTACTTCAGTTCTAGAGATAGATATTTCAGTAATGGGGCGACCATAAGAGACTGCATCATCTCATTGTTGCGAAGAACGCTGCATACTTCTTCACGAGTGAGTAGATGGACTTCCAATTCTTCCGTCGCATCAAGATGCTGCTCAGATGTTTTCTCAACTCCTGTTGCCAGAAAACAATGTGTCAGGTTTGTCATCGTGCCTGGATTTGCTGAGAGAACTATCAGTTTCTTCCATTCACCACCTGCATAGCCAGTTTCTTCTTCCAATTCACGTTGGGCTGCTTCAAGCGGTGTTTCACCTTCTTCCATTACGCCACACGGAAGCTCATAGCAAGTACAGCCTAATGCATGGCGATACTGCCGTTCCATTACGAAGTGGCCGTCCTTGGTGATAGCGATAACATTGACCCAATCCGGGTATTCCAACACATAATATTCAGGAATCTCTCTTCCGTCAGGCAACAGCAAGTGGTCGCGTCGTGCTGTCAGCCAAGGTCTTTTGATTAGATACTCAGAATCTAAGACCTTCCATGTTTTACTATAATCAATATTCTTCATATCAGTTCATCGTCGAAGCGTTTCCTAACGAGTCGGCATGCGCTTTTTCGCAATTGAGGAGCTTTTCGGCCAACGGCACATACCATCCACAGACTTCCTCTGCCGTCGGCGTATGACCGCCGGGGAAGTGGAACGAGCGATTGTAGTGCTGCAAAAAGAGCGGCTCAAAATGCGCCAGCGTGTCCTGTTCGCCGAACAAGCCCCAGATACGGTCTTGGAAGTCGGGATGGCAATTGTCAAACTGGATAGCCTCCATTTCGTCAAACTCCTCAATCAAGGCTTCATCGATGACGAAGTTCTGGTTGCCGTCCTTTCGTGGCGACTTGTACTGATGCTCGCCGATGCGTTGCTTCAGGAACTCCGTCATTCTGAAGTGCGGATTGCCCAGCAAGGCCGGAATGCACGTGACCGGAGCCACCATCTGAGCATAGAACGCCCCACAGCTGTTGCCTATCAGGAGGTCTGGTTTCTCAGCCTCTATCAACCCGCGGATGAATCTGAGCGTCTCCTTCGGGTGCATCGGTAAATCAGGGGTTATCACTTCCACACGACCCTCAAAAGCCTCGCGCAAAGCCACCGCCGGTATGCACTGGCCACTGGCATAGAATCCATGAAGAAACAATATCTTTTTCATACTCAATAGGGCCAGTTCAATGCTTCTGTCATTTCAGTTCCTTTGCTGGCCAGCCATAGTCTTGATACATGGTGGCAGTGAGACCGTGGTCGCGAACGAATGCCCGCAACACATCGTGCCTGAGCCTCTCATGCTCATCGCCATCGCTGTGGTGGATTTGGAAAGCTTCGAAATATTCTCCGAAGATGCGCTTGGCACTGGGCAGGAAACGGGAGCCATCCTCAACCTGTTCGAAGTCGGATACATAGAAGTTTTCACCCTTCTGGCAGATGTGCATTAGGCCGGGATGGCTACCGCCAGAGACGCATTTCAGCGTATCGCCTTCCTGTTTGTAGTTGTACACCCAGAAATCGCCCCAGATGCGGATGTCTGTGGAATCGCTGTCATCGACGGCCACCTCTTGATAGACGGGTACGCTGTATTCGCCTAGTGCATACTGGCTGGCAATCTGTTCTGCCAGATAGCGTTCGACCGCTGCGTAGTAATCTTTCGCTTCGAAGGCCACCTCATTACTTGTTTCGTCGCCCTCAGCAGGAACGACTGCTTGTTTGTTACCACATGCTGCTATTATTAAGGCAGCTAAAGCGAATAATACTTTTTTCATTTCACGCAAATGCTTAATATTTGTTGCAAATTTAGTCATTTAAGGCGAAATATGAATAATAATGCGTAAATTTGTGCCGGAATTTGATATTATTTAGGAAATGAAGAAGATTTTTACCCTCCTTCTGGCTACCCTCGGGCTGAACACAGCTTGCAGCCAGAACTTTGAAAACATGGAAGTGAAGGAGTTTGCCGAACTGATTGCGGATTCCATTGCGTGCCACACTCAGACCTTTAGGTCAGAGAACGTGGTAATCCTTGACGTGCGTAAAGCCGACGAGTTTGCTGAAGGGCATATCAAGGGAGCCGTTCTTATCGACCAGTTCCAAAGCGACTTCGTGGAGCAGGCCAAGGCAAAACTGCCAAAAGACAAGATTATCGCCGTCTATTGCCGTAGCGGTCGCCGCTCAGCTAATGCTGCTGGTATACTGGCTGACGTCGGCTATAAGTGCGTGAACCTCAAAGGTGGCATCCTTGCGTGGAAAAAGGCGAATATGCCAGTGATTAAAGAAGAATAGACTATGGGATTTATATTTTCATTCGTTGCTAAAGACCTCGTCTTTGTTCATGGGCTATACGACTTCCATTCCGAAGGGCGACAGGGCTAGCTTTGCCAGCCGGAAGTGCATCTTTCCCCAGGGGATGCCGATGATGGTGATGCAGAGCAGCAGGCCGTAGAAAATGTGGGTGAGGCAAATCCAGATGCCTCCTACGAAGAACCACAGCACGTTCATGAACATGCTCAGACAGCCCGGCTGCGATGGTTTCCACTTCACCTTCGAGCCGAAGGGCCAGATGGCCAGCATGCCCAACTTCATACTCTGCAAGCCGAATGGGATGCCGATGATGGTTATCATCAGCACCAGTCCTGCGATGAAATACTCAATGGCAGTATGCAGCCCGCCAAAGATCAACCAGATGATGTTGCCTAAAAACTTCATGTTCGTTCTCTTTCGTGTGACTTGTTCATTTCACAAATCTTATTAAAATCATTGGCAAAAGTACGCAAAAATGTTTTTTTTTCGTACTTTTGCACTAAAAATTAGGATAGTTTAGGATTTATGGTACAGCAAATTGAAATAACACTAAAGCCCAAGTCAAGAGGCTTTCACTTGGTGACGAGCGAGATAGTGAGCCAGCTGCCAAAGCTGCCGAAGACGGGCATCGTGAACATCTTCACGAAGCATACTAGTTGTGGACTGGGCATCAACGAGAACTGTGACCCTGATGTTCGCGTGGACATGGAAACTATCTTCAACCGCTTGGTTCCTGAGAATCGTCCTGAGTACGAACATACATTGGAGGGTGCTGACGATATGCCTGCCCACGCCAAATCGACATTGAGTGGTGTCAGCATCACCATTCCCATCACCGATGGCCGATTGAATCTCGGCACCTGGCAAGGAATATACTTTTGCGAATTCCGCAACTATGGTGGTTCCAGAAAGTTGGTTGTAACAATTATAGGAGAATAATATGTCAAAACGAGAATACATACAAGCCAACAAGGATTGGCCAGGCATCCCTGGTGGCTCTACACTGATTTTTGAAATAGAATTATTGGGTATCGCATAAGTATGACAGAGAAAGAAAAGATGTTGGCAGGCGAGATTTATTCCGCCGTTGACCCGCAGCTGATTGAAGAGCTGACGGAAGTGAAGGAGAGAATTCACGACTATAACCTGTTGCGCCCGTCGGAGAAGCAGAAGGCAAGGAATATACTAAAAGGTTTGTTGGGACATATCGCTGATGACGAAATATTGATTATCCAGCCCTTCTACTGCGACTATGGCAAGCAAATCAGTGTGGGCAAGCGGTTCTTTGCCAACTTCAACTTCACCGTACTCGACGAAGCACTTGTCACCATCGGCGACGACTGCTTCATTGGCCCAAACGTCAGTATCTACACGGCCTGCCATAGTACAGATCCCGTGGAGCGTAACAGCCGTAGAGAGTGGGCAGAGCCTGTCCGCATTGGAAATAATGTGTGGATTGGCGGCAGCGTCACCATCCTGCCTGGTGTGACCATTGGCGATAACGTTACTATCGGTGCAGGTAGTGTAGTGACGAAAGATATACCCTCTAATTCCGTTGCAGTGGGTAATCCCTGCAAAGTTATAAAGACTCTATGAAAAGGAATGTATTAAACCTGCGTATGCCTATTGAGGCCCAGGAATTCCCAGTCTTTGCGTAATTGGTCTTCAAAGCCCTCCATTTCACAAATACTATTAAAAACTCTGGCAAAGGTACGTAAAAATGGACTTTTTTTCGTACTTTTGCACCAAAACTTAACATAAGTTGAATTTTGTCGCGACTCGGCCAATCATGCGAGCATGTTGGCTGGTAAAGTAAATTGATATATGAAGAAGATTTTATTATGCTCTATTGCTGCTATGCTGTTTATGGCTTGTGGCAATAAAACAGGGAAGACAGTAAGTGATACTGACTCTTTGGCTGTTGATTCCATTAACGGCCCTGTTGTTGATAAACACTCGGAAATCACAGGAAGCAAGGATAGTACGGAGGTTGATTTACTCGACATCGACGAGATGCCGAAGACCACTGTGCGTCAGCCTGATGCTCATTTCCAACATGCCGTCTATGTCAACATCGACAAGCCTGCCAGTGGCGAAGGCGAGATGGATGCGGTCTATTCCGTCTGGCTTGCTGACGAGCGGACTGGTACGGTCATCAAGGTCTGCGTCACCAATCCTATGGCCGAAGCCCAGTGGCAGAAGATGAATGGCAAGGATGCCGATGCCGTCGATGTCCCCATTACCCAGATTGCCTCTGCCGAAAAAGCCTATATCGCCCCTGGCGACGTAAGCAAGGTCATCGTCGAGGGGTGTCCTGACGGGCGTAATATGTGGACATATATCATTGACCCATATAAGGGTACTGCCAAGCAGTTGCCTTCTACTGAGGGTGTGGTCACCCTCGAATGGGAGAAAAAGGAAATCATTGCTTCCTCCTATGGCTACGATGATGATGGACGGTATTCTGTCAAGAAGGCATATTCCTTAGAAGGAAAATTCCTCCGCACAGTCGGCAACAAGGAAAGAGAATGATTATTTATTTCGGGGCATAAGGGGTTCGCAACTCGGTTTCAAAGGTATGGCAAATAAATATGACGGTATACGTGTTTGATGGAACGATGGACGGGCTGCTGACGGCGGTGTTCGACGCATTCGCACTGAAGGAGCAACCAGAGCAGTTACTGGCGGAGGGCGACGCGCTGCCGCTGTTTTGCGACCATACCTACCACGTGACATCTGACGAAGAAAAGGCACGACGGGTGTGGGCAGGACTGGAGAAGAAACTGACGTGTGAGGCCCTGCGACTGATTTCCATCAGTTGGCTGTCGGAGCTGCGGGAGCTAAACACGCCACTATTCCAATATATATGTAAGGTGTTCCGTCAGGGCGATATATCGCGGAACTTTGCTGATGCCGACGTGCTAGCGGTGACGAACATCGCCCGCCGTGTGCTGCACGAACAGCTGAGGATGAAGCAGTTCATCCGTTTCCAGAAGGCGAAGGACGGCACGTATCTGGGCGTCGTCTCGCCCGACCATAACGTGTTGCCCATCATCACCGACCACTTCCAGGATCGCTTCAACGACCAACCGTGGTTGATATACGATGCAAAGCGCCACTACGGCTACTATTACGATGGTCACGCCGCACCCATCCGCGTCACGTTCGAGGACGAGGCCGCTGTGCCCTTCGACCTAAGGAACGGCAAGATGGATGCCGACGTGCTGAGCGACAACGACCAATTATTCCAGGACCTCTGGCGCACGTACTTTAAAGCCATCTGCATCAAGGAGCGCATGAACCCCCGCAAGCAGTTGCAGGACATGCCGCGTCGCTATTGGAAATACATGACGGAGAAGAATTAAAAGGTAAAAAAGTAAAAAGGTAAAAAAGTGACACAGAAATACGCATTATTTTTCGACATCGACGGCACACTGGTGAGTTTCCAGACGCACGAGATTCCAGCCTCGACCATTCTTGCGCTGACACAGGCCAAGGCCAATGGTTCGCGGGTGTATATCGCCACGGGCCGTCCACCCATCATCATCAACAATCTCGGCGCTATTGCACACCTCATCGACGGCTACATCACCACCAACGGCGCGCTGTGCTACGTGGGCGACGAGATGGTCACGTGCCAGCCCATCGCCAAGGACGACGTGATGACCTGCGTGGAGGATTGTCAGGAGAAAGGCAATAGCCTCATCGTCGTGGGCCGTAGGGACGTGGCGGTCGTTGATCCCAGGGACGACGTCGACCGCATCTTCCGTCAGATGCTCGCCGTAAAGAACCTCGACCAGGCCTCGCCGCTCGACGTCGTGCTCCAGCAGGACATCCTCCAGCTGACGCCTTTCTTCCCTGCCGACTACGAGCCCGTGCTGATGGCCCGTATGCCGCAATGCGTCTCGGGCCGCTGGCATCCGGAGTTTACTGACATCACCGCCAACGGCGCCGATAAGGGCAAGGGAATCTTGGCAATGGCCCGCCACGAAGGTTTTGACCCCAGTCGCACGATGGCCTTCGGCGATGGTGGCAACGACACCTCGATGATTCTCCAGGCGGGCATCGGTGTCGCGATGGGCAACGCTATCGACGAGCTCAAGCAACAGGCCGACTACGTCACCTCCTCTGTCGATGACGACGGCATCCTCAACGCCCTTAGACACTTTAACGTCATATAAAGGTAACAAGATAATTTGTGATATGATACGATTGGAAAAATACCGGGTTTGGTTATTATTAGCCGTCCTGACCATTTTCGGAACGGCCAGCTTCGCCTCATGTTCTTCCAATGAGGATAACGCTACAGAGCAGCGCAAAATATCAACTATTGCTGATATGGTTTGGGCTTTCTGTCAGACCCATCCAGACGGATTCACACTTGACATCCGCACGATGAAGGTGCCGACGGAAGGAATAGCCGTCAGTTATGCAGCTACTCAGAACAGCCATTCGCGTGACCAACTCCACAAGGTGGTAAGCCATGCCTTGCAGCACGACGGCTATGTAGGCGGTTGGTACAATAGTGAGGATGGCTTTTATTACTTCGATAGTACGAAGCTATTCCCAGAGAACGACCTGAAAGGTGCTATCCAGTTCGGAAAGGACAATGGCCAATCCTCCGTTTTCATCCTGTCAACATCTACAGACCTTCCCATCTATGGCAAAGTAGCGGAGATTCTGGATCGAGGAACTATCCTCTTTGGTACTACAGGTGACTACCGCCCGTTATCATTCTGCGAACCCGATGGAACTTATTGGGGTTTTGGTATTGAGGTCGCAAAGGAAATAGCAAATAAGTTGGGGGTAGCACCAGAGTTCAAAAAGACCTCATGGCCTACGCTGACAGCCGATGTATTGACGGAGCCTCAGTTGTTCGACCTCGCTATTGGTGGTATCACCATCACCGATGCGCGACGTGAGACCATGCTCATGAGCGACGGCTATCTGGCCAATGGCAAAACCATCTTATGCAGGGCTTCGGATGCAGACCGCTACCAGTCGTTGGCCGACATCGACAAGCCCGAAGTCCGTGTGATGGTGAATCCTGGCGGACTGAACGAGAAGTTTGCCAACGAGAACCTGACGCACGCCACCATCATCGTCCACCAGAAGAACGAAGAAATACCAACACTTATTGCCGAGGGCAAGGCCGACATAATGATCACGGAGATTACAGAGGCTCCCTATTATGTGCAGACCGACTCCAGGCTTGCAGCCCCACTGTTGAACAAGCCTTTCAATCACGGTGAGATTGGTGTACTCATGAAGAAAGGGCAGGAGGATCTGTTGCAGATGGTGAACAATGTCATCCGTCAGATGAAGTCAGATGGCTCACTTCGTAAACTACACGATAAGTATGGGCTTGTATATGCCTATTAATAATACTGCATTATTGGGCTAAGCTGTACTTATTTCTTTTTCTTTTTTGGTTTTGGTTCCGGCAGGGCCTTGCACGTTTCGCTGACGAGTTGTGAGACATAGTCGCGGTCGTCGACGTCGGCAATGTAAAAGTAGTCCTTAGCACCGTCGTAGGGCGGACGCATATCGACGACACGCAACAGCGGTCGGACGGCATCCGTGGGCTTCAGATAGAAACAGTCGTCGCAGATGAGTCCGAAGATTTTCCCGTCACAGTAGATGCCGTAGTCGCCGAACATCTTCTTTGTCATAATCTCGCCCGCACCACTGCACTGGTCGGCGATATACTGTACAAAATCGGTATTACTTGCCATAGTTCTTATTTGATAGCAATGATTATACGGCGGTAGGCGACGAGGTGGAAGGGACCGTCGTCGTGGACCTCGCAGATGAGGTGGATGGCGTCGTTCTTTGCGTCTGCGGGAATGCGAACGGTGGCTATCGGCTGGTCCGTCTGGTCGATCGTCACTTTCGTTGTGCCAATCTCCGGCTGTTGCCACCAAAGGAACGTGAGGCCGTCGCCGTCAGGGTCGAAGGATTTCGAGGCGTCCAAACTGAGGGGGATCATTGTCCCTTTCTCGACTTGCTGTGGGACGGTGACGGTAATCGTGTCGTTGGACAATACAATATAAGGATTAAGATTGCCGCGGCCCTCAGCGGCCCATTGCATACGGGCACAGAAGTCGTTGAGCTCGTCAGGATAGAAGCGTGAGCGAGTCGGCACAGAGACCGCGCTCGTGATAACCTGCCCAACCGCATTGATGTGGGTCCTCGGGGTCGTTCAGTCCGTTGGGCATCACGTAGAGGAAACTCGGCGTGTCGCCCTCCACGCCCCACTTGTAGTTGGGATATTCCTTGCCCAGCGCACCGTGGCCCTGAATGAGCTGCTGATGCTGAGCCCAGTGTTGCTTGCCCAGTTCGCATTGCTCCTGCCAGGCGCCCTCATCCCAAACGAACTGCAGGTCGTCCTGAAAGTCCTTGCGTAGCCACATGTGCGAGCTGTAGGCGCGGTCCATGCGCATACTGTATTGCATGTCCTGGTCGGTGATGGTGAAGAGGCGGAACTTGCGGACGAAGTTTCTGACTTCGTCATCACTCCGTGTCTGCTTCACCCGCCAGATGGCTTGAGCCAAAGTGTTGGCACCACCCCATGCTGCAACGTATATCGGACGGGGATCGTCTTCATCAGCCAAACGAATCAGCAGTTCGCTGCCAGGAGAGTCATTGCGCTCGCCGATGGCCTTGATGCCGCCATACATACTGCCCATGACGGCACGACTTGTGATGTACTCTGCACTAGGCCAATAGCCAAGTTCCTGCTGGCCGTTCTCTTTCTTCAAAGACAGAAACCTCTTCTGACCGGAGCGTCGCATGAGGTTAGGCACGTCTTTGGCATAGGCAGAAATTACGCGAGACAGATACTGCTGCCACTCCAACGGGTAGGGGTCGCAGTTCCAACCTACGGACGTGATGAGCGCTTCGACCTCGAAACAATCGGCATAGGCCATCAGCCTCACCATCGACTCCATGTCGTCGGGCTCCACGTCGGCTGGCGCAATGTCCGTACATACCACTAATCGTGGCTTCAAATCACTCTTCGCTGCCCACACCGTCAACGGCATCAGGAGCAGCATGCATATCATTGCTTTCTTCATAGTCATTTCAAACTGTTAATCCAATTGGCGATGTCGCTGAGGACTTCGGGCGAGATGGTTTCCTCTATCTCGGAGTACTCGGTGACGAGACCCGTCGTGCAGTGCTGGAAGAGGTGGTTCAGGCCAAGGTATTCCTTGATGAGATGCTGCTTCGACTTCGGCAACAGACGCTCGATGGCCGTGAGGTTCTGCGAGGAGATGACCTGACAGTCGCGGTCGCCATTGAGGGCGAAAACGGGGCAGCGCGTGGCGGCGATGTCGGCAGAGGGGTCGTAGTCGATGAACCATTTGAGCCAAGGCATCTGCTGGACGGCGTCCTGCTGACGGTATTTTTCGACGGTCATGTCGGCAGGCATTCCCGAGAGCGACAGGATGCGGTTGCCCTGTGCCGCCAACAGCGTGTCGCCCTTGACACCTGGGCCCGCCAGCGAGACGATGAAGTCGGGGTACCCTTCCACGCTGTTGTCCCTTCCCTTCTTGCCACCGAGCATGAAGGCGATGAGTCCGCCCTCGCTGTGGCCGAGGATGCCGACCTTGAAGAAGGCTTTCGTGTTGCGCAGATATTCCAGACCTGCCGCAGCATCGTGGGCGAAGTCCTCAGAAGTGGCGTTCTTCACCTCGCCGCCCACAGAGGCACCTGTAGCACGGTCGTCATAACGCAACGTGGCGATGCCGTGACGCGCCAGATAGTCGGCAATGACGAGGAAGGGCTTGTGCTGCATCAGTTCCTCGTCACGGTTCTGCTGTCCGCTGCCCGTAACCATCAGGACGACGGTAGGCTTCTGCTTAACGTTCTTGTCGTAGCCCACAGGCCACGTCAGCGTGCCTACCAGCGTGGCGAAGTCGGTGGCATTGGGAAACATCACTTCCTCTGTCGCGTAGGGATATGGTTCCTTGGGCGTTTGCGGACGTTTCACCTCTGGCACTCCCCTGGTCATCACCAAGGGCAGTGACATACCGTTTTGCGAAAAAGTGCCGTCGAGTGTGTCGTCCTTGAGCCGTGCGCGGTAGGTCATGCCAATCTGCTCCACCTTCAAGGCCAGCGAGTCGTCGCTCAGGAATTCCTTATAAGCGGAAATGCCCTTCGCGCCCTGGTCAGGACTGTCGAACGATGCTATTACATAGCCGTCGCCCTGTTCCAGATGGAGTACCAACGTCAGCGACGCGGCACCGACGTTCAACTTGCCCGACCACGAACCGAGCAGGGCGGTGGTGGGATTAACCTGCGCCCATCCCGTCAGTGCGACGAGGGCGAGGAGAAGGGTGATGGAATATTTCTTCATAATAATAAATTGAGTACTTGTCGATAGGCCTCAACCTTTTTGTCAAAGGACAAGGGGTAGGCGCGGGAGGAAGAAGGAAGACGATAGAGGAGAAGAGCCTCACCCCCAACCCCTCTCCGAATGGCGAGGGGAGTAGTTACAAAAGTGTTGACTTTGGGGATTGTTGGGATGCCGAGCGAGGTACAGATGGTTTCTGTGGCCTTCTCGCCCGTGGTGACGATGGCGCGAAGATGAGGAAGTTGCCGGAGCAAGGCAGGGATGTCTGTCGGCTCTACCACCTCGAGGAACTTGTCGGAGGCGTTGTCCTGCAGGCGACGAATAGCCGTAGAAGTGTCGAAGAACGCGAGGCCTTTTTCTTGGCAGAACGCAATGATCTCGTCAATCTTGAAGCGCTTCGCCTCGAGGTCCACAAAGTGGTTCTTGTCACCAAAGAATATCTGACCCTCGATGCGCCAGTGGTCGTTTATAAAGTTCGGATAATAGAAGTCCATGCACCACCGCTTGCGCTGTGGCGGAAAGCTGCCTAAAAACAGTACCTTCGCATTCTCAGGTAGGAAGGGACGCAGAGGGTGGTACTCTACCCCACCCTTGCTGCGGGCAATATTCTCTGTGTTCAAATAGGTATTCATCATTACCCATTCTCAATACTCCAGTATCAGCGACTGGCGGGGACGGAGCTGGAGGTCGGTGGAGAGGTCGTAATAACGGCCAGTGAGGATGTCTTTCACACGGGTGGCCTTCCCGATGACCTCAGCATAGCGCTTCACCTCCATCGTGGCAGGACGAGTGGTGCCGTTGAGGATGGTGAGTGCCGTACGGTCATTGTATTGACGGGCAATGACATAAATGCCGTTGAAGGGGATAAACTGCGTCATCTTGCCTTTAGTAATCACCTCGTTACCTTTGCGCCAATGGAGCAGACGACTGGTCCACTGCCACATCTGCTGCTGGGCCTGCGTACGTCCCTCGCGGGTGAAAGCATTGTTCTGGTCGCCAGGGAATCCACCTGGGAAGTCCTTGCGCACGTTGCCGTCGGTCACCTCCTTCGTACCATTCATCATGATTTCCGTACCATAATACATCTGAGGAATACGACGAACGGTCATCAGCAGTGCCAGTGCCTGTTTCAGCATCAGCGAGTCGCGGCCATTGCCCAGGAAGCGGTCGGTGTCGTGATTGTCAACGAAGGCCATCACGTGGTTGGGGTCTTCATAGAGATAGTCGTAGACAAACGAATTATACAGGCGGTTCAGTCCCTGCCACCAAGCGTCGGTTTCCTCGTTCTTTGCCTGCGACAGCTTTTCGAAGAACGAGAAGTCCATAACGGTCTTCAGATACGAGTTCTCCTTCGACAGCTTTGAGTCCTTCTGCCACGCGGCGGTATAGGCAGGCTCCGTGACCCACGTCTCACCGACGGTGTTGAAGTTGGGGTATTCCTCGTCCAATTCTTTCATCCAACATGCCATACCCTTGGCATCAGCATACGGGTAGGTGTCCATACGAATGCCGTCGATGCCGATGGTCTCTATCCACCATTTGGAGTTCTGGATAAGATAGGTCATCACATGCGGATTGCGCTGGTTCAGGTCGGGCATGGTGGGTACAAACCAACCGTCCACGGTCTCGCGCAGGTCAACCTGCGAAGCGTAGGGATCCTTGACCGGCGTCAACTTGTAGCTCGTCTGCTGGAAACAGGTTCCTGTCGGATTACTCGTTCCCTGCGATTCCTTCAGCCAGTCAGGCAAGTTGAGCCAGTCCTTCGTCGGCATGTCCTGCGTCCAGGGATGCTCGAAACCAGAGTGATTGAAAATCATGTCCATCACCACCTTCAGTCCCTTCGCATGAGCCTCATCGCAGAGTCGGCGATAGTCCTCGTTCGTGCCGAATCGTGGGTCAACACGATAGTAGTCCGTCGTGGCATAGCCGTGATAGGTGGAGTAGCCGCGTTCGTCGTCCGGCGAGTCGTTCTCCAGCACGGGTGTCAACCACAGCGCCGTCACACCCAGTTCGTTGAAATAATCCAGATGTTCGCGAATGCCGTTCAGGTCGCCACCGTGTCGTAATGAGGGCTGCGTACGGTCTTCCTTATACGTTCGCATTCCCGCCACCTGCGGATTATGCCCTGCACCCTGTGCAAAACGGTCTGGCATAAGCATGTAAAGTACGTCGGCATTGGTAAATCCCATGCGCTTCGAACCAGCCATCTCACGCTGCTTCAACAGATAGTTGACTTTCAGTTTGTCCAACTTCAATGTCATCGTACCCGGCTGTGCGTCGCGCAGGTTCAGATACACCAATAGGTAGTTGGGCGACTCTAGTCTTACAATGCTGTCGATGACCACTCCAGGATAATCCGTCGTTACATCTTTTACACTGGCAATGTTCTTACCATACACCATCAACTGCAACGAGGGATTCTTCATGCCCACATACCAGTCGGTGGGATCTACGCGGTCTACAGTCACTTTTACTTTTGCTCCATTCATCATCATTACATTTGCCATCAGCATGGCGGTTAACAATAATAGTTTTCTCATATCGATTTAAGTTTAATCATTATTTCATAGAATTCCGCGGCGAAGTTACGAAATATTTTTCATTCGGCATAGAAATATGTGTGAGATTCTTTGTGTTTTCAAAAAATTTGTGTATATTTGCAGCACTATAACAACTAAAAACAAACAACAGTATGAAAAAACTATTCCTTACGGCTGCCCTCTGCTTGGTCGGTATGGCAGCAATGGCCCAGCAGAATCTGAACTGGGGACAGGGACCGCAGGTGGTTTCACCTGATGTGCATGCAGACAATTCCGTGACGTTTAATTTGATTGCGCCAGAGGCTCAGAAAGTGCAGATTACCGGCGACATGTTGCCTCCAAACAAGGTGGAGTACCAAGGCAACACCTACGACATGCCGGGCGTGGTAGATCTTGTGAAGGACGCCAAGGGTGTGTGGAGCTACACCACCGCACCGCTGAAACCCGAGCTCTATACCTATAATATGATAGTGGACGGTGTGAAGATTATCGACCCGCTGAATGTCTATAACATCCGCGACATCAACAATCTGTTTAGCGTGTTGCTCATTGGCGGCGACGCACGGACGGATTTGTATAAAGTCAATAAGGTGGCCCACGGAACGGTGAGTAAAGTGTGGTACACGAGTCCTACGGCCAATCTGACGCGCCGCCTGACGGTGTACACGCCTGCAGGCTACGAGACCAGCGGCAAGCACTATCCCGTGCTCTACCTGTTACACGGCATCGGTGGCGACGAGAACGCCTGGAGTGAACTCGGTCGTGCTGTCCAGATACTCGACAACCTCATCGCGCAGGGCAAGGCCGAACCGATGCTGGTCGTCATGACCAACGGCAACATCTCGCAGGAGGCTTGCCCTGGCGAGACCAGCGAGGGTTTCCGCGTTCCCACCATGATGCTGCCCAAGACCATGGAGGGCTCGTTTGAGACCGCCTTCCCCGACGTGGTGAAGTTCATCGAGAAAACCTATCGCGTCAAGCAGGACAAGGCCCACCGCGCCATTGCCGGTCTGTCGATGGGTGGTTTCCACAGCCTCTTTATTTCCATCAACAATCCTGACCTGTTCGGCTACATCGGTCTGTTCTCTGCCGCCGTCGACCAGCAGCAGCCCGACCCCAACGGCCATCCGGAAATATATGCCGATCGAGACAAGAAGATTGACGGTCTGTTTGCCAAGAATCCCAACCTCTTCTGGATTGGCATCGGCAAGACTGACTTCCTCATCAAAAACAATAATGACCTGCGCACCTACCTCGACTCGAAGAAGCACAAGTACACCTATCTCGAGACCGACGGCGGTCACATCTGGCGCAACTGGCGCATCTATCTTTCCGAATTCACCCCGCTATTATTCAAATAAAGTCTTATGAAGAAATCCTCATTATTTATTGTAGCAGCGGCCGCAGTGATGGTCGGCTGTACATCTGCTGACAAGGTGGCCCAAAAGACCATCGACCAGCAGGAAGTGATTAGTAAATTGTCGCTCGAGGACAAGGCGCACTTTGTCATTGGTTCTGGAATGGAAGGCTTCAGCGGTGACAATGCCGTGATTGGCGCTACAAAGAATCTCGTGCCTGGTGCCGCAGGTACCACCTATCCTCTCGACTCGCTGGGCATTCCCGCCGTGGTATTGGCCGACGGTCCTGCCGGATTGCGTATCGATGCTACCCGTGAGGGTGATTCCGCTACGTATTATTGCACGCATTTCCCCATCGGCACACTGCTGGCTTCAACGTGGAACACGAAGTTAGTGGAAGAAGTTGGTCAGGCCATCGGCGAGGAGGTGAAGGAGTATGGTGCCGACGTGCTGTTGGCTCCCGCGCTGAACATCATGCGTAACCCGCTTTGCGGCCGCAACTTCGAGTACTACAGTGAGGATCCTGTCGTAGCAGGTAAGACCGCTGGCGCCTATATCAAGGGCGTGCAGAAGAACGACGTGGGTACAAGCATCAAGCACTTCGCTGCCAACAACCAGGAGACGAACCGCATGAATACCGATGCGCGCATTTCGCAGCGTGCTTTACGCGAAATCTACCTGAAGGGTTTCGAGATTGCCATCAAGGAGAGCAAGCCGTGGACGGTGATGACCTCGTACAACTACATCAACGGCACGTATACCAGCGAAAGCAAGGACCTCGTCGAGACCATCCTGCGCGATGAGTGGGGTTACGAGGGCACCGTGATGACTGACTGGTTTGGCGGCAAGGATGGTGCCAAGCAGATGTGGGCAGGCAACGACATGCTGCAACCCGGTAAAGCCGAGCAGTTCGACAGCATCGTGGCAGGTGTGAAGAGCGGTAAACTGGCCGAGGCGGACCTTGACCGTAACGTGGGCCGCATACTGAACCTCGTGGAGAAGAGTCCACGTTTCCAAGGCTACAAGTACTCGAACAAGCCTGACCTCAAGGCTCATGCTGCCGTGACGCGCCAGAGTGCCGCCGAGGGTATGGTGCTCATGAGAAACGAGAAGGCCCTGCCATTCGCAGAGAACGTGAAGAACGTGGCCCTGTATGGTAATACGTCGTACGACTTCATTGCCGGCGGAACGGGATCAGGTAACGTCAACCACGCCTATGTCGTATCGTTGCTCGATGGTCTGAAGAATGGAGGATATAGCGTGAGCGAGGAACTGAAGACCGCTTACGAATCTTACCTCGCCGACGCCAAGAAGAAGGCCGAGGCCGCCCTTGAAGAGCAGGCTAAGAAAGACCCCAAGAACGCCATGCTCGTGAAGTTCCTGCCCCAGCCGCTGCCCGCAGAGAAGCTCTTCACCCCCGACGAACTAGCGAAGCAAGCTGAAGCTTCAGATATCGCCGTCATCACACTAGGGCGTTTGTCAGGCGAGTTCCTTGACCGCAAGGTGGCCGACTTCAACCTGAGCGACTCTGAGCGCCAGCTGCTCCAGCAAGTATGCGACGTTTATCATAAGGCCGGCAAGCAAGTAGTCGTGCTGCTGAACATCGGTGGCGTCATCGAAACGGCCTCGTGGAAAGACCTGCCCGACGCCATCCTCTGCGCTTGGCAGGCCGGACAAGAGGGTGGCAACAGCGTTGTCGACGTGCTCAGTGGCAAACAGTCGCCTAGTGGCAAGTTTACGATGACGTGGCCCATCAAGTTCACCGACGCCTATTCATCTAAGAACTTCCCCATCGACGAAGACCCACGCATCGACATGCTCAACCAGGGCAAGAAGGGCAACGTCCGCAACGTCGACTATACCGAATATGAGGAGGACGTCTATGTTGGCTATCGTTACTTCGACTCGTTCGACGTTCCCGTCTCTTATCCCTTCGGCTATGGTCTGAGCTACACAACTTTCGAGTATAGCGATGCCAAGATTGAACAGAAGAACGACATCTACGACGTGACTGTCACCATTAAGAACACGGGTGACCGCGAAGGCAAGGAGGTCGTAGAACTTTACGTTGCTGCTCCTGATTCGAAGGCTGCCAACAAGCCCGCCAAGGAGTTGAAGGCTTTCGCCAAGACAAAGAGTCTGAAGCCTGGCGAGAACGAGACCCTCACATTGAGCATCACCGCCGACCAGCTGGCTTCTTTCGACGAGACAGCCTCTGCATGGGTTGTCGCCGAGGGTGAATACCAGTTCCTCGTCGCCGCCTCTGCTGCTGACGTCAAGGCCACCCTCACGGCTCCTGTCAAGAACCAGCAGGTGAAGGCTCACGACGTGCTGAAACCCCAAACAAAGATGAATCTCTTAAAACGATAATACACTATGAAGAGTTATAGATTAATGGTTGCTGTAGTCGTGCTATGCGGCTACAGCCTTTGTGCATCCGCCCAGAAGCTCACGGCTGGCAACATTGACGAAATTGTCAATGCGATGACGCTGGAGGAGAAGTGCCACTTCATATTAGGAACCGGCATGCACTATAATGACGATGACAAGTTCCCAGGTACGGCGGGCAGCACGTTCGGCGTGGAGCGACTGGGTATCCCCGAGACCTATTGTGCCGACTCGCAACAGGGTCTGCGCATGAATGCCAAGCGGACATGGGATCATCGTGACTATTATCCCACTGATTTCGTAGCTTCGCCGACACTGGCTTCGACATGGGACCGCGAGGCTGCGTTCAAAATTGGACAAGGCATCGGCAACGAGGTGCGAGAATTCGGACTCGACTGGATTCTCTCTCCGGCGATGAATCTGATTCGTAATCCGTTGTGCGGACGTAACCACGAGTACTACTCGGAGGATCCATACCTCTCAGGCACCATCGCTGCAGGCTATGTGCGTGGTGTGCAGAGCGAGGGCACGGCCGCTTGTCCCAAGCATTTCGTGGCAAACAACCAAGAGACGAACCGCAATAACAACATCTCGCAGGTGTCACAGCGTGCCCTGCGCGAGATATACCTGAAGGCCTTCGAGATTATGGTGAAGGAGAGTGACCCGTGGACCATCATGACGTCGTATAACAAGCTGAACGGTCCGTATGCCGTACAGAACCACGAACTGCTGACCACCATCGTTCGCGACGAGTGGGGTTGGAAGGGTATGTACGTCAGTGACTGGAATGCCGGTGACGATGCCGTAGCCGCCATGCTGGCTGGCAACGACATGCTGCAACCCGGACAGCCGAAGCAGTACGAGGCCATTCTGGCCGCTGCCAAGAGCGGTGCGCTGCCGATGGAGGTGCTGGACGCCAACGTAAAGCGCATCCTGGAATATGTCGTCAAAACAAACAGCTTTAAGGGCTACAAATATAGCAATGAGCCTAACCTGAAGGCGCACGCTCAGGTGGTCCGCGAGGTGGGTGCCGATGGTATCGTGCTACTGAAGAATAGCGGCATCTTGCCTCTAACAGGTAAGCGCGTGGCATTGTTCGGATGCACCAGCTACGACTGGATTTCGGGCGGTTCCGGATTCGGCGGCACCAGCGTTGGTCACTACACCGTATCGTTGGTTGAGGGACTGCGCAGTGTCGGCTACGAAGTTTACAAGCCACTGATTGCTACCTACACGCAGCACCTTGCTGCTGAGGAGAAGCGCCTATTCCCTGACGGTCGTCCACCATTCTCACTGCTGCCTCCAGCCCGCGCTGACGAGAAGCAGTTTACGGCTGACGAACTCAATGCTGCCATCGGGGGTAGTGATGTTGCCATTATCTCGTTAGGTCGTAAGAGTGGTGAGGCAGCCGACCGCAGCGAGGCCGACTTCTATCTGAAGGACGGGGAGAAGCTGCTCATCAAAGCCGTCAGCGAGGCTTATCACGCCAAGGGCAAGAAGGTCGTAGTGTTGCTCGACATCTGTAGTCCTATCGACGTGGCCTCATGGCAGGATCAGGTGGATGCCCTCGTCTGCACCTGGCAAGGCGGTCAGGAGAGCGGTTTCGCTGTTGCCGACGTGCTCAGCGGCCGTGTGAATCCCAGTGGCAAACTGCCGATGACCTTCCAAATTAAATACGGTGATGCTTATGCCGACAAGAACTTCCCTGCCAACGTCGACGACAAGACCCTCGGCGCCATGTTCATGTGGGGCTACGACAAGGACAAGGCTCCTAAAGAGCGTAAGCCCGAGGCCAACATCGACTTCACCAACTACGAGGAGGATATCTATGTAGGCTATCGGTACTTTGACTCGTTCAGCAAGCCCGTAGCCTATCCCTTCGGCTATGGACTCAGCTACACCACCTTCGCCTACGAGAACATGAGCGTCACGGAGGCTGACGGTGTTTATACCGTAAAGGTGGACGTTAAGAATACAGGTGATTGCGCAGGTCGTAACGTCGTGGAACTCTTCGTGGCTGCTCCCAACAGCAAGAAGCTGAACAAGCCCGAGAAAGAACTCCGCAACTATGCTAAGACCCGTCTGCTGGGAACTGGACAGACAGAGACCATTACGATGACGGTAAAGGTCGAAGACCTCGCTTCGTTCAACGAGAAGGCATCTGCCTGGAAGACCGACGCTGGTGTCTATACCTTCCTGATTTGTTCTTCTGCCAACGACGTCGAGGCAACTGCCACCGCAAAAGTAAAGGCCTGGACTAAGAAGGTGAACAATGTGATGAAACCCAATGTGAAACTGAACCTGCTGAAAAGGTAAAAAAGTAAAAAGGTAAAAAAGATGAAAAAGACTATCATAACCTTGGCGCTGGCAGCGGTATGCTGCATCGGTGCCCCGGCACAGGAGAAACTCTTCAATAGTGCCAGCGTACAATCACCCGTTGTCAACCCTGACGGCACTGTGACGTTTAACCTCTATGCCCCCAAAGCAATCAAGGTTGAGGTAACTGGCGACTTTCTGCCCACACATCAGATTGATGTGCCGGGCTATGGCAAATATGATGCGCCAGGCGTAGCGGAACTCGTAGAAGGCAAAAACGGCGTATGGAGCTACACGAGCGACAAACTGGCTCCAGAGATGTACAGCTACACCTTCAATATTGATGGCTTGACGGGCGTGAAAGATCCTGCCAACATCTATGTGAACCGCGACATCGTGTCTTTCACCAATATCTTCATCGTCAGCCAGGAGAAGGGCGATAAGGGCGACCTATATAAGGTGAACGAGGTGCCTCACGGCAATCTCTCGAAAGTTTGGTACCCTAGCCCCACACTGAAGATGCAGCGTCGTATGACCATCTATACACCCCCCGGCTATAACAAAGGCGGCAAATATCCCGTGATGTATCTGCTTCACGGTTCTGGTGGCGACGAAAATGCTTGGAGTGAACTCGGTCGTGCCGCCCAGATTCTCGACAATCTCATCGCTGCAGGTAAGGCCAAGCCTATGATTGTCGTGATGCCAAATGGTAATCCCAACTGTCAGGCTGCACCTGGTGAGTGGTCGTTCGGTATGTACACACCTGGCTTCCGTGACGGAGGCACAGGTCCCACGACTCCTGCTGTTGCTACCATTCCAGAAAGTTTTATGGACATCGTGAACTACGTCGATGCCAACTATCGCACCATCAAGAAACGTGAGGGTCGTGCCGTCTGCGGTCTCTCGATGGGTGGTGGCCACACCTTCCACGTAAGTCTGCTCTATCCCGACAAGTTCGACTATTATGGTCTCTTCTCTGCAGGTTTGCACTTGGCAAAAGGTGGTTACCAAGATCCGTTTGCCGAGCAAATCAAGGCTAACCCCGAGTTCGCACAGCAGTCTGCGAAGCTCTTTGGCAGCAAGCCGAAGCTCTACTGGATGGGCATGGGCAACACCGACTTCCTTTATCAGAGCACCGTCGACCTGCGCAACTACTGGGATTCCAAGGGTTACAAGTATGAATACGTCGAGACCGACGGTGGTCACATCTGGCGCAACTGGCGCATCTACTTGACCATGTTTGCGCAGAAAGTCTTCAAATAGAACCACGAAATGAAGCAATCTCTTGCAAAGGCCTATGTCGCCATTGTACTATCAATATTGCCGGCCTTACAGGCGGAAGCACAGACGTTGCACTACGACCGGCCTGCGCAGTATTTCGAGGAGGCGCTGGTAATAGGTAATGGTACAATGGGCGGCATCGTCTATGGTGGCACCCAGAAAGACCTGATTTCGCTGAACGACATCACGCTATGGACTGGTGAGCCGTGTAACATGAACGTCTATTCACCTGAGGCCTACAAAAGTATTCCCTTGATTCGCGAGGCTTTGAAGCAGGACGATTACAAGGAGGCCGACCGCTTGCAGCGTGACGTACAGGGACATTTCTCGCAGAACTATCAGCCGTTGGGACAACTCGCGATAGAATATCTCGACACCACGTTGGCGGTGACCAACTACCGGCGTTGGCTGGACATTGGCAATGCGACGGCTCACACGGAATATCGACGTGGAGGCTATCGTTATACAACGGAGTATTTTGCCACAAATCCCGACTCAGGAATTGTGGTGCGTATCTCGACGGATAATCCCAAGGGCATTCAAGTGCGGTTGTCATTAAGTTGTCAGTTGCGGCACCATTGCAGCATAGAGGACGGTAATACGCTGGTAACGGATGGGTATGCTGGCTATGCCTCGCTGCCCAGCTATTACGATGCGAAAGAGAAGTTTGCGTATGATCCTGAGCGTGGCATACATTTCCGCACGAAGGTAAGGGTTAACGCTGATAAAACAAGTGCCGACAGCGACGCTGTTGTGGCTTTTGGCGACAAGGAGGTGACACTCTACATCGTTAATGGAACATCTTTCAATGGTTTCGACAAAGACCCCGTCAAGCAGGGAAAACCCTATAGGCAGATAGCTGATAGACGTTTGCGCCATTTGCTCAGTATACCTTACGACCGGTTAAAGAGCCGACACATTGAAGACTACAAGAACATTTATGATCGCGTGACGTTGACGTTGGGAAGCGAAGGCGAGGATGTGCGTCCTACCGACATCCAGTTACGCGAATATGTCGACGAAAGCCGATTCAACCCTTCATTAGAAGCGCTCTATTTCCAGTACGGACGTTACCTGCTTATCAGTTGTTCGCGTACTCCCAATGTACCAGCTAATTTGCAAGGGCTGTGGAACGAGAGCATTCTGCCACCTTGGTCGTGCAACTACACCAGCAACATCAACGTTGAGGAAAACTACTGGGCTGCCGAGACTGCAGCAATGCCTGAGATGCACCAGTCGTTGTTTACCTTCATGAAGGAACTACAGGGCTCGGGCGAACTGACGGCAAAAGCTTACTACGGCGTAAACCGTGGCTGGTGTCTGGCTCATAACACCGATATCTGGGCAATGACCTGTCCTGTCGGCCTGCATACCGGCGACCCGATGTGGGCTAACTGGAATATGGGCGGTGCCTGGCTCTCGACACATATTTGGGAGCACTATACCTTCTCGTTGGACAAGGACTTTTTGCGCGAGTATTATCCCGTATTGAAAGGTGCCGCCGAGTTTTGTCTGGGATGGCTCGTACCACTCTCAGACTTTAGCTCTCAGACTTCACCCATCGACTATCTCATCACCGCTCCGGCAACCTCGCCCGAAAACTCTTTCGTCACTCCCGATGGCTATCACGGACGTACCTGTTATGGCGGTTTTGCCGATATCGCCATGGTTCGTGAATGTGTTGGCGATGCTCGCGATGCTGCTATGGTTTTGGGGATTGACAAGGACTTCGTTGCAGAGGCAGATAATGCCCTAAAACACCTGCACCCTTACAAGATTGGCAAAAAAGGCAACCTGCAGGAATGGTTCTACGATTGGGAAGATGAAGACCCGCATCACCGTCATCAAAGTCACCTCTTCGGCATCTATCCAGGTCATCGTCTTGACGATGGCGTGAATTCGAAGAATGCCATTCACCAAGCGGCCTCACGTACCCTTGAGCTGAAGGGTGACCAAACGACGGGATGGAGCACAGGTTGGCGCGTGAACCTCTATGCCCGTCTGCATGATGCCAAGAATGCTTACCACATCTATCGGAAATTGCTATCCTATGTCAGTCCTGACGGCTATCGCGGTTCTGATGCCCGTCGCGGTGGTGGCACCTATCCCAATCTGCTCGATGCCCACTCGCCTTTCCAGATTGACGGTAACTTTGGCGGTTGTGCCGGTGTGGTGGAGATGCTGATGCAGAGCGACTTCAGTCTTGACAGTTATGGACAGCCTGTTGTCACTATCGAATTATTGCCGGCCTTGCCTACCAACTGGAAAGACGGTTCAGTGAAGGGTCTGCGGGCCCGTGGCGGCTATACTGTTGACATCACGTGGCGCAATGGTCTGGTTGTCGACTACCGCATACGGAATCCCCACGGTGGAACTGTCACCATGCGTTATAATGGCAAGGAAGAACTAGTAAAAGCCGATAAAGAGTAAGAAGCGAATTAATATAGCTTGACTTTAAGCTGGTAGTGCTTGGTCTTGTCAATGGTGTATTTCTTCAACACACCAGGACCACAACTGCTGTTGCCCAAGCCCATAACGGCACAATCGATGGAAAGATACGTCTTGCCTTGATCCTTGAGTTCGTAGTCGTGCGTTTTGCTGGCTAAGTATTGCGCAGAATAAGGCAGGGCAGAGAACGAGAACGCTTTGTCGACAGCTTCTATACGCAATGTCTTGCCTCGCTTTGTTTTCAGTTCGACCATCGTGCAATCCTCGTGGTTGCCTGAGTCTTGCGGACGAGGATAATGCACGTATTGCTGACTGACTGTTGATTTCCATAATCCAATAGGACACGACTCTTTGCGGTCAGGATAGTTATCCCAAGGGCCACGACCATACCATGAGAGTTGCTCGTAGTCGCGAGGGAGTTCTATCAAGATACCCAAACGCGGCAGTGGAGGTAATGAATCGGGAATCTCGAAGGTAAACGTCAATTCGTTGCCATTCTGCTCAGTGGTTACGGGAATAGTCAGCGTGTCGAGTCCGCAGCGCTTCCAGTCTTTTGCCAACCAATTGCCAAAGCTCTTGTCATTATCCGTTGGGGCGCGGAAGCACTGGGGACGGATGTTTGATACCAATTGTATCAGTTCAGTAGAAAGTGGCTTGTCTTTAAGTTTCTTCGGTTTGTAGGGCAACGGCTGGGGAATCGGGTGCTCAGCAGTTTCTCCGTTCATCCTTGCAGACTCGCCATAAATGGCTTGCACCTCATAGTATTTAGGTGTCAACGTGCGGTCACTCATCACGATGCCGTTCATGCAGAACGCATGGAGGTTTGGCTTGTCGCCAAAATCACCGCCATAGAGCACCTTTTCTACCATCTTACCGCTAACTTCTTCCTTCTGGATAATTCCCTGATCGACCCAATCCCAAATGAAACCGCCCAGCATACGCGGATTTGAATTGATTTCGTCCCAATACTCCTTAAAGTTACCAAGGGCATTACCCATGCAGTGAGCATACTCACTGGTAAGCACGGGGCGCGGACCACCGTCAGAACCCACCCACGTACAGCGGTCGCCAGTTCGATTGGCAATTTCCAACAATCGCTCCCAACGGGCATTCTCTGCACGTTCTTGATCGCTACCCTCAGGGATGCCTGGATTCAGGTATTCCTCCATCACGCGAGGGTAGAAACGCGAAATGACGTCAACGGTTGAGGGATCAGGAATTTTCTCTCCCTTACCTGTGTAATTACCCTGCGCGCCCTCGTAATGCACAGGACGCGTGGGGTCAAATTCGTGAAGCCAGGCAGACATCGCCGCCTGGTTAGGACCATAGCCACTCTCGTTGCCCAAACTCCAGAAAATAACGGACGGATGATTCTTGTCACGCTCAGCCATCCTGATAGCCCTATCTAGGAAGGCGTCACCCCAATCAGGCGTAGATGCCAACGTGCCTCGCAAACCATGCGTCTCACAATCGGCCTCATCCATTACATACATGCCCATCGAATCGCAGAGTTCATACCAGCGCGGACAATTGGGATAGTGCGCCAACCGAACGGCATTGATATGGGCAGCTTTCATCAGTCGGAGGTCCTGAAGCATACGCTCCTCGGTCATTACACGGGCCGTATAGGGGTCATGCTCGTGACGATTGACACCACGAATTTTAATGGCTTTGCCATTGATAAGCAGTTGACCACCTTTGATGCGGATATCACGGAAGCCGACTTGTTGGGTAACGCGTTCGATAGTTTTCCCGTCGAGGTCCTTGAGCTCCAGTTTCAGCGTATAAAGACTAGGGCTCTCCGCACTCCAAAGACGAGGATTGTCCACCTTGATTTCCATACGGTTGAACTTACGATAACCCCGCTGAGGATACCACTCGTTCATACGGGCGGCCTTGTGTTGGAGGTCGAGAACTTCAGAAGCTGCGACTGAGTCGCAACACACTGTGGAAGAACCTTCAAAGAGGGTTGCCACAAGACGGTAGCCCTTACCCGTTTCGCCATGATAGACAGAGAACTGCGGATTGATGGCCAGCGTCCATTGTTTATCGACTGGTGTCGTCCTTACAGCCACATCCCTCAGTCTGGCGTTTGGCGTATGATAGAGCAACACATCGCGATGGATGCCACCAAAGCGCCAAAAGTCCTGATCTTCGAGATAGGAGCCGTCGCTGTATTTATACACCTCAATGGCAATCTGGTTCTCACCTTTCTTAATATAGGGGGTGACGTTAAACTCAGAAGGCTCCATCGAACCCTGACTATACCCTACCCTATGACCATTGACCCATACATAGAAGGCAGACATAACGCCCTCAAAGCGCAGGAAGGTCTGGCCAGCGGTTTTGTTTGTTGCTGTGTCAGAGCAACACGCCCAACTGTCAGGAACAACAAACGTGCGGCGATACTGCCCTGTGGGATTGCGCTCCACGTAGGTCGTCCAATCCGCCTTGGGCTCTCGCATCACGAAGGGAGGGTCTATCTTGAACGGATAGCCTGCAGAAATATAAATCGGTGTACCATAACCATTCACTTCCCAATTGGCAGGCACAGCCAATGTTGCCCATTGTGAATCATCGTAATTTGTACGATAAAAGTCTTTCACGCGTTCATCAGGAGTCTTCGTCCAACGAAATCTCCATTGGCCATTCAGCGACAAAGTCCTGTCGCCCTGATGTTCACCAAAAGGAATGAAATACGCTCGTGCTGGCTCACGATTGATTTGCAACACATGGTTGTCTTGCCAATCGTGATGTTGTTCCTGTGCGTTGGTTATACCACCCACAAACAACGCTATTGCCAATAACCGGTATTTCATGCTTCTTCGAATGCTGCTGCTTCAGCCTCTGCTATGATTTCCTCACGAGTTTTCTCACGTGGTGTTGCCGTGATGTCGTCAAGAGTCAGTTCGTCGAGTTCTGTTTGTTGCTGTGGCACAGCGACAGACTCAACGGACTTAGGCTTCTTGTCTTTCGCCTGTGGTTGCTCACTTCGCGTCTCAATAAAGTTTTCGTTCTCCTCCTTTATCTTGTCGATATCTGGAGCTGCCATAACGGGTTCCTCTTCCATCTTCGTACGATCGGCCTTCGCAGCAAAGATGCTGTCAATGAACTGTGGTTCGCGACGCAGACGCTGGAGGGTTTCCTTCGAAGCATTCTGCTGGCTCTCCTTCTTCGAATAGCCAGTTCCACTACATCCTTCTAAGCCTTCCAGAAACACTTGTGTCGTAAAGACGGGACTATTGTTGTCGTTACCCTTCTGTTCTTGTGCGCGGAACTCCAACTTCACACGATTCTTCTGACTCCACTCTAACAGCTTCGACTTGAAGTTAACCTCCTTATAGGCTACTTTGTCGATATTGATGAGCTGGGCGAGAATGCGCTTCTCCATAAATCGCATGCAAGCATCGTAGCCTTTGTCGAGATAGATAGCTCCCACAAGGGCTTCGAAGGCATTACCATTCATGTAAGAATTGTGTGAAGTGGAATGACCAGCAGACATTATCAACTGGGGAATACCCATCTCCTGCGAAATCTTTCCAAGTGTAGCACGACTGACCAACTTCGAACGCGTATTGGTGAGAAAACCCTCACGCTTACCCTCGAAATGGCGAAAGACGATATGACCCACGACAGCATCGAGAATGGCGTCGCCCAAGAATTCCAAACGTTCGTTATTCTGCGGACGTCCCTTTTCGTTCCGCTTGCCAACACTCTTATGCAGCAGAGCCTGCTTGTAGAGCTCGAAGCTTTATTCTATCAATGATGTCGTTAACCCACATACTTCTTGAAGACTACGCAGGCATTGTGACCACCAAATCCGAAGGTATTGCTGAGACCAGCACGCACCTCGCGCTTCTGAGCCTTATTGAAGGTGAAATTGAGGTTGTAGTCAATCTCCTCGTCCTTATCATCTTCCTCGTGGTTGATGGTGGGAGGAACGATATCGTTCTGGACTGCCAGAATGGTAGCCATAGCCTCAACAGCACCAGCAGCACCCAGCAGGTGACCAGTCATTGACTTCGTCGACGAGATGTTCAGTTTGAAGGCTGCATCGCCAAATACATCCTTGATGGCCTTGGCCTCAGAGATGTCACCAACATGGGTAGAAGTACCGTGAACGTTGATGTAGTCAATTTCGTCAGGCTGCATACCTGCATCCTCCAGCGCGTTCTGCATCACCAGTTTAGCACCCAAACCCTCAGGATGAGAGGCAGTAATGTGGTGAGCGTCAGCACTCATACCGGCACCAACCATCTCAGCATATATCTTGGCACCACGAGCTTTAGCGTGCTCGAGCTCCTCAAGAATCAGACAGCCGGCACCCTCGCCCATGATGAAACCATCACGGCTGGCGCTGAACGGACGACTGGCCTTCTCGGGCTCATCGTTACGAGTAGACAACGCCTTCATCGCGTTGAAACCACCCACACCAGTCTCGCAGATAGCAGCCTCAGCACCACCACCCAGGATGATGTTAGCCTTGCCCAAGCGAATCAGGTTGAAAGCATCAGCCAGTGCGTTCGACGAAGAAGCACAGGCAGAAGCGGTGATATAGTTGGGGCCGTGGAAACCGTAGATAATCGAAATCTGACCAGCGGCAATGTCTGCAATCATCTTGGGGATGAAGAAGGGATTGAACTTGGGACCATCCTCACGATGAGCACCATAATAACCCACCTCTTCCTCGAAGGTCTTGATACCACCAATACCTACGCCATAGACAACACCAATGCGGTTCTTGTCCTCTGCCTCCAGATCCATGCCTGAATCCTCAACAGCCTGCTTGGCGGCAATGATGGCCAGCTGTGTATAGCGGTCCATCTTACGAGCCTCCTTGCGGTCGATGTAAGCATTGACGTCGAGACCCTTCACCTCACAGGCGAACTGAGTCTTGAACTTTGCCGGGTCGAACAGTGTAATAGGTGCAGCTCCGCTCTTACCAGCCAGCATATTCTCCCAAGTCTCCTTAGGATTATTGCCAAGCGGTGTAACGGCACCCATGCCTGTTACTACTACTCTTTTTAATTCCATACGTTTAAAAAAAAGGGTATGGGTTGCCTTCTCAAGTTAAGATGGCAACCCATACTCATTATTCATTTATTTTGCGTTCTCCTCGATATAAGCGATAGCGTCACCTACAGTACCGATCTTCTCAGCCTTATCGTCGGGGATAGAGATTCCGAACTCCTTCTCAAACTCCATGATGAGCTCAACGGTATCCAGTGAGTCAGCACCAAGGTCATTTGTGAAACTTGCCTCGGGCTTTACCTCAGCCTCATCAACACCCAGTTTGTCTACGATAATTGCCTTTACTTTGCTTTCAATTTCTGACATAATTTTCTTCTTTAAAATGTTAATAATTTGATTCTTTTTCTGAAAACTTCGCAACAAAAGGTCGCTTAGCGGGTGCAAAGTAACGAATTTTTATTGACTTACGCAAATATTTTTAAGAAAAAAGTACTCTTTTTTGCACATTCACCCCCTACTTGTGCATATTTTTGACCGAAAAAGTGCCGTTTTTACACTTTTAGTCCTCCTGTTTCTCTCTTCGAAGTGGATAATTATTGCGTAAAGATTCAAAATTCTCGGGGTGTTGCTTCAACTTTTGACTATCATCCAAAGGATTGTAAAGTTGGAGAGGGTCACCCGTATAAAGAAAGTCCACAGGCAGGGAAGGAGGTTTGATCGATCCAGGATGCTTTAAACCAAAATGCTGGCACAACGCATCAATGACCATATTGTCAGCATTCACCTTTCCATCTGCCGAATAACCCGCAATATGAGGGGTGCCGATATAGACCCGTTGAAGCAGTTCAAGATTGAGCTGGGGTTCGTGCTCCCAAACATCAATGACGGCATCACGTACCCTGCCTTCGTTAAGGGCTGACAGCAAGGCCTCGTTGTCAACCACCTCACCACGACTCGTATTTATTATATAAGGTACGCGCGAGAGGTGATGGAAGAAAGCGTCGTCAGCCATGTGGTAAGTGGCGTATTGGCCCTCACGCGTCAGAGGCACGTGGAAGGTGATGACGTCAGCCTCACGCTCGATGGCATCAAGCGAAACGAAAGAAGGATCACCCAACAAGGGGTCGCACACCAAGACGCGCATCCCTAAACGTTCAGCGACAGCCTTAACCTTTGAGCCTACGTGACCACAACCCACGATACCTATCGTCGATTCGCGCAAACAAAGCCCTTTCTCGCGTTCCAACAACAACAGCGAACACTCAACGTACTGCGCCACAGAGGCAGCATTACACCCAGGACAATTCGTCCAACGGATGCCTGCTCGCTCCATGTATGCTGTGTCAATATGGTCAAAGCCTATCGTTGCTGTTGCCACCAGCTGCACTTTGCTATTCTTCAGCAACGTCTCATCACAACGAGTACGCGTCCGAACTATCAAAGCATCAGCGTCTCGGACGTCATCAGCACTGATATCTGCTCCACGCAACGCCACTACTTCATCCGCCAAAAGTTCCAACTTTTCGCGAATAAAAGGTATCTTATCGTCGACAACTATCTTCATATTGCCTGCAAAATTACGAAATCTTTCTTAATAATTTGGTTTTTTACTTAGTTATTTGTATCTTTGCAAACAAAACAATCAAAACTATGACATTTACAGAACAAGCCAATCAGATTTTCAAGCAGGCGATTCGCGATTATCACCTGAAGGATCACGTAGATACTCCCATCAACAATCCTTACAAGACAGGCACCATTGAGCATAGTCTCTACCTGAAGTGTTGGATTGATACCGTTCAGTGGCATCTGGAGGATATCATCCGCGATCCGCACATCGACCCAGCAGAAGCTTTGGGACTGAAGCGTCGTATTGACCGTTCGAATCAGGACCGTACGGATCTCGTGGAGGAAATCGACTCCTACTTCCGTCAGACATACAGCGAGGTGAAGTCCTTGCCTGAGGCGCGTCTCAACACAGAGAGTCCTGCCTGGGCAGTTGATCGCCTGAGTATTTTGGCCCTGAAGATCTGGCACATGCAGGAACAGACGGAGCGTAAGGACGCTGATGCTGCTCACCTGCAGAAGTGTCAGGCCAAGCTCGACGTATTGCTCGAACAGCAAGTTGACCTCTCGACGGCTATCGACCAGCTGTTGGAGGATATCGAGGCTGGACGCAAATACATGAAGGTCTATCGCCAGATGAAGATGTATAACGACCCCAGCACCAATCCGATACTTTATAAGAAGTAAGAGGTGAGAGGTAAGACATGAAGAAAGACCACATTCTTGTTATCCGCTTTTCTGCCTTGGGCGACGTGGCTATGGTCGTGCCTGTGGTGTATTCGCTGGCTAAGCAGCATCCTGATATCCGCATCACGATGCTGAGCAAGACGGCTTTCCGTCCGCTCTTCGAGAATCTAGCGCCCAACATTGGATTCATGGGTGCAGATTTGAAGCGCGAATACAAAGGTCTCAGGGGACTCAACGCACTCTATCGTCGTCTGACTGCCAAGCAGTTTACGGCTATCGCTGACCTGCATAGTGTGCTGCGCTCAGAATTCCTGCGCCTGCGCTTCAACATGAGCCGTTGCAGGGTGGAGCACATCAATAAACACCGCAAAGGTCGTCGCAAACTGACGTCTAACAACAACAAACAGCTCACCCAGCAACCCACGCCCTTCCAGAACTACGTGGAAGTGTTCGAGCGCTTGGGTTATTCCATCAATATCCAGTTTACCAGCATTTTTCCTTCTGGAAGAGGCGACCTCAGCCTGTTGCCTGAGTCCATTCTCTCACCTCTCACCTCTCACCCCTCACCTCTAATTGGCATTGCACCCTTTGCGGCCCACGAGGGGAAAATCTACCCCACCCCATTGATGCATGAGGTCATCCGTCAGTTGACACAACAGCATCCTAAGGCGCGCATCTTCCTCTTTGGACGAGGCGAGAAGGAGGACCAGCACTTCACGGAGTGGTGCAAGGAATTCCCCACCTGCGTCTTCGTCAGCCAGCATTTACAGTCGATGAACGAAGAACTCATCCTCATGAGCCACCTCGACGTAATGCTCTCGATGGACTCCGCCAATATGCACCTGGCATCGCTGACGGGTATTCCCGTCGTTAGCATCTGGGGGGCAACGCATCCCTATGCGGGTTTTATGGGATGGAACCAGACAAAGGACAATGCCATTCAGGCAGAACTCGACTGTCGTCCATGCAGTATCTTCGGACAGAAGCCCTGCAAACGCGGCGACTATGCCTGTATGAACATGATAAAACCAGAGACTGTCGTTGAGAAAATCAACACCCTTTTACAAACTAAACAAAACAATTAAGCTTATGAAAAAGTACATCTGCGAGACCTGCGGTTACGTGTATGACCCAGAAGTTGGCGATCCCGATAGCGGTATCGCTCCAGGCACAGCCTTTGAAGACATTCCCGAAGATTGGGTTTGTCCCGTCTGCGGAGTAGGCAAGGATGACTTCTCACCTGAGGAGTAACCACTTGCAAGCCTAAAAAACCGGTCACGAGCGGCCGCCCCAATCAATTCGGGCGGTCGCTCGCATTAATAAGCACGGCCGTGCACATTGATAAGCACGGGCGCCCACATCCGATTACCTACGGACTCGCTCCCTGTTATCTCCCGTATAAAACCCTTTTTGCTATGGTCTCTCTCCCTTTCTACTACGTGCAGACATTATAAGCCCGTATAGTGTCCGATGAAGAATATAGCACCTGTCGACTTTTCGCTAATCATATAGATGAACGGATGGTCTGCGTGGAAGTTGACGTGAATGGGTTCGCTGGGCAAAGAAGCCATCGTACCCATTCCTATCACCGTTACAGCTGCTGCCTCCGTTCCTTCCTCGCTGACCTTGATGCGCGCCACCTGTTTCATCAGTTCAATATAGGTGGGCACATTGCAGAAGTCAGGAAACTCAGCTTTATGTGGGTCGAAAGCGTTGGGCATCCCAAGAAGACTCATGGTTTCAACAAGATCAACGTCCGTCTTTGTCTCAAAGCGAGGCAGCTTTACATCGACAACAGCACCTCCTGAAGGCACTCCTTTCTGCCATAGAGTCTTCCAGCTTTCTGCCGTCAGACCCTGCGCAATGTCGTAGGTGGACTTTCCCTCTTTAGGTAACAGGATCGTCATACTGTAGGCTCCGTTACCGTAGGGCAATTGCAAGGCCTCATAGTCGCCCTTGTCAGCGTAAAGGAGCTTTTCCTGTTGATGCATCATAGGAACATAAATCAGATTTTTGTTTGGGCCAGCATGTTCAAACACTTCCTCCTTGGTTTCCGCCTTCTTGAACTTCTCTGCCCAAACGCCTTTGAAGTAGATGGCATTCAGCAAATAGCTGACTGCATAAGGCTTGAACTCCTCTTCATTGAGCACCTCTTCTATCATCTTTTCCGTATGGTCGCTGGCCCATTGATTGATGACGTCCAGCGTCTTACCATCAGCGAAGTCGCGCGTCTCAGGCTGGGCATTGTAGAAATCGTTGGCCTTCTCAACAAAGACGGGGTTCAACGTATAGTATTTGTTCACGTAGATGTTGTTTGCTATCTGCACCTTCGTCAACTTGTCCAAGTGGGGCGCCTCCGTCAGCATCTTCTTGCAAAAGGCGTTCACCTCGTCAGCGTTGTTGAAGCCCAGCACCTTGTTGATTTGCTGTAGCGTCTCACCAGCCGCTCCGTTATTCAGCATTCCCAAGGCGTAGGTAATGCTGATAGGCGAGAGGATGATGCCCTTCTCAGGATCTTCAACCCAAATTTTACGAGGACCTGCTAAGCGAAACAGATTGAAGGCGAAGTCGTTGTTGCTCGTCACCAGCTCTTGTTCTGCTCGCGTCAGGGTGATAGGCGTCCGTTCGTTATTCTCTGGATTAACGATGGACTCGTCATTGTCACTACTACACGCTGTCATCATCAGGGCGACAGCAGCCCAAAGCATTTTATGTCTCATGTCGTTTGCAAAGTTAAAGCGTTTTCTACCTATAAAACACGCAAAAGGCGAAAACCTTGCATGGGGAAGAGTTAAATTATCTTAATCCTCTCCGTTTTCATGCAAGGTTTCGCTGCTTTCCGTGTTTTATCATTAGAACACGTAAACAATTAAAGATATGAAACACGTTACAACGTTATTCGCACTCCTGCTGGCGTTTGGCCTGCTGACTGCTTGTGGTAAAGACGAGCCGGATTTAATTGGTGATTACCCCTATGAAGAATTATACAATAATTCACCAAGTGTCACTTCTTACGAAGCCGAATGGGTGATGGACCGTCAGGTGATAGGCAAGACTGTCATGAATATTATCGGAAGCAAAATAGAGATAGAGCACATGCCTAACGAAGTGCTCCTAAAAAACGTGAGCGAAATACAAGGGCTTCATCTCGTCAGTTCCAGCTGGTTTATTCTTTATGAATTTCGTGCATACAACGATAAATCATTATATGTTGATAGTTTTTCTAAGTCGTTTACTCTCTCTGAAGGCTTTCGTTCTGGAAACTACTATTTAGTAAAGGCTAGTAGGAATGATGATGCAGTAGTGCCTGATTTTGAGTATATAGTAGGGCTTGAATATCAATTAGATGGAACCTACGAACAGAACACAGATCAGTGGACGTTGAAATGGACGGTGAGCAGAGTCAATCTTCAAGAATCTTATCCTTCTTATTCTTCATCCTCCGAGATATTTGGCTACACCTTCGACCCAGCGTTGACGCTGATGCTTATTAGTACGAAACGACTGAACTAAGAGAGACCTTGGAAACGGAGCAGGAGCTGTTGGACGCGATACGAGGCGGAGAACGGGAGGCAAAGCGTCGCCTCTACGAACGCTACAAAGGGCTTGCTATAGCCATCGCCCAACGGTATGTTGCCGACTATGAGGACGTTCGCGACGTTGTGCAAGACGCGTTCGTCAAGATACTGACCTCGTTGGATGGTTTCCGTTTTCAGGGCGAAGGGACGTTGAAAGCCTGGGTCAGCAGCATTGTGGTTCATGAGGCTATCAACCACGTCAGGAGTCACGAACGTATGAGGCTGACGGATCGGTTGCCCGACGAACCTGACGACGAAGAAGAACCTGACGTAGGGCGCGTACCCCAAGCGGTGCTCAACAGGTTGGTAAGCCAATTGCCCCCAGGCTATAGAATGGTGCTAAACCTGTACGTGTTCGAGCAACTATCACACAAAGAGATAGCCCGCCTGTTAGGCATCACGCCTGGAACCTCTGCCTCGCAATACGCAAGAGCCAAACAAGAGCTCGCCAAACACATTAACAACTATCTAAAGAACAACAAGCTATGACGAAGAAAGACTGGACAGAACAACTCCGCGAGCGACTGGCTGACTACGAGGCAGACGCGCCAGAGGGACTGTGGGCGGACATTGAGCGTCGTCTGGCCCAACAGCCAACAAGCGTCGTAGCACCCCAGCAACAGAAAAACGTCGTAACACCCCTTTGGCGACGCTGGATCAGCATTGCTGCTTTCATTGCTTTAGTCGCTGGTACAAGTTGGTGGCTCTGGCCCAAAGAGCAAACTATCAATGAACCGCTTGCAAAAAAGGAGCAAACACAAAGCAAGCCTTCGGCAAAGCAAGAGGCAGAGCTTAGAGAGTCACCAGTCCGTACGGGACGGACTGAGAGTTCGCTCCTTACGGAAAAAGAGTTCGCTCCTTACGGAAAAAAAGTACGCATTAATCAAACAGATAACAACATCCTATCCCAAAATCATACCACTGCTGACAACCAAGCAGAGACAGAGTGGGCTGAGGTTCGGCCTCAGCCTCAACGCCCCTCTCAGCAACAGCCCCCTACGCCTCCTGCGTCGCTTTCGCGGGCTGAGGTTTCCCCCCAGCGTTCTTTGCCTCAGCACCCCTCTCCCCTCCCCTCGCCTACAAAGAATCGCAAGGGCATTACGATAGGCCTGATGGCTAACAACGGCCTCATGGCCTACAATCACACCAACGGAGTGATGATGAGTCCAGAGATGGCCAGTCGCTACGACTTTAGCGACTATCTGCCCCCAGGTAGCACTCGCGCTACGGAGGAGCCCATCTGGCTCATTGGTTATGAGGAACGCCAGCATCACGACCATCCCATCTCGTTTGGTCTTACCCTCAGCTATCCCCTGACGAATCGCTGGACGCTAAGCACAGGTCTCGTCTATACGCGTCTGAATTCACAGTTTGTCAACGTCCTAAGCGGCACGCCTATCACTACCGATCAGCGTCTCGATTACCTGGGCGTTCCCCTTAACATGCAGTATCACGTGCTGAAGGGCAAAGGTTGGAAGGTCTACGCCACAGCTGGCGCACAAATCGACTGGAATATCAGGGCCAAGAGGAATACCGAGGGCGTCGATGTCAACGCCAGAAACGACCATCCGCAGTGGTCGCTAGCTGGAGGCATTGGCATAGAATACGACATCATCCCCCTCGTAGGCATCTACGCTGAACCTGGCCTGCGCTACTATCTGAAGAACGACAGCAAGGTGGACAACTTCTTCAAAGACCAGCCTTTTAACTGGACCTTACAGATAGGAATCAGGCTGAATTTAGGGAAAGAGGGTAAATAATTCATAGTTCATAGTTCATAATTCATAATTATTACGTACCTTTGCACCCAGATATAAACGTTTATTAGAAAAGATGTCATTAAAATGTGGTATTGTGGGACTGCCCAATGTGGGTAAGTCTACCTTGTTCAACTGCCTGTCGAGCGCAAAGGCACAGGCAGCAAATTTTCCTTTTTGTACGATAGAACCCAACGTGGGTGTGATTACCGTTCCTGACGAGCGACTGACGAAACTGGCAGAGCTTGTTCACCCAGGACGTATCGTGCCAGCAACCTGCGAAATTGTTGATATTGCCGGCCTCGTAAAGGGTGCCTCGAAGGGTGAGGGCTTGGGCAATAAGTTCCTCGGAAACATTCGCGAGACAGATGCCATTATCCACGTGTTGCGTTGTTTCGAAGATGAAAACATCACCCACGTGGATGGAACCATCGACCCCATTCGCGACAAGGAGATAATTGATACTGAGCTGCAACTCAAGGACTTAGAGACCATCGAGAGTCGCTTGGCGAAGACGGAGAAGGCTGCTGCTGCAGGCAATAAGGAGGCGAAGGTTGAGGTTGCTGTGCTCAAGGCCTACAAAGAGGTGCTGGAGCAAGGCAAAAACGCGCGTATCGTTGAGTTTGAAAGCAAGGACGAGCAGGATTGTGCGCGTAATCTCTTTTTGCTGACTGCCAAGCCCGTGCTGTATGTCTGCAATGTGGGCGAGGCTGATGCGAAGAGCGGTAATGCCTTTACGCAGAAGGTTGAGGCACTCGCTAAGGAAGAAGGTGCTGAGGCAATGATTATTGCCGCCAAGACGGAAGAGGATATCGCTGAACTCGAGAGCTACGAAGACAAGCAGCTCTTCTTGGAGGAACTGGGCCTGGAGGAGAGTGGTGTAAACCGCCTCATCAAGAAGGCCTACGCCCTGTTGAACCTTGAGACCTTTATCACCGCAGGTGAAATGGAGGTGAAGGCGTGGACATATAAGAAAGGTTGGAAGGCTCCCCAGTGTGCTGGCGTCATTCATACCGACTTCGAGAAGGGCTTCATCCGCGCTGAGGTTATCAAGTACGACGACTATATCCAATATGGTTCTGAGGCCGCTGTCCGCGAAGCAGGCAAGATGGGCATTGAGGGCAAGGACTACGTAGTCCAGGACGGTGATATTATGCACTTTAGATTCAACGTCTAGTATGTCGCGACTGAGTCGCAACAAACAGTAAAGCGAACTATGAACGAATTACTATACATCAACTGGAACCCCAGCATTGAGTTTGGACCATTTCGCTGGTATGGATTGTGCTGGCTCATTGGGTTGGCACTGGCCTATCTTATCGTCAAACGACTCTATAAGGAACAGAAAATCAAGGACGAGCTGTTCGACCCCCTGTTCTTCTATTGCTTCATCGGCATCCTGTTAGGAGCCCGTTTGGGACATTGCATCTTCTACGAGCCGGACTATTTCTTGACGTCCGTAAAGGGCTTCATCGAGATGTTCATCCCCATTCGCTTTTTGGAAGACGGAGATTGGAAGTTCGTGGGTTATCAGGGTCTTGCGTCGCATGGAGGTACGTTGGGACTGATTATCGCCTTGTGGCTCTACGTCAAACATACTAAATTAAGCATCTGGACGGTATTGGACAATATCGCCATTGCCACAGGAACTACGGCGTGTTTCATCCGCTTGGGCAACCTCATGAACTCAGAGATTATCGGTAAGGTGACGGACGTTCCCTGGGCCTTTATCTTCGAGCGTGTCGATATGCTTCCTCGTCATCCAGGACAACTCTACGAGGCAATTGCCTACGCTATCTTGTTTGGTATTATGTGGTATCTCCACAAGAAGATGCCTGAGAAGATTGGCACAGGCTGGTATTTTGGTTTCTGCCTGACGTACATCTTCACCTTCCGCTTCTTCATCGAGTACACCAAGGAGATTCAGGAAGCTTTCGAAGCCTCGTTACCTATCGATATGGGACAGATTCTCTCGATTCCCTTCATCATCATTGGTGTCGTTTGTATGCTAAGAGCCAAGAGAAAAATATAATCATGTTTTTATCAAGAATTAGAGAATTAGAGAATTGTACACTACGAGAACTTCATCTGAAGGTGTTTCGAATTCAGAGAAAGATATAATTCTCCAATTCTCTAATTCTTGATAATAAACCCCGAATATAAAAATTCTCAAATTCTTGATTATTTTCCTGAGACGATTTTTTTGATGTCGTTAAGTTTGTTGAGGGCTTCGAGGGGTGTGAGGTTGTTGACGTCGAGGCCAAGGATTTCGTCGCGGACTTGACAAAGGACTGGATCATCTAATTGGAAGAACGAGAGTTGCATTCCCTCGCGACTCTGGGCAATCTCCGCTGTGGGCTTGCCAACAGTTCCTACAGAGGCATTGTCCGTTTCCAACTGTTTCAGGATGACGTTGGCGCGCTTGACAATGCTTTTCGGCATTCCAGAAATCTCTGCCACATGAATACCAAACGAGTGCTCTGAGCCTCCTTTTTCCAGTTTGCGCAGGAAGATGACCTTTCCTTCCACCTCCTTTACGGAGACGTTGTAGTTCTTGATGCGTTTGAAGTTCTTCTCCATCTCGTTCAGCTCGTGGTAGTGTGTTGCAAAGAGCGTGCGAGCCTGAGCTTTGGGGTGCTCGTGCAGATACTCAACGATAGCCCACGCAATGGAAATTCCGTCATACGTCGAAGTGCCTCGTCCCAACTCGTCGAAGAGCACCAGCGAGCGAGGCGTCACATTATTTAATATATTTGCAGCCTCCGTCATTTCCACCATAAAGGTTGATTCGCCCAAGGAAATGTTATCTGAGGCCCCTACCCTCGTGAAAATCTTGTCCACCAAACCAATTTTCGCGCTCTCTGCTGGCACGAAACATCCTATCTGCGCCAACAGTACGATTAAGGCCGTTTGGCGCAAGAGAGCCGATTTACCAGCCATATTCGGACCAGTAATGATGATGATTTGCTGGTGTTCGCTGTCGAGATAGATATCGTTTGGCACGTAATGTTCGCCCAAAGGCAACTGAGTCTCAATGACCGGGTGGCGACCCTGCTTGATTTCTATCACGTCGCTGGCATCAATCACAGGACGCACGTAGTGGTTCTCTTCAGCCGTCTTGGCAGCACTCAGCAAACAGTCGAGATGGGCAATGACATTGGCGTTGATCTGAATCTGAGGAATAAACTCCTGCATAGCCAGCACGAGGTCATTGAACAGCTGTGCTTCGAGCGCGAGAATCTTATCCTCGGCACCCAGAATCTTCTCTTCGTATTCCTTCAGTTCCTGCGTGATATAACGCTCTGCCTGAGCCAGCGTCTGCTTGCGAACCCACTCCTGAGGCACTTTATCCTTATAGGTATTGCGCACCTCGAGATAATAGCCAAAGACGTTGTTATAACCTATTTTCAGCGACTGGATACCTGTCTCTTGAGCCTCGCGCTCCTGAATCTGCAGGAGATAGTCCTTACCACTATAAGCAATATGTCGCAATTCATCCAGTTCTGCATTCACACCATCGCGAATGACGCCCCCTTTTGCGACAAGCTGTGGCGGGTCGTTCTGAATTTCGCGTTCTATCCTGTCGCGAATGCTCTCGCAAAGATTCAGCTGCTCCCCTACCCTTTTCAGCGATTCGTTATTGGCATAAAGACACGCCGTCTTGATGGGTTGGATAGCCTGCAGGGCCATCTTCAGCTGTACCACCTCACGAGGCGACACGCGACCCACAGCGACCTTTGAAATGATACGCTCCAAATCACCCATCCGGTGCAGTTGGTCGTCAACACACTGGCGGAACTCTGGTTCACGATAGTAATATTCCACGATATCCAGACGCTCGTTGATGGGCTTTTCGTCCTTCAGCGGAAATACCAGCCAACGACGCAACATGCGACCACCCATAGGCGTCACCGTATGGTCAATAACGTTGAGCAACGACTTTCCGTCGTCCTGCATCGGACTTAGCAATTCCAGCGAACGGACGGTAAACTTATCCAGACGCACATAACGCTCTTCCTCGATGCGAGAAAGCGAGGTGATGTGGGCAATCTGCGTGTGCAACGTCTGTTCCAGGTATTGCAGGATGGCACCAGCAGCAATGACGCCACTCTTCAGATGGTCAACGCCAAAACCCTTCAGCGACTTGACGTTGAAATGCTTGAAGAGTTTCTGATGGGCCGTCTGTTCCGTAAACACCCAGTCGTCGAGTTCGAAAGTCACGAGACGATTGCCAAAGTAACGTTCGAAGTCGTGTTTGCGACCCCTGTCGTAGAGCACCTCCTTGGGTTGGAAATTACCAATGAGTTTCTCCACATAATCGTAAGTACCCTCGCCCACCAGGAATTCACCCGTCGAGATGTCCAGGAACGAAACGCCACAGGCCGCCTTGCCAAAATGCACAGCCGAGAGGAAGTTGTTCTCCTTGTAGTTCAGCACGGTATCCTGCATCGCCACACCAGGCGTCACCAGTTCCGTAATACCTCGCTTGACGAGCTTCTTTGTCAGTTTGGGGTCTTCCAACTGGTCACAGATGGCCACACGCTTGCCAGCACGAATCAGCTTAGGCAGATAAGTGTCGAGGGCGTGATGGGGAAAACCAGCCATCTCGTCGCCTTTGTTGTAGCCGTTATTCCTGTGGGTGAGCGTAATGCCCAGTATCCGCGAAGCAATGACGGCATCCTCGCAATAGGTCTCGTAGAAGTCGCCACAACGAAACAGCAACAAGGCCTCAGGGTACTTTGCCTTGAAGTCAAAAAACTGTTTCATCATCGGAGTCAACTCCTTACCTTCCTTCGTTGCCATCTTGCTTTTGTCTTTTGCATGCAAAAGTACAAAAAAAAAGCGGAACCACCAAAAGTTCCGCTCTTTTATTATAAGATGTTTCTGTGATTACTTATTCACATACTTCTTACCATTCAGAATCACCAGACCCTTGTAACCAGCATTCACCTTCTGGCCAGCTACGTTGTAGATAGCACCATTATCAGCCTTAACAGCATTGATGGTGTTGACGCCACTTGGATCGGGAACCTTCAGCTCAACCTTCGTCAGCGTGAAGCCAACGCCCTGGAAGCGGAGACCGTTCTTCTGGAGATAATCCAAAGCCTCAGCGGTTGCAATCTTACCCTCGAAGTGAGTCTCGTCCTTAGCCAGTGTTGCCTGAATATCGGTAAAGTCTGACCAATCCTGATACTTGAAGATAGGATTATAATCTGCTGTAACGTCCTTTACTGAGCAATAGATGATATCACCAACCTGAGCAACCTCGAAGTACTTCGGATCAATGGTAGAGGAAACGCCCCATCCATCATAGACGAGCTCGCCTTCCCACATCGTCAGAGCGCCACCAGCCTCAGGACGAACAGGAACATCGCCACCAGCCTTCACAAACTCTGCAGTAGTACCGAACCAGATGCCTTCTACCTCAACAGAAGCAGCTGAATTTCCACCCTGGATAGTAATCTGCTGAACATGCTGTGCATAAACGTCACCAATACCAACACCACCAGTCTCAGCATTACCATGAACCATTACGGTCTTCTTGTCAAGCTTGATACCAACCATTCCAGTGCCGTCCATTGCAGTGGTAACAGCAGCGAATACGGGACCCCAATCAGCATTGCTTGTCCATTCATCATAAGTGATACCGAAATTAGGAGTACCTGTTGCATTCTTGAACTTAATCCATACATAGTCGAACTGAGTCATGTCTCCACCAACGTAGATGGCACCACCTTTCCAGCCTGCACCCATTGTAATCACATTACCTTCGATAGATGTACCATCCCAAGGAGTGAATTTGCTGACAGGAACCTCGTAAATGGTTGCACTGGGATCAATGCCAGGATCGCCACCACCAGCCTCTTCAATAGCGATTGGCAGGAACTGGGCATTCTCCTTATAAACGCTGATTACACCAGTAATGTTATAAGTCTTACCCTCTTCAGGAGCAGCAATCTCAATATTAAACGTGTTATAGCCTTTAACCTCTACACCACCCTCTGAGATTGTGAAATTCTTACCGTCAGGAGCAGTATAAGTTACACCCTTCAGAACAACAACCTGATTCATGTTTGCAGCCACAACATCCGTGATTGCTGCATCAGGATAGGTAACCAGTACAGCTGAAGTACCTGCTGTAGGCAGGACGTCATCAGGAACAGCCTCGAACAAGTTATTATAGACACTTACCTTACCAGTCCAATTAGCTGTAATTCTCGAACCGATACCCAGATTTGCCAGCTTTGTCTTACCATTATCGTAGATAAGGCTTGAACCAGTGTCATCCTTAATATAGGCATAACTTCCATTTACATAAACTACCAGTACGTCACTTGTATATGTAAATGTGGTATTGTTCTCCAAAGCATTCAGAGCAGCAACATTAGCCACAGTTGTTCCTTGACTTGGAGTCTCTGCCTCCTTAACGGTCAGATTGTAAGAAACCGTTGAAGCCTCATAAGAATCATTGCCTTCGAAAATAGCAGAGATTTTGGTAGTACCTGCTGCCACAAGCGTTACTTGGCCGTTTGCGTTAATCGTTGCCACTTCTTCCTTAGTGCTTGCATAAGAAACGGTCAGATTATTGGGGTTGCTCAGTTCTGGGAAAACATTATCATCTGCACCAATTGTTACAGTAGCTGAAGCTTTGCTCCAAGCAATATCGGCAGACTGCTTTGCACCAGAACCCTTCTTCCAGATTTTAATCGTCCTAATCTGATTATTGTGTTTACTGTTTACTTTAATTGTATAAATAGTGCCTGCAGCTTGCTTTCCTTCTGCAATTGTGAATATATTCGTTCCCTGAGCACCAGTTGTTTCTGTACTTACGGCCTCATCACCAACAAATATATTTTGTTTTACACCAGTAGAAGCACTAGAATTACCCTCAATGTCAATGCGTTCTACATCAAAGTTAAATGCTGGCAGTGTCAGATAAGCACCCTGCTTACCAAAAAGCAGATAATGATCCTTGTCGTGCCAATAATAACCCTCACCCTCAGAGCCTGCTACCTTAACGGTATAACCATTATAGGTAAAGGACTGCTCTTCTACTGTTTTGTTTTTTGAACTTGCAGGGAATCCCCACACACTTGTTTTAGCAGTTTCATCAGAAGGATCTGTGAGAGTGAAGTCCAGAGTCACTTCCTGAGCACTGATGTTCAAACCAATCATAGCCATTAAGGCTACAAACGAATAGCGTAATAATTTGTTCATAAGCGTTTTAGTTTAAAAAGTTAATAATATTTTTGTTTTGTGCCGCAAAGATAAGAAAAAAAATCGGACTGACCAAATATCAGCCCGATTTTTTTATCTGGAAACAATTCTATCCTATCTTCTTATTCAAAGAAAAAGCCTGGAACACCCATATCTGGAGCGAGGATATCACCGGAATTATCGATTTCCGGAGTATCGTTCAAATCCATTAATTCTGATCCTGCCAGCAGGGGTTGGAACGTATTAATATACACTACTTCCATTTCGGGCTCAAAATATGTCTTCTTCATAACTTATGTCCTCCTATATTATTACTTAATTACCACCTTTTTACCATTCACAATGTAGAGTCCCTTCGTTGGCTGAGCTACGCGCTGACCTGCGAGATTGTAATAACTATTGTCGTTCAATGTTCCACGTTCAACGTTCAACGTCTCAACGCCCGTCGTATTACCCTCGCCACCGAAGCCAAGATACTCAGGAGCAGAAGTCACGGCTACAGACAGATAGCATTTACCTGCTGGAACCTTCACGCCGGCTTTAACCTTATAGAAGCCAACAACTGCGGGCTCTCCCTTTGCAGCCAAAGCATAAACGGTGTTTGCATCTGTTGTAGTGGCAGTGCCATCAGAAACTTCAAGCTTGTTGCCTGTTACTGCTGTTGCGCTGGCAACTACGTTCAAAGCATAGGTTCCTGCTGTTGCTTGTAATACCAAAGGTGTGCCAGCTGGTGCCTCTGTAACCTCTTCCAACGTTACATTGCTAGCACCAATAACCGATACCTTATAAGCTGTGATGCCTGTTCCAGTAAAGTCAACGTCGTTAGGTGTGGTGTATGTGGCATAACCCGCGCTAGGAAGATATGCGGCTTCGCAATCAACACCAATTCTACCAAGTGCAACGTTACCACCAGACTTGCTTGTGTAAATCCACTTAATATAGCGTACTGTAGATTCCAAATCTAATGCTTCATGTGAAACTGCATCCAATGCTGTGTAGCTCTTCAGGTCCGTGTATGCTACACCATTAGCAGATGTCTGAACTTTAAACGTACCTCCAGAGAAACTATTACCCTTAATATCAAAGTATAGCTTTTGGGCAGCACCGTTAATCTTCAAAATTAAGAAATCATCAGTGTTGTCGAACTTCAGTTTTGGTGAATAGCCATAATCACTGCCAAGACCGGTTTGGGTTAGTCCGGCAGTTGTCTCAATATCAGCTTTTCCACTATCGAATGCAAATGGCAATGTTGCCGTTCCATAAGTTGCTTTCTGCGTTACCTTGACATCCTTACTGGTAGCACCAGTATAAGAAAGAGTAATGTATCCAACACGCTGTACACCTGTGTTTTGTGTAACAGAGAAGGTGACCTTATTATTTACAGCATCTACCTGAACATTACTAATCCAATCGCCTTCTTTTACTGCAGCATTAAGCGATGCTCCTGTTGGGTTGTCAATGGTATATGTGATTTCTCCAGATGTGGCATCACAATCAATTGTGACGTTTGAAGCATTGATAGCAGGAGTGGGAGCTCCTGTAGCTTCATAACTGAGCAGTTGACTGCCTGCATCAAATTCTGGAGTTGTATTAGTACCGCTTACGTATTTCTTTAATGTACCAAAAACTGTCACCTGATCACCCACGTTCAAGTCAGTTTTAGCCGTGAAGTTTGCTCCATTTAATCCTTTTCCTTTAAATACTTCGAGTTGTGAAGTTGTTGTACCGTCATCAGAAATCCAATATGTAATAGCGTTAGAACCGTAACTGACAACCTGAGAAATGATACCAGAAACACATTGGTCTGCTTTGGTTCCGTTGTCTGCAAGAGCATCAATTGCTGCAAGGGCAGCTGCTACAGTCATAGGAGTTACTTTGGTGAAGATCTTGGTGGCGATGTCACTATCAGTCGAACCGCTCTTTGTGGCCTTAGCCTTTACAGTAGTCGTTTCTGTGAGTGTTAAAGAAGAACTATAAGTATTCCAACTCGTACCACCGTCTGTGCTATACTGAATAGTTGCACCATCAGTTCCGCAGGAAATGGTTACATCTGTAGAAGTTAAAAATGGAGAATTTCCACTAATTGTTGGAGTAGCAACAGCATTTGCATTTTTTTTCTTTAATACGATTTCTGTTATACACACAGCACTTGTAGTTACCGCTATGGAAATAGTCTTTGTTCCACTTGCAAGTTCAAATGTTTTTGTTGTTTGCGTTTGAGCTGTGGTGAAAGTCTGAGCAGTTCCGCTATTAATACTAATTGATGATGTGGTCTTCCAACCATAGCCTGTTAATTCTACCACATCAACATTGTCGTAAGTATCGGGTATTGTGAAGGTGAATCCACCACCACCTGATGCTTTACCAACTTTTAAACATTGCTGGGGCATATCTCCACCTCCAGAACCTTTACCCGAATACACGTCTCCTGTTTTTTCACTACATGTAATCTTATTCTCTGCTGAAGACAATCCTGCTGCAGAATTAAGAAACGTAGCAATACCTGCAGCGTCTAAGGAAGTTGATGTTGATCCTGTTGGTGCTGGTGTAGCACAATCAAGAGTTAATATTACATCATCTGCCCACACGCTCGAACTTCCTGCTATCAGGGCAAATAGCAGAAGCATTGTTTTGAGTAAAAGTTTTTGTTTCATAATTATAATATTTAGTTAGTAATAGAATAATTTCTGGCTCAAACCATGCGGCAAACATGAGCACACTCGCTGCCGAACACAAGTCGATTGCAAAGATAGGAATTAATTTGCTAACACCCAAAAAAAGAATGTGAAATTTCCCTAAAAATGAACGGCATAGGTTTACCGTTACACAAAAGCGCTTTTTTGTGCAATCGAAAAGCGAAGCGGCTCCCTTTATATATGTGTGTGGTTTTCTGCGACTTTTCTTTTATAGTTTTTTCTTTTCTATGAGGTGCAGGGGCTTTCTTTTCTTTGTTCTTTTTGCTTTTTAGCTCTTTTAAGACACAATTTTTGCGCGCAAAAAGCATTATAAATGCACTTTTCTTAGCTTTTCCTTGGAAGTATCAAAAATAAATTCTATCTTTGCACCAAGAAAAGACGAAAGGATATAAGATGGACAAGAGATTTACACCACGTTCAAACGAAGAGATGCTTGCCGCAGTACGAGCATTTCAGGCAAGACAGAAGGCTTTCTTGGAGCGTATGGATGCCAAGCTCGGTTGATATCTAGGCGGAATCGTTAATTTTGTTAAAAATATTCGGTTTTGCGCTTATCCTATTCTTATTGTTGTTTCCAACTCGGAGCATCCTTAGAGCAACCCCAGAGCAGACTGCGAGCAACCCTATGGCAAGGCTTTCGTGGAACTAAATAGATGCAAATGTCCGTTAATATTAGTATTTAGAGGCATTTCCAGAGTTCCTTATAACCTTATCTGCCTCCCTCGCCAGGCATCAATCAGCGTCCTAACATGCCTGAAAGTGTTAATTGTGGGTGAAATTGTATTAACGAACCTTTCGTTTTCTCAAGTTCTTTCTACAAAAGTTCCACGTACTCACTGCTTTCGCATACTTCAGGGTTTGTGTTTTTTAGGGGGCCAAAAACAACAGCAGCTATCACTTCCTGTTGAAGCAATAGCTGCCGTTATAGAGTAGGCGAAATACCTATTTATCGAATGCTCAGTTTAGAAACCGTCATATTCATATTCAGGAGCATCAGAGCTACCTGGACTTGTTGGCGTAGAGCCTGTGGGCAAGCTGCCTGCTAATAACTGCTGAACCTTTATCTCAACGATTTCCATCTTTGGATTTATATATGTTTTCTTCATAATGTTTGTCTTATTTATATTTTACTTATTTCTTAGTCGCCTGTCGGCGAGAAATCTTTCAAAATCATTCAAAATCTTACATGATCTTTTATTTGTTTGATTTGTCAGATTTGTTGGATTTCCGCCCGCAGGGCGCTCATTACTTAATCACGACCTTTTTACCATTCACAATATAGAGTCCCTTCGTAGGCTGAGTCACACGCTGACCGTTCAGGTTGTAGAACTCACCGTTAACCTTGAATCCTTCACCCTTAACCATATCAATGCCTGTCGTATCGTCACCGAAGTTGAGGTTCAGCACAGGGGCAGAAGAAACAGCAATGTTCAGATAAGCCTTACCTGCAGGCAGGTCACCACCAGAACTCGGCTGGAACACGCCGTCTTTCAGAATATAACCTGCATTTTCTGCCACAGCCGTCGTAGCGGTAGCAGAGCCTGCCATCAAGTTTCCTGTCACGTCATCAGCATCACCAGTCAAAACAGGAACATCAATTGGAGAGCCTGTTGAACTGGCTTTCAGTACCAAACCAGTATTTGCAGGCACCTTGTTTACCCGTGTCATTGTAACATATCCGTCACTTGTATCATTATCCTTTACGATATATGCCTCCAAACTCAGACCTGAAAAGTCAAGAGCAGATGCAGCCGTCAGAGTGGTATAAGTCTTAGCAGGAGTGATTGCCACAACTTCTCTCACCTGTACTTCATCGAGGAAGAATCGATTGTTACTTAAATTCTTTGCTGCAAACGTAATTGTTCCAGCATCAGTCGTTCCTGTAATAGTAATGCTATAATTTGTAAATGTACCCTTTACCATTGTTACAGAAGCAGAGCTGAGAGTTCCATTCGTAATAGAAAGATTCAACGTAGTTCCCTCTGAACCTCCATTCCATGCACCAGCTCTGAATGTAAGAAGGTAAGTCTTGCCAGATTCAAAAGCAAGAGTTGGGGTTGTCGCAGAACCTTTAACACTTCCTGTTCCTAATTTAATACATTTTGATGCACCAGAGGCTTGAACAAACGTCCAACCTGGATTGTCGCTATTTACCGGAGATCCAGTAGCAATGCTGCCACTCCATTTGTCGTCATTACCTCCGCTATAGCTGCTTGCCCCAGTATTTGTGTCAAAAGTCTCTACGAAAGGTATGGCGACGAGAATCGTATAAGCAGCTTCTGCTATGTCACTATCTAACAAGCCATCTTTAGTAGCTATCGCCTTGATAGTCATGTCTTTGTCCACATTAATTGGAGTAGAATAAACGCTACTTCCTGTTGTAGGATCTGTGCCATCAGTCGTGTAATAAATAGTTGCACCATCTGTATCAGTACTAATGGTCACGTTTTGAGCAGAAGCGTAAGTACCTGCGGCAGGTAAGAATGTTGGTGTCGCAGCTTGAGTAGAAGTTATAGTATATTCAGCCTCAGCTACATCACTATTGTTAAAACCATCCTTTACTGCAATCGCTTTAAGGGTTGTGGCGTTATTAATTACGATAGGAGTTGTGTAGACGCTACTTCCTGTTGTGGGATTTGTACCATCAGTTGTGTAATGGATAGTTGCGCCTTCTGTAGTCGTGCTAATAGTTACTTCTGTGCCAGCAGCTACTGCACCTGCAGCAGGTGAAAAGGTCGGAGTTTTTACTTTGGTAATGAGGCTAAGTATCTGGCTTCCTTGGGTGAATTCTGGTGTCGTTGTACTATTCTTTACAAATTTCTGTAACGTACCATTAACCACAACTTCGTCACCCACTGTTAAGTCGGTTATCGCAGAAAAATTCGCTCCGTTTAATCCTTTTCCTTTATATACTTCAAGTTGTGATGTCGTTGTGCCGTCATCAGAAATCCAATATGTAATAGCGTTAGAAGCATAGGCGTCAATCTGAGAAACAATACCGGTTACAAACTGATCTGCAAGTGTTCCGTTGTCTGCAAGAGCATTAATTGCTGTCAAGGCTTGGCTTACCGTCAGAACAGTTGCTTTGGTAAATTCTTTACTAGCAACTTCACTATCAGTCAATCCCGTCTTAGTTGCCTTTGCCTTTACTGTTGTAGTAGCATTAAGCGTGAAAGGTGCTGAGTAGTTGGTCCAATTCGCACCATCGTCAGTACTATACTGAATGGTGGCACCGTCTGTTCCACAGGAAATTGACACCTCTGTCGATTGCCAGAATGGAGTAACACCACTTATAACAGGAGTAGCTACTGTAGTGGCTGCTTCACCATATGTTACTGTAATAGTATAGATGGTTGCACTTCCTGTTGCAGTCAGTGTGAAAGATGCAGCACTGCCTGTCCATGAGCCATTAGAGTATCCAGAACCACTTAAATTTCCTAAGTTACTTCCTGTAATAGTGATTCCTTTTATGTGGTATGTTCCTGCTGTGAACGTTAGTGTACCACCTGAGTAAATGCGGAAATCATATTTTCCAGCATTACCTCCGCTTCCTTGATAAATACGTGTATTCGTTGAGCCATGAGTGCAAGCTATATTAACACCGCCTTTTGACAACGATGTTACAGCTGTTCCACTTCCTGCATTTGGAAGGGTAATCCCAAGAGCCGTAATAGCATCTGCATCATTCAACGTAAATACAACTTGTGTATCATCTATCGCCCACACACTCGAACTACCTGCTATTAGGGCAAATAGCAGAAGCATTGTTTTAAGTAAAAGTTTCTGTTTCATAATTTTTATATTTTGGTTTATAATGAATAGATTGTCTAACGATAGTTGAACTCAAATCGGCTGACAAGTGTGAGCACACTCGCTGCCGAACACTAATCGACAGACAAGTGTGCGGTTAAGCGAGCAAAGACAGAACTCGTTCTAGTCTTTCGAGCGTGAGCACACTCGCAGTCAATCGACTGCAAAGTTAGGAAATATTTTGGTAAACGCCAAACAATTCCGAAAGTTTTTTATTTCGAACACAAATCTCACGAATCTCACAAATCTTTCCAGCGTGTCTCGAAAAGCGAAGCGGTTCCCTTTTTATTTTATATATTTTTTTTAGAGAGAGAGTTATCTCATCTTTTTCTACTACTCCGCTCTCTTTCTTATATAGGGGGTATGGGGGGAATTTTTCTTTGTCTCCTTTCTTTTTCGCTCTTTTAAAACACAATTTCTGAACGAAAGACGTTAAAGGGAGATTACGGTTTAGAACAAGTCTGAGTGAGTGCCGGTTCCCGTGAACAAAAGTATAAGTTCCGTATCGTTCTGTTCCCAAATCAGAAGCCAGTTGGGTTTAAGATACCTAATGACTTGAACATTTCTTCCGAGGAGGAGAATTTCTCAACGCGTCCAGCCTGCTTGTCCTCTTGCGAACGCTGGTAGCTGCTCTTTGCCTTGGGCGACACCTTGTGCATCAATATGCCTAGTGCTTGCAAGTACTCCATCAGAGCCTTGCCCCTGGCGGAGCGCTCGTTCAATGTAATAGTATAAGTTGCCATTCTCTGATCTCCTATTTTTTTCTCGCTGCAAGGCTCGTGCAAGCCGAATGCAATGGAGCTTGCTCCAATTGCTGAGGCGCAGCCGAGTTTCGCACGCTTTGCGTGCAAAGATACGAACTTTTTTTGAAACCGCAAAAAATTGCGGAAGTTTTTTTCGAAAAAGCGAAGCGGCATATATATGTGTGTGTAGTTATCTCATCTTTTTCTAGTACTCCGCTCTATTCTTTATAAGAGGGGTGCAGGGGGGATTTTTTCTTTTCTCCTTTCTTTTTCGCTCTTTTAAAACACAATTTCTTTGCGCACAAAAACTCACAAATGCACTTTTCTTCGCTTTTCCTTGGAAGTATCAAAAATAAATCCTATCTTTGCACCAGAATAAGGCAAAAAGAGAATTAATATGGAAACTGCAAATTTACAATCCACTCCATTCACCCCATTCCAGATAGAGATGCTGGAACTAGTGGCAAGGGTGAACTCTGAGCGTGAGATGACCGACATTCGTCGCATGCTGGGCCAGTATTTTGCCAAGCGCGCCGAGGATGCCATCGACCAGCTATGGGACGAGGGTGTGCTCAACGACAATGTGATAGAGGACTGGAAGAACGAACACATGCGCACTCCATACAAGCAGTAATGAATATCGTTCTCGACACCAACTGCCTGCTGATGTCTCTCTCGCGTCGCACTTCGCCTGATTACTGCAGATCCTGATGATGACAAGTTTGTGGACTGCGCCTTCAAAGCTAACGCAAAATACATCGTAACCCAAGACCGCCATTACGATGTTCTCAAACAGACTCCTTTTCCTCGTATAGATGTTATAGACATTGACGAGTTCCTAAGCCTTTTGCATTAAAACACAGCAGCTTTTTTAAAACACCACTGAATACTTTCGGAGTATTTGAAAATACTCTTGGACTAATCAAAATTTCTTTCGGAGTATTTAGAATTACTTTCGGAGTATTTTTTGCGCGAAAAATTTGGTGTTTCGCATATTATTTATTATATTTGCACCCAATAAACCAATACTTAAAAGCGTATGAAACAACTACAACACATGATTCTGATGCTATGCTGTCTGATGCTAAGCCCTCTGACAGCGTGGGCTGACGGCGATCCGAACACCATTGTGTTCCAAGAAACGTTCGACAAGACGAGCGGAACAGGTGGACGCGATGGTAAGTTTTCAGGGAGCATTGCCCAAGGCACCATCAAGTACGACAACGATGGTTGGGCGTCTGCCGTCAAATGTGGCGGTGCCAATCAATGTGTCAAATTCGGAACTGGCAGTGACAATGGTGTACTGACAACGCCAGCCATTTCTTTGGATGGCGCCAGCTACGCCTTGCTGACTTTCAACGCAGCAGGCTGGGGCGACAGCAATAAGAACAAATTGGCCATTACAGCCAATGCGGGCTTCGAGTTGTCGGGCGACAACAACATTACGGAACTGGTGAACGAAGAATGGGAGGAATATTCGGTGCTCATCAAAGTGACCGACGCCAATGCTACCCTGCAGCTGACCTTCACAGGCAAGCGCGGATTCTTGGACGACGTCGTGGTAAGAAAGATTACCACCATCCCAGCACCCACGTTGCCAGACGACTTCCTGTTCTTCCCCAATACAACGGAGGAAAAAGCCAGCAAGCACGTCATGCTGACACCCGTGAACTACACGGTGGCTTATTACACGACGGACGGCTCGACACCATCGAGTTCGAACGGCACTGAGGCCCTGCAGACAACGGGTGTGCCCATTCACGGCACAACCACCGTCAAGGCTATTGCATACGTTGGCGATATGGCCAGCGAGGTGGTTACCAAGACCTATACGCAGGGCAATACGGTGAACGGCATCTCGGCATTCTGCGATCTGGCAGACGGCACAGAGGCGCGCATCTTCCTGGCTGACGATGCAACCCACGAAACGCGCGTGCTGTACTACGACGAGACGCGCCATCAGCTTTTCGTGCGTGAAAACACCAAGTCGCTATGCGTCGATTTCGGCAATACGGCGACGTTCTCCCCCACCCCACAATACAATCAGCACATAGGCGGATGGATTGTGGGCAAGAAAGCGACTGACAACGGAATGCCCAAGCTGGTTGCTACCGATAATACTTCGACGGCTTTCCTGGCCATTGCCAATCCCGTAACGGAAAGCCAGACAAAGCCCGTAGAGATTGCTGCCAGCGAGCTGAGCAGCTATCCTGCCGACTGGGTGGCTGTCAAGGAACAGCGCGTAGGCACTGACTTGGCTGTCACTGACCGCTTCGGAACGGGAGCCTACGACGGTGCGCTGACTGACTTGTCGGGTATCGTGATAGCCACCAGTCCGGCGCAGGTTGCTCCCGTCACGCAGAATAGCATCCCTGGCGTAGTTTACGTCTTGGACGAAAGCCAGGCGTTTACTTCGCCCGCAACGGACATTGCCAACGCTACCGTCCGCCTGAAGCGAACCTTGAACAAGGACTACTGGAACACGTTTGTGGTGCCCTTCGACATTCCAAACATGAACGCCAGCATCTTTGAATATACTGGTTCGGACGGCAATACCATGCACTTCACTGCTACGACGAGTATTGAGGCTGGTACACCGTATCTGATAAAGCCAAAAGAAGGAAACATCATAGACCAGACGTATTCAGACGTGACGCTGACGGCACAGTCTGCCAAGAGTGTGGACTATGGCGACTACAAGTTTGTGGCCACGTACAGCCCAGTAACGCTGGCTACGGACAAGACAGAACTGTTCCTGACTACTGACGGCAAGCTGGCCTATCCCGCAAGTGCCAGCGAGGCGACAATGAAAGGAATGCGCGCTTATTTCCAAGTTCCCGCCAGTGCTAATGTTGCACTCTTCGTAGATGGCGAAGGAACCATTACGGGCATTGAGGAAGTTGAAAATGGAAAGTTGAAAGTTGAAAGTTCGGAGGTTTACAACCTGAACGGACAACGCGTGACACAGCCCAGAAAGGGACTCTTTATTGTTAACGGCAAGAAGCTTATTATTCATTAAACGACTATGACGACTATGAAAAAGAAGAATTACATCAGTCCAGTAGTCGAAATGCTGGATATTAAGAAGCAAACGTTGTTAGCTGGTTCGGTGACAGATAGTCTCGAAATTACTGTGGACAACCCAATATCGGGTGATGCCGGTGATGCTGCTGCATCAGAACTCGACTTCGACCCGACGAATCCATTGGGGCTGTTATGGACGATAGTGCTGTTGCTGATGATGACGCTGACAGTCAGTGCACAGAACGTCATTACCGTTGAACCTGCCGGTCCTGCACCTGACAGCAAGACGCACGGCATGAAGATCTACCTCAGTTCTGGAACTACGATAGAATACGACTTCGACGAGCTGAGCCACGTTACCTATCTGCCAGGCATCGGTATGAAGGTGTATCTGAAAAACGCCACGACATCCGTCGACTATCTGTTCTCGCAGATGACGAAGGTGGATTATATCGAGGACGCCAATGCCAACGCCAACTGGAGAGCATTCAGCATGGCAGACTTCCAGGAAGCTTGGCGACTAGAGTATCCGCACTTGAACGACAATGTGGGGGCAACAGGCAGTACGACAAATAGTCAGGTGGTAGTGAAACGGACGGACGATTACGGCATCACCTACTCTGTAGAATGGGACAACGCGAAGGTGGCCAATCGCTGGACGTGCTACCAGTTGCACGAAGGCAACACACTGTCGGCTACTGACCGCAACGACGACTTCAAGGCTGATCCGGATGTGGCTGTTTCGCCTATCCTGGAAGACTATAGGAACAGCGGATTCTCGCGTGGACACCTCTGTCCGTCGGCCGATCGCCAGTGTACGAAAGAACAGAACAAGCAGACGTTCTTCCTGACAAATATGCAACCTCAGTGGCAGAAGCACAACGGCGGACTGTGGAAGAATCTGGAGGACTTGGTGCGCAACTTTGCCACCGACGACAGCAAGACCGATGCCCACTGCGATACGCTGTATATCGTAAAGGCTGCTACCATTACGGATAAGGTGACCATCAACGATACGGAAGAAGACGGCATCTATGCTGACAGATGCGTAGGCGGCGAAGGACACACCCACGAGCTGATTGTGCCTAAATACTTCTATATGGCGCTGTTGCATTACAACAAAGCGACGGACACGTATCACGCCATTGCTTTCTGGACGCTGCACAAAGACGAAAGCGACACCAACAAGAACTATGGCGACTATGCCATCAGTATCGACGAACTGGAGAAGCGTACAGGCATTGACTTCTTCTGCAACCTGCCCGATGACGTAGAGAAGGAAGTGGAAGCGAAGATAGATCTGGGATTCTGGAAACTTCAGTAAACTCCGTAAAAAGATTTACAATTCACGTATATCACTAAAAACGATAACGCTTATGAAACTGGATAGATTATTCATGATGGCAATAGCATTGTTCGTGCTCTCAATTGCCAATGGTTTTGCTCAAGGACCCAACGATTCTGGTGATTACTACAAGCCCGCTGACGGCAAGAAGGGTAAGGAACTGAAAACCGCCCTGTGTGGAATTATTTATGATCGCAATGAGGGAGGCGACCTCAATACTGCTTACAAAGCTTTATGGACTCACTTCAAGACGACGGATGCGAAGCCGAATGGCAAGGTTTGGGATATGTATTCCAATAAACGCGAAATGGAGTTTGGCGTTGATCAGGACACGGGTAGCGGTAATCAAGAAGGTCAGTATTACAATCGCGAGCACTCGATGCCAAACAGCTGGTTTGGAGGAAAGGTTATGCCTATGTACACCGACTTGCACCACATGTATCCTACAGACAAGGTTGTGAACAACAAACGAGGTAACAACCCCTTTGGCGAGACCGCAAATCCGAGTTGGAAATCGGCTAACGACTTCAGTAAGTTAGGCAAATGTACCTATCCCGGCTATGATGGTGTCGTCTTCGAACCCAACGACGAGTATAAAGGTGACTTTGCCCGTACTTATTTCTATATGGTCACTTGTTATGAGGAAAAGTTGCCTGATTGGTTTGCTAACTTTGCTGATTCAAAAGCAACTCTCGACGGCAATACCTATCCTGGTTTGAGCAATTGGCAATTAAAAATGCTGATGAAGTGGGCGAAGAACGACCCTGTGAGCGAAAAGGAAATCAACAGGAACAATGCTGTTTGGGACATTCAGAACAATCGCAATCCGTTTATCGACTATCCTGGTCTTGAGGAATATATTTGGGGTGATAAGAAGGATGAGGCTTTCAGTTACGACAACTACTCGTCAGGTATTCAAAACATAGAGGAAAAAGACGAGATAGAGAGCTATTATTCGCTTGACGGAAAACGCCTTCAGAAGCCTCAACGAGGGGTGAATATCGTGAAAACTAAGAGCAGAAGGACGAAAAAGATAATTAATAGGTAATTTATTTGGATTTTTGCTCACTTAATCGTAACTTTGCAGGCAATTTGAAGAAAACAAGACAAGAAGATATGGAATACAACTTTAGAGACATTGAACAGAAATGGCAGAAACGATGGGTGGAAAATGGCACTTATCGCGTAGTGGAGGACGAAAAGAAGAAGAAATTCTACGTGCTGAACATGTTCCCCTATCCTAGCGGTGCGGGACTTCACGTGGGTCATCCCTTAGGTTATATAGCCAGCGACATTTATGCCCGCTACAAGCGTCAGCAGGGCTTTAACGTGTTGAACCCCATGGGTTACGACGCTTACGGACTGCCTGCAGAGCAATATGCCATTCAGACGGGTCAGCATCCTGAGAAGACCACGTTTGAGAATATCAACCGCTATCGCAGTCAGTTGGATAAGATTGGCTTCTGCTTCGACTGGGAACGCGAGGTCCGCACCTGCGACCCCATCTACTATAAGTGGACGCAGTGGGCTTTCCAACGCATGTTCAAGTCGTATTTTAGCCTGTCGTCGCACAAGGCTCAGCCAACGATTAAGCTGATTGAGCATTTCGAGCTGATGGGTACTGAGAACTGTAACGCCCTGGGTACTGAGGAGTTGCACTTCACGGCTTCCGATTGGGCCGGCTTCTCTGAGAAGAAGAAGCAGGAAGTGCTGATGAACTACCGCATTGCCTATCTGGCTGATACGATGGTGAACTGGTGTCCGAAGCTGGGTACTGTGCTTGCTAACGACGAAGTAGTGGATGGCGTTAGCGTTCGTGGTGGTTATCCTGTGGTTCAGAAGAAGATGCGCCAGTGGTGTCTGCGTGTCAGCGCTTATGCCCAGAGACTGCTTGATGGTCTCGAGGAGATTGATTGGACGGACTCGCTGAAAGAAACCCAGCGCAACTGGATTGGTCGCTCTGAGGGTACTGAGGTGGAATTCAAGGTATGGCAAGACCCCTCCAACCTCCCCTGTCCAGGGGAGGCTACCGGGACTCAGAAAGCCCCCCTCAACAGGGGGGACGGGGGGTCTTTCACTATCTTTACCACTCGTGCCGATACGATGTTTGGTGTGACATTTATGGTGCTGGCTCCTGAGTCAGACCTCGTGGCAGAACTGACCACTCCTGAGCAGAAGGCAGAAGTTGAAAAATATCTGGACTACGTCAAGAAGCGTACAGAGCGTGACCGTCAGATGGATCACAAGGTAACTGGCGTATTCTCAGGTAGTTACGCCATCAATCCGTTTACGGATGAAAAGATTCCTATCTGGATTGCAGAATATGTGTTGGCTGGTTATGGTACTGGTGCCATTATGGCTGTTCCTGCTCACGACTCTCGTGACTATGCCTTTGCCAAGCACTTCAATTTGCCCATCATTCCTCTGATTGAGGGTGCTGATGTCTCTGAGGAGAGCTATGACGCTAAAGAAGGTAAAATGTGCAACTCAGCAAGCGCCAAGTTCAGCCTCAACGGACTGACCGTTAAGGAGGCCATTGCTGCTACCAAGAAGTTTGTGACTGAACAAGGATTGGGTAGGGTAAAGGTGAATTATCGTCTGCGCGACGCTATCTTCTCTCGTCAGCGCTACTGGGGCGAGCCGTTCCCTGTTTACTACAAGGACGATATGCCCTACATGATTCCCAAGGAGTGTCTGCCTCTGGAGCTGCCTGAGATCGACGAATACAAGCCTACAGAGACTGGCGAACCCCCATTGGGTCGTGCAAAGATGTGGGCTTGGGATACGAAGACAGATAGCGTGGTTGATAAGTCGCTTATCGACAACAAGAGCGTGTTCCCCTTGGAGCTGAACACAATGCCTGGCTTTGCTGGCAGTTCGGCTTACTATCTGCGTTATATGGACCCCAAGAACGAAAAAGCCCTTGTCAGTCGTGATGCTGATGAATACTGGCGTAATGTGGATCTTTATGTTGGTGGTACTGAGCACGCAACAGGTCACCTGATCTATTCTCGTTTCTGGAACAAGTTCCTGTATGACTCTGGTTACTCTTGCGAGGACGAGCCCTTCAAGAAGCTCGTCAATCAGGGTATGATTCAGGGCCGCTCGAACTTCGTTTATCGTATCGAGGACGAGGGTCAGGACAAGGGTAAGTTCGTCAGCTTTGGACTGAAAGACAAGTACACCACAACGCCAATTCACGTTGATGTGAACATCGTTTCTGCAGACGTGCTCGATATTGAAGCCTTTAAGGCTTGGCGCCCTGAATACGAGAATGCTGAGTTCATCCTCGAAAATGGCAAATATGTTTGCGGCTGGGCTATCGAAAAGATGTCGAAGTCGATGTTCAACGTCGTCAATCCGGATATGATCGTCGAGAAGTATGGTGCTGATACCTTGCGTCTTTACGAGATGTTCCTGGGTCCTGTGGAGCAAAGCAAGCCTTGGGATACGAATGGTATTGATGGTTGTCACCGCTTCCTGAAGAAGTTCTGGGCACTGTTCTATGGTAATACCCGTGAGAATCCTGATGGCAAGCTCTTGGTTGACGACAGCGAGCCCACAAAGGAGGCGCTGAAGAGCGTTCATAAGCTTATCAAGAAGGTGTCGCAGGATATTGAGGTATTCTCGTACAACACCTCTATCTCCGCCTTTATGATCTGCGTCAACGAGCTGGCTCAGCAGAAGTGCAAGAGCAAGGAGGCGCTGAAGACATTGGTTATCCTGATTGCTCCGTTTGCACCACATATCGCAGAAGAGCTCTGGGAAGCATTGGGAGAGCAGGGTAGTGTATGCGACGCTAAATGGCCTGAATGGAATGAGGAATACCTGGTTGAGAACAGTGTGAAACTGGGTGTTGCCTTCAACGGCAAGACACGTTTTGATATGGAATTTGCTGCTGATGCTGACAACGATACTATTCAGAAAGCTGTTCTTGCCGACGAGCGTGCTGCAAAATATATTGACGGTAAGCCCATCGTGAAGGTCATCATCGTACCAAAGCGTATGGTAAACATCGTATTAGGAAAGTAATATGACCATTCAGCACAAAATGATATTGAGTGAAGCCAGGGACTATATGTTCATAGCCCTTGGCCTCTTTATCTATACCATTGCCTTCACTGTCTTCCTGATGCCTTATCAGATTGTTGCTGGAGGTGTTACAGGTCTCTCGGCTATCATCTACTATGCCACAGGATTCCACTTGGAGAACACCTATATTATCATTAACGGTATTCTGCTCGTGGTAGCCCTGAAGATTCTGGGTGTGAAGTTCCTGATGAAAACTATCTTCGCCATCTTTACACTCTATTTTATGCTGATGATAGCACAGGACCTGATACCAAAGCAGGAGAATGGTCTGCCCTTCAAACTGATGGGCGAAGGACAGGACTTTATGTCGATGATCATTGGCTGTGTGCTGACAGGTATTGCGCTGGCTACTGTGTTTATGAACAATGGTTCGACGGGTGGTACTGATGTCATTGCTGCCTCGGTCAATAAGTTCCATCCCAATGTGTCGTTGGGCAACGTGCTGATAGCTGCTGACTTCTGTATCATTGGGTCGTGTATGTTCTTCCCACAGTTTGGTACCTATCTGGAGCGAGCCCACAAGGTGATGTTTGGCTTTTGTGTGATGGCTTTGGAAAACTATACGTTAGACTATGTCATGAATGCCCGTCGACAGTCGGTGCAATTTATGATTTTCAGCCAGAAATGGCAGGAGATTGCCAACGCCATTGGTACAGAGATGAATCACGGTGTAACCATTCTTGACGGACACGGCTGGTATACTGGCAAGAAGAGCAAGGTGCTTTGTATTCTGGCTAAGAAAAACGAAAGCGTCTATATGTTCCGTCTCATCAAGATGATTGACCCTAACGCTTTTGTATCACAAAGTGCTGTCATCGGTGTCTATGGTGAAGGTTTCGACGAGATGAGAGTGAAGATCAAGGAAGAAAAAAAGAAGTTAGAGGAAGATCAAGAGAGTTAGAAGAATATAGAAACATGAAAATAGTTTTTGCAACAAATAACGAGCACAAACTCTCAGAGATTCGTGCCATTCTTGGATCTTCGTTCGAGGTGGTTTCCTTGGCTGATATTGGTTGTCACGAGGATATTCCAGAGACTGGCGCTACCCTTGAGGAAAATGCCCTCATGAAAGCAGAATACATCTACAATAAATACCACCTCTCGTGCTTTGCGGATGATACCGGCCTTGAGGTGGAAGCGCTTAATGGCGCTCCTGGAGTCTATTCAGCCCGCTATGCTTCTTTAGAGTCTGTTGCGACTGAATCGCAACAAACACTCAGTCACGATTCAGAGGCCAATATGGCCCGATTATTGCGCGAGTTAGCAAATAATAACAATCGCAAGGCAAGATTTCGTACCGTTATTGCGTTAATAGAGAAGAAGGACGTCTGTCCCTGTGGCTGTACCAGCGTTAAACTGGTACACAAGTTCGAGGGTATCGTCAATGGCGAGATAACACGAGAGAAGAGTGGGGCAGAGGGGTTTGGCTATGACCCCATATTCCGTCCTGATGGCTACGATAAGACGTTTGCTGAGCTGGGGGCTGACATCAAGAACCAGATCAGCCATCGTGCTCGAGCCACCCAGAAGTTGGCAGAATACTTAAAGACACTGTAAAATATGAAGAAAATCATCATTGCCCTGTTATTGTTTATTGTCAATTGTCAATTGTCAATTTGTCAAATCGGTACTTGGCGTAATTATCTGGCATATCATGATGTCCAGGAGATTCAGTCGGCAGGTGATGATATCTTCGTATTGGCTTCCAATGGCCTCTATCAATACAACAAAAACGACCAGTCTATTGTCACTTATGACAGGGTGAATGGCCTCAGCGACACATACATTACTCATATCCGCTGGTGTCCTAAAGCCAAGCGTCTGGTAGCTGTCTATCAGAACTCGAATATTGACCTTGTTGAACCAAACGGTAATATTATCAATATCAGTGACCTATACTCCAAGGTAATGACTGGCGATAAGACGGTCACAAGTATTCGTATTGACGGTGTTTACGCTTATCTTATCTGTGGTTTTGGTATCGTGAAAGTCAACGTCCAGCGTGCTGAGATTGCTGAAAGCTATACGCCAAACAATCCAGAATATCCTACCTCGCTGCCTGACGAAGACAATAGCGACTACGAGAAATATATTGACCTGGTAAAAACGCTCAATCCTGATGGACCAAAGAATAACTACTTTGGATTCATGAAATTCACTAACGGCAAACTTTATACTTCAAATGGTGATTTAGAAAGTCCTGGTGCTATACAGATTCTGAAGGATAATAAGTGGATATTGTACCAAAGTGAAGGTATCAGCGATATTACAGGAGTATCGTATCAAGGAGCCTATTGTTTTGATATTGACCCATCGGACGAAAATCATATCTTTGCTGGAAGCAGAAATGGTCTTTATGAATTCAGAAACGAGAAATTCGTTAAGTATTACAATAATGCAAACAGTCCTATAGAAGCCTATAACGGAAAAAGTAAGAATTATCAGTTGGTGACAGGCGTGAAATATGACAAACAAGGTAATCTGTGGCTATTGAATAGTCAGGCTCCTACATCATCACTGATACGACTAAAAGACGGACAATTCACAAAGTTCAATCATCAGGAATGGATGAAACTCAATGATGGTGGATATTATAACAAAAGTAATGGTAATTTATCCCAAATACTTATTGATAGTCGTGATTTGATGTGGTTTGTTAATGACCACTTTATAAAGCCCGCCTATTATCGTTATGATATAGATATTGACAAAGCTGCTGCTTATGAGAATTTCGTCAATCAGGATGGTACAACTATCCAGAATCTATATGGTGTAAAGTGTGTTACGGAAGACTTGGAAAATAACCTGTGGATTGGTACCGATCAAGGGCCGTTTATGATTGAAAAAGCCAGCATTTTGAATGGAGAAGCGCCACTTATTCAAGTAAAAGTGCCTCGTAACGATGGTACTAACTTCGCTGACTATCTTTTGTCTGGCATAAATATTACAAATATTGCTATTGATGGTGGTGGACGTAAGTGGTTTGCTACCAACGGTAATGGCGTTTATTTGATTAGTGCTGATAACATGACCCAGTTGCAACACTTTACTACTGACAATAGTAAACTGCTTTCAAACAGCGTTATGTCTATTGCCATTAACCAGACTACTGGTGAGGTTTTCTTTGGTACAGACAAGGGCTTGTGTTCGTATATCAGTGATGCTACTGAAACGAATACAGAAATGACGTCAGACAACGTTTGGGCTTATCCTAATCCTGTGGAACCTGGTTATACGGGTCCTATCACTATTACTGGCCTCACACTGAATGCTGACGTGAAAATTCTCTCTGCCAATGGCGCAGTAGTCAATGAGGGACGCAGTAATGGTGGCACATATACTTGGGACGGATGCGACAAACAGGGTAGGAGAGTGACCTCTGGTGTCTATATGGTTGCTACTGCAACGAATAAAGGAGAGAAAGGGACTGTCTGCAAGATTGCCATCATCAACTGATAATCATTCAATATGAACAGAATCGGTTGGATAGATTTTCTACGTGGATTATCCATGATGCTAATCCTCGTATTCCATACAGAGGTATATTACAAAGAATACGATGTGACACCTTACTATATCTATGTCACCAATGCTATCATATTGTTCTATTTCATCTCTGGCTACTTGTTCTATCGTCCAGAATCATTCAGTCTGAAGAAAAAACTGAATGCTATAGCAAGATCGTTATTATTTCCTTATTTTATATTCACCTCACTAATAGCCGTTCCTAAATTACTCGTTCGACAGGAGGCAATCAACCTACAAGAAATCGTTATTAATATTATAACTGGACGAGCTTCATGGTTTATTGCAGCACTCATAGTTGGTGAACTCTTTTTCGCTTTATTACTTACGAAAACACGTGGAAAAATAACCTGGTTATTAACAGACGCCATAGCCTGTCTCATTATCTATTATGTTATCCCATTTAATCAACATAATTATTGGCAATGGCAAGATGCATTATTAGCTGTTACTTTCCTTTCTGCAGGCTATATCTACCATCAATACGACAATCATTTCAACACTATCAACAAACCATTATATTCATTAATATTTCTATTGATTCTTATCATTATAAAAGTATATGAATATCATGTTGATTTACCCATGCGGAATATCGCCATTGAGAATGTACCACTATTCTTAGCCGATTGTATTGTATGGCTAATGCTTGTTATATCCATCATCCGTTACATTCCACGTTGCAAGATGATAGAATGGACAGGCCGTCATTGCATAATTTATTATTTCCTTTGTGGTGGTTGTCCACTCATAATCTCAATCTTTTTCAATAAGATTGGCTTACCTTATAATAACTATTTATATAGGTATTTACTGGCTCTAATAGCTGTCTATCTTCTTGCTACTACCCTGACATATTTAATATACAAATATATACCATTCATAACAAGAATCATCAGATAGATTATGAAAAAATATATTGTTTCAATATTGTTATTTATCTGCATTTCCATCAATGCACAAAATCAGTTACCCATCATAAAACTATCTGGTTATTTTGGTTATGATTATCAAGAGGGTACTGTCAGTATCATTTATCCTGATGGTTCTTCTGATAATAATCTTTCTGCACGAATAAAGTGGCGTGGAGGAACAACTAATGCTGAAGGAAAACATAAACGTAACTATAAGATAAAATTCACTGAAGATCATACCTTTTTTGGAATGCGTAATGACAATAACTGGATATTAGATGCTGGACAGGCTGACGTATTCAGACTAAGAAATAGAATCGCTACCGAATTATGGAATGATTTTGCTACTAAGCCATATTATATTGATCAAGAACCAAAGGCTCTTTCAGGTGTTAGAGGACAAGTTGTTGAAGTTTACCTAAACGAAGAATATAGAGGAATTTATTGTCTTATGGAGTGTATGGACCGTAAGCAGATGAAACTAAAAAAGTTTGATAAGGATGGTACCATACATGGCGTACTATGGAAATCTACAGGATATAGTAGCTCTGGTTTTAGTGTAGTTCCTGAAGAATATGATAACAGTCAACTGATGATGGATGTTTTTGAAGCTAAATATCCTGAACCTGGTGACGACTTACCAGCAACTGACTACAGCACATTGTGGAACGCTATTAATTTTGTTGTCAATAGTACTGATGAAGAATTTAGCCAACATGTCAGTGAGTATTTCGATATTCCTGTCATTATAGACTATTATCTTTTTATTAATGTACTCAGTGCTCTTGACAATGAAGGAAAAAACATGTACTGGGCTGTTTACGACCAACAAAATGATAAAAAACTCACCCTTGCTGTTTGGGACCTTGATCTCACTGTCGGATCAAAATATCTAGATTACTATTATGATGGTTTCAGCTCTCCTGAATTTGGTAAATTAAATGTTCTGAATATTATTACTCGTTTAGAGAAAAATAATGTTGATAACTTCAACGAAAAGGTATTGGAACGTTACTATAGTCTTCGTAAAACATTTTTCTCAAATGAAAATCTTATCAATCGCTATCAAAATTATTATGACCTTCTTAAATTAAGTGGAGCTGCTGAACGCGAAGAAAATAAATGGTCTGGAGATAGTGATGTAAACAATCTGACAATTAATTATGATAATGAGATTATATATATTACAGATTGGATTACTCGTCATATGCAATATCTAGACAGAGAAGTATTTCCTGCCTCAACATCCATCAATACTATTAATGTAAAATACAAAAATAATCATATTTACAATTTAAATGGTCAATTGATAAATAAAAATAGTAATTCTATCAATCGACTTTTTATAAGTAACGGAAAAAAGTATGTGGTTAAATAATAAATTATCATTGTTTACTGACAAGACATTCATGAAATTTGTCTTGGTAGGTATGGTGAATGTGACAGTAGGTGCAACTGTGATGTTCGTATTCTATAATGTCTTTCATTTCAGCTACTGGGTATCATCAGCCTCCAACTATATCGTTGGAAGCATCGTCAGCTACTTCCTCAATAGGTATTTCACCTTCAACTATCATGGTAGCAGTTGGAAGTCGATAGCTAAATTTATTATCAATATTGCAGTATGCTATGTCATTGCTTACAGCATTGCCAAACCATTGATGATGTGGATACTATCAGATTACAGTATTACTGTCCAGGAGAATGTATCTATGACCTTTGGTATGTGTCTCTTTACAGCTCTCAACTACTTAGGACAACGTTTTTTTGCCTTTAAACAAAGTGCTTAAATTGTATCAAAGTCGCGCTGGTTTCTGATGATTCTCTTCCGTTTCTCATGATAGGCTGGATTCAGAATATCATATTGTGGCTGATAGTATTTACTCCGGATTCCTGCAAGATTAATCAATGTGTGTGATAAAATATCCGTCATATAACGCTTATTACTGACACCGATAGCTGTCTCCACTATATCTGGATGTTTCTCGCAATAGGCATCAGTAAAATAAAGCCAGAAAGGAATCTCAAACTGTTGTTTTATATCATTCGCATTCCACGACAGGTTACGTCCAAACTCTGTACTATTGTCAAAAATGCGCTCACCATGATCGGATAAAAAGACTAAAACGGTTTCTTTGTCCTTGAAAGCATTGATTATAGCATTCAAAAAGTAATCGTTATACAATATAGCATTATCATAATCTGTCAGTTCTTCCAATTGTTCTTCACTCAAATCAGGACGATGATAGTCTGCTAAAGTAAACTTCTTCCATTCCGAAGGATAACGTTCACTGAACTTTGCATGCAATCCCATGGTGTGGAATATCCAAAGATTATGAGCTGAAGATAACTTCTTCATCTTTTGATAATCGTCCAATAAACCCATATCGTAAGGATGAATGTTTTCATTACGATGAGAGAATTGTAGCTCACTTATTTCCTTGTCATTGATGAAAATGTCCTCAATAAAAGCGCTGAACGATTCGCTTGGATTCATCACAAACTGATTACTCAAAAAGAAAACATTATATCCAGCCTGACGAAACATCGTTGTAAAGAAGGGATAGTCGTACCAGTTTCCCTTATCACCTACAGCATACAATGAAAACATATCTTCAAACGACTCGCAAGTCATATTCCAACTGGTGATAACATTAGTAAAAGGAACCAATTTGCCTGTTTTATATAAAGTATTTTGATAAGGAGTTGTCGGCAATGGATAACCATATAGTTGTGAATGACTGCGATTATAACTTTCACCTATGATGAGAACAATATCAGGACATGTATATTGACAACTGTCAACAGTATGCTTATTAAGTGTTTTACGTAATGTTTTGGTTACATGTTTTAAGCTATTATATTCAGAAATAGAGTATGCCAATCGGTAAATAGGAATATAAAAACCCGTCGCTGGAGTCATATCATATTTCTCCTGAAAATCAAGCTCGCTTGTCTGGCATATTACCCTGTAAAAAAAATACTTTTTATTTCCATAACTCAAAACCAAAGAACATAATAGTAATGCCGTTGCAACTATTTTTATTGGTCTTGAATAAGCAGTTTTAAAAGAAAAGCTAATATTCTTTTTCTTACAAGCAACTATAATATGTAATAACAAAAGAACGAGAATAAGTAAGAGTGGACTCAGAATGATGGAAGTAGATAAATATGTTTCTAACATTTCCGTTGTCTCATTCAAATTCGACTGGACAAAGGTTTGATAATAGATAGGTAAAATTCCCATTCCAAGCCTTACGTAGCAAGTCATGTCTATTATGGCTACAACGTATAGTATTATATATAAGAAAGCTTTGACGACACCTTTTACTTTTTTAGGGAACAAACTAATAAATAAACACAGAAAATAGGTATCAATAAATAGTTCTAATAACGACCATAATCTACTTCCATACCAAGCTAAAGGTTCGAATATGATACATATAGCTCCTAACAGGTACATAAAAGTAAAAAATAGTATGTTATCCTTGATAGGAAATAACACACTATTCAATACTCTATTTACCCTTTCAGACATCATAATTAACTCAGCTTCAACATTTTTTCGATAGGTTTTACAGCTTCTTTGGCTATTTTCGGATCTACTTCAACAGATGGCCATTCGTGCTTCAAGCAATTGTATATCTTCAAAAGTGTGTTCATTTTCATATACTGGCACTCATTACAACTGCATTCTAAGCCGCTCTCGCTGATTTCAGGAGGTACAGGTATAAATTCCTTGTCTGGGCAAGAACGTTGCATCTCGTGCAAAATACCAGCCTCTGTAGCTACAATATATTGCTTGTCATCATGTTGCTGGGCATAATTAAGCATTGTTGCAGTACTTCCCTTCACGTCAGCAAGTGCCAATACAGGACCCTTACACTCCAAATGAGCCATTACAATTGCATCAGGATACTGCTTTTTAAGTTCTAATATCTTTGCTACTGAGAAACGTTCATGCACATGACAACCACCATTCCAAAGCAACATATTTCTGCCTGTCACTTCGTTGATATAATTACCTAAGTTATAGTCAGGACCAAAAATCAGCTTCGCATCTTTTGGTAACTGATCGACAACTTTTTTGGCATTACCACTGGTAACAACAACATCTGTCAGGGCTTTTACAGCAGCAGTAGTATTGACATACGAAATAACTTGATAGCCAGGATGCTCGTCCTTGAATTTCTTTAGGTCTTCTGCTTTACACGAGTCAGCTAACGAACAACCGGCATTAAGGTCCGGACAGAGTACTATCTTCTTAGGAGAAAGCAACTTACAGGTTTCTGCCATAAAGTGAACACCACACATGACCATCATCTTTGCATTTGTCTCTGCAGCCTTACGAGCCAAAGCCAATGAGTCACCTACAAAATCAGCAATATCCTGGATATCACCAATGGTATAATAGTGAGCTAAAATGATAGCTCCCTTTTCCTGACACATGCGACGAATCTCTTGTTTCAAGTATTCCGTCTCGTTCATTCCTTCAGGAACATTGACAGCCTCATCAATGAATCCTTGTTCTCTCCACTCCTTTTTCAACATCACATTAATATTTTATTTTCTTTTTTTTTTTCTTTTTAAAAAGAGAATGAAAAGGATGATATGCGGTTGATAAGTGCAAAACTTTTTCTGCTTTTACTTGCCAGAATGTTTATCCACTCCTTATTTAACGTTGTTCACATCCTTTGTGGATACTTACTAATTGATACTTAGTTCGTTAGATAGTTTATCCACAATTCTCTATTTTGGTGCAAAATTAATAAGTTTATATCTTTTTCTTGCATTTTTTGGTGGAAAAATGAGTTGAAAGGCTATAATTTATGCTTAAAATGCACAGTCGAGTAGGGGAGTATTGTATATTTGTGAAATTATGAATGAATTATTAACATGGTTATGCACATAGTTATCCACACTTTTTTGTACCTTTGCAAACACAATGAGAAAGATAAAGACAATAGAGATGAAGCGCTTGACGATAGAAGAGTATCGTGAGGCGGAGAAACTACCATTAATAGTAGTATTGGATGACGTGCGCTCAATGTATAACATTGGTAGCGTATTTCGTACATGTGATGCTTTTCGTGTAGAAGCAGTCTATCTTTGCGGTATATGCCAGACGCCACCATCGACTGAAATTCATAAAACGGCACTTGGTGCAGAGGAGAGTGTCAGCTGGCAATACTTTAAAACGGCCTTGGAGGCTGTCGATGAACTGAAAAAACAGGGCTATACGGTCCTTTCTGTCGAGCAGGTGGAACATAGTACCAAACTACACACATTCGTGCCTCAGCGTGGCTTAAAATACGCCGTAGTGATGGGAAATGAAGTAAAAGGCGTCCACCAGGAAGTAGTAGACGCCTCAGATGGCTGTTTAGAGATACCTCAGCTTGGTATCAAGCACTCGATGAATGTCTCTGTTACTGCCGGTATTATTATCTATAAATTCGCAGAGTCATTAATTCTCTGACTAAGGTCGAGTGTGGCGATGTATTCTGCAAAAGTAATTCAGAATACTCCAAGAGTATTTGAAATTACTCTTGGAGTATTTTTTGTTACTCCGAAAGTATTTTCAGTTATCTTATAATAACTTTTTTTGTTGTACCGTCACTCATCTTGATTATGTTCAGGCCACGCTGTAGTTGATTGATACGCTTTCCATCAATGGTATAGTGCTCTACAATTGCAGGCTCTTGTGTGGCTGTTGTTACTGCAATATCTGTTGTTGGCTTAGGATCTTCATCTGTCAACGCTATGATAGTTCCAAAGTTTTTCCATTGTTCTACGTTTTTATATGCTTCTAAAGATGCAGCAGGCACGTGGAGAGTAGCATTTGTGTAATTTGAATTATTAAAGCTGCTATATGCAATAGGCGCTTGTTCTGTATAACAAAACACATTTATCAGATTAAAGCCTGATCCGAATGCGCTTGTTCCAATACCCTTTACGCTATTACCTATGATAAGATTAGTTAATGATACACAACCCGAGAACGAATAATCTCCTATTACTGTCACGCTATTAGGAATAGTAATTGAGGCTATTCTCGGACAACTATAAAATGCGTATTGATCAATGATAGTGACCCCATTACCAATTTTTACAGCACTAAGATTAGTGCAACCTTCGAATGTATATCGCTCTATTTTTGTAACGTTGCCAGGAATATCAATAGAGGTGAGTGCTTCACAACGAGCGAATGCAAAACCACCTATTGTAGTAACACTACTTGAAATTGTTACCGAAGCAAGATTAATACATCCTAAAAATGCAGAACCACCAATACTCGTAACACCATCTGGAATAACAATAGAGGTTAGGCCAGAACAACCCTGACATGCATAGTTTGCAATAGCTGTTACACTTTCAGGAATAATCGTGTTCTGACATCCTTTCAAAAGCGTGTTACTGGCAGTTTCAATCAAAGCATTACAATTATTACGAGAGTCATAGGCGGTATTTCCTTCTTCTACAGTTATATTAACTATATTTGGGTTGCCTCTAAATGCCATACTTCTAATAGTTTCTACGCTTTTAGGAATACTAATAGATGTAAGATTGCAATATTCGAACGCACTAGTACCAATACTTTTTAAGTTATTAGGAAAAATGATAGTAGTTAGATTCGTATTTTTGAAAGCATCAGTGCCAATACTTGTCAGACTATTCGGAAGGCTGATAGAGATTAGCGACACACAATTATCGAATGCATAATTTTCGATAGATGTCACTCCTTCAGGGATGACCAATTCTCTAACGACCTCACCATTTAGGTGCAAGCGATTCTGCATAGTAACGGGATTGCTATTTATACCATCAAAACAGATTCCACACCATGCTGCAATGTCTGAAATATTAATTGACGTAAGAGCGTTACACTTGTCGAACGCATAGTTACCCATATACGTAAGACCATTGCCTATATTTACAGAGGTAAGGCTAGTACAATTTCCGAATGCATATCCTTCGATTGTTGTCACGCTATTGGGAATGGTAACAGTCGTCAGACTGCTGCAGCCGTAAAAAGCACCACCTTGAATACTGATCACACTATTAGGAATGGTGATAGAGGTAAGGTCAGAACAATTGTAGAAAGCAGAACGTCCGATAGATGTCACCTTATAGACATGATCTTCATACGTTACCTCTTCAGGAATAACAACATCTCCACTATAACTACTTTTGTTATAATCACGGGAAGTAACCTCCAATTCCGCATTCTCTAAATAATTAACATTGTAATAGATAGTAACACCATCAGCATTTGGAACTTGGATATCACAATAAGCTAAGACATTAATAGAAGTCATGCATGATAGCAGGACAAGCAATAAGTTTAAATGACTCTTTTTCATGTTTTTATATTTTTGTGATATTGTCCTTACTTCACAAATTCTTTTCTCGTTGTTCCGTCACTCATCTTGATGATGTTCAATCCGTGCTGAGGTTTGCTGATGCGCTTACCATCAAGCGTATAGCGACCTACAGCAATAGGTATCTGTGTAGTTGTTGGTACTGCAATTCCTGTGGTTGGTTTAGGATCTTCATCTATCAGTGCAACGATATATATAAATAGTTTCCAAAACTCTGCGTTTTTATATACATCTAATGAAACTGCGGGTACATGAAGTTTTATATTGCGAGTCTGGTATCCGAAAGCATCTTCACCAGCTTCAGGCAACTGTTCTGCATAGCAGTATATATCGCTAAGCTGACAACCATAGAATGCTCTACTACCTATGGTCGTTACACTACTGGGGATAACAACATAAGTTAAGCCTGAATAATTAAATGCATTATCTTCTATTGTCATTATACCCTCGGGAATATTGATAGAGCTAAGTTTTTCACACGCACTAAATGCACTTGCTCCAATGGTTGTTATATTATTAGGAATAATCGTATTTCGACATCCTAATATCAAAGTGTTGTCTGCTGTTCTGATGATAGCATTACAGTTATTGCGAGAATCATAAACAGAGTTTCCCTCTTCCACTTGAATCGTAGTAGCACCAAAAGCACAACCCCAGAAAGCATTTATTTCTATAGATGTGACACTCTTAGGGATAGTAATTGAAGTCAGTTTACAGCCAGAAAATGCCTCCTCACCAATACTCGTTACTGTAGTAGGAATAGTGAAGGAGGTAAGTGATTGACAGCCCTCAAACACATATTTTTCTATTCTCGTTATACCATCAGCGATACTAACCGAAGCTAAATTTTTACAATTAAAGAATGCCCATTCTTCAATAGTCTTCATACTACTAGGAATACTGATTGATGTCAGACTTGTGCACTGCCAGAACGCAGAACTTCCAATCTTTACAACACTACTGGGAATATTGATAGAGGTTAAATTCGCATTGTTATAAAAGGCTCCTCCTCCTATCTCTGTCACGCTATTGGGAATAACTGTATTTGGACCGCCCGTTATCAATACATTGTCTGCAGTCCTAATAATCGCATTACAGTTATCGCGAGAATCAAACACTGCATTTCCGTTTTCCACCTGAATAGAGGATAGATTCTCGCAGCCATAAAATGGGTTATAATCTATACTCGTCACACTATTGGGGATTATGATAGAAGTTAAGCTAACACAGTTTTGAAAAGCACCACTTCCAATACTCGTAACATGATGAGTCATCTGGATAGAAGTCAATTTTTTAAACTCGTGGAATGCAAGATTTCCAATCCTCGTTATATTTTCTCCCAAATTAATTTCTTCAACAGTGCTGCCAAAAATATCTTTAAGAAGTACTTCTCCCATCCAACTTCGGTTTTTTGATATGAGAGCATTACTATTAATTATAACTTTTTTCAAATTACAATAACGGAACATACCATTGCCAATGTTTTCCAAAGTGCTCGGTATGGTGATAGAAACTAGATTCTGACACAAGTAGAAAGCATTACTTCCTATGGTTGTCACTCCTTCAGGGATATCTACTGAAGTCAAATTCTGACAATAGCTGAAAGTTTCTTTTCCAATACTCGTTACGTTATAAACAACATCATCAACTGTTATTGATGCTGGAATCACAATATCTCCAACATACGCTTGTGAGCCATATGTTACTTCAGCAGTTTTGGCATCTGAATTCAGGTTGTAATAAATGCCATCAATTTCTACTTTAGCGCTTACAGCCAAAGGCAGGAGCAGCATTGTAAATAATAAAAATCTTTTCTTCATAATCTTTATAGACATTATTTTCTAACCATATTAAAAGTGCAGACCCATCCATATTCCCATCCAGGTCTAGCACAACCTCAAATACGCTATGGAGTAATCTGTACTCGATAGGTGCAGCTCCAATGTGTATTCGGTTCACTCTTTATTCTCTTATCGAGGTGCTAGTTCGGATGAGAAATTGAGCAAATAAATGTTGTATTCTTTTGAACACGGTGCAAAGGTAAAAAAAATAATTTAAACTACAAACATTTTGAAGAAAAAATGCAGCTTTTACTAAACAACATCCTTCAAAGGGAGATATTAGGCTTCAATAAGAGATATATAGTCTGTCTTTTTGTCCGTAGTGTGCGAACTCACAGTCCGACGTGTGCGAACTCAAAGTCCGAAGCTTTCGGACTGACACATACGAGGTAGAACGAACGGCAGAAAGGTAGCTAAGAAATGTTATAGTGATATTCCAAAAAACACTATTTTTTATGGAATGCAGGTTATGGGTATCAGATGACAAAGCATCCCTGCTCGAAAAAGAAACGGGCAGGGATGATTCTAATAGAAAATGAAAACTATTTCATCACGACCTTGAGCTTTGCTCGAGCTCGCTCACGTTCGATATAGCTTAAGCAAGCTTAGCTCTATTCTCACTTAATCACGACCTTGACTGACTTCTGGCCAATCTTGACGATGGCGATAAGCCAGACTGCATACGTTCGTGCCTCAGCGGGGCTTAAAATACGCCGTAGTGCTTGGAAACGAAGTAAAAGGCGTCCACCAGGAAGTAGTAGACGCCTCAGATGGCTGTTTAGAGATACCTCAGCTGGGTACTAAACACTCTATGAATGTCTCCGTAACAACAGGTATCGTTATCTATAAGTTTGCAGAAGCACTTATTATTCGTTAGTTGCCTGACTATTTGACAATCTTTCGACCATTACTTATATAAATACCCTTGGGTTGTTGTGCTAATTGACCATTCATTTTACGACCATTTAAATCATAAACAGCAGCAGTATTTTGTTGATAGTCTGTTTTAACTTGTCCAATAGCAGTATGGTCGGATTCTACCTGAATACCAATCTCTGCAGCTGATGTCCAAGGTTTTCCATTAATCTCCGACTTTGCTACAAACTTCAGGTAACGACCTTTAGTGGTTGTTGTTAACTTGGCAACCTGTTGTGACGTCGTGTTTTTGAATTGACCTGAAACAACAGGCGAGCCCCAAGTCGAACCATCGTTACTAAGATAAACTTCGAAGTTTTTCACCATACCATTCTGATTTCCATCTTGGCGACTAAGGTAGGTGATTGCTGTTACCTTGTATTCACTGGCCATATCAATGACTATTGTATGTGGACACGCTGGTTCTACACTTCCCCATTCCGTATGCCAGAAGGTATCGTTCTTACCATCGAAAGCTAAACAAGCTTCATTACCACTATGCTGACTATCGACACTGACCAGTTTCCAAGCGGACTTGTTGATATAAAGGTCAAAATCGTATGTCATTACTGGACTATCCATTAAATATTCACCAGTACAATAGGTATTGATTGTGCAGGCATCATTTTGGATTAAAGGATCAGTATATTTCTGATAGTCGCCTCCATTGATGCTATAATAGATAGTGGCATTCTTCGTTGGGGTGCTCATTTTGATACGCCCATTGCTCTGACGTTCACAACTGACAGGCTGGCATACAGGCATATCCACTCGAGCGATTGCGGCAACATCGTTTCCAGCTTTCAACGGAATGATGAAGAATCGGAAAGCAGTATTGGCAGCTTTCAGTTCGTATTTATCCATCACATCAGGACCACAAGAGTTATTACCCAAACCTCGAGTAGCAGCATCGAGGTTGACAACGGTATTATCGCAACGTACAAACTGATAGGTATGTTTCTTGCGCGTGTCCTTATTCGTATAGTTGTCTTCAGGACGGAAATGAACGGCAGAAGCTGCCATCTGATCTGGTGCAACGAATAGCAGACCCTGGCCTTCGTTATTTGTCACTGACATCCAACGTACCTCTTGTTTAGTACCATGTTCCTGTGGCAGGATGTATTCCTCATATTGATTGGTAACAGTACTCTGATAGATGCCGGGCAGACAGGCTTCCTTGCGGTCGCGATAGTTGTCCCAAGGTCCGCGTCCGAACCACGCAAGCTGTTCCATTTCCTTTGGCATCTCTAACTTAAATCCAAGCTTAGGCAGGATGGCACCAGAATTCTGCGGACGGATAAAGGAGTTGACCATCAGTGTACCATCAGCACAAACGATAAAGTCAAGGCTGACATCGAAAGTGTTTGAGCTATTACCATAAGTACTCTTCATACTCACGATGACGGTCTTGCCATCATCGGCCTTTGTCACTTTCGTATCAGTACCTTTACCCGTTGTACTGAGACTACGCAGTCCCATACTGTCCCAAGTTGCTTTCTTGCTGCCATCGTTGTCAGTAGGCAGACGGAAGGCATTGAGTTGCAGAGCCTTGCTCATCATCTGAACACCGTCAAGAGAGTAACCCGTGAGTGTACCTTTATTCTTGGTAAAGGTAGCCTTAAAATTGGCACCACTGACGTCAACAACAGCATCAGTCTCTTCTACTGTCAGCGCATTATTATTGGCAAAGGTAAGGTCTTTCATTGGCTTTGTCGCTGTCTTCACAGGCAGTTTCTCTTCAGCTACCACATAGCCGGCATCAGCCCAGGCAGTATTTTCGCGCTGTTTAGCGGTGAAATTTATGAAAACTTCTTTTTCAGGGGGAATAATAGAGAAGTAAGAAGAAGTAAGATAATCGATAGTGATATTCTTAGTTTCACCAGCAGCAATGTCGTCGCTAATAGTTCCGCTCATATAGTCATGACCTTCTTCATCAACAATGCTGTAGCTAACGTCGTAAATGCTACTGGACAAGAATGCCAACTTGTTTTTCATACGGAAAACATTAGTTTTACCACTTACTGCAGAAAACTCCAAAGGCTGGTAAATCTTCTTCGTATTATATGTCTTTGCGGTATAGCTCCAGTCTGGATGCACCAAACCATTAATGCAGAAATTTCCGTCGTTGGGATTATCGCCAAAGTCACCACCGTATGCCCAGTATTCCTGACCACTACTGGTCTTAGTGAGCAATCCCTGATCCTTAAAGTCCCAAATGAATTCACCCGTCAGACAAGGATACTTCTCATAAAGGTCGAACATATCGCGCACATTACCCATCGAGTTACCCATCGAATGGCTGTTCTCACACTGGATATGCGGACGGTTATGCTGTGATGAACCAATATAGTTGATGGTTTCATAGCTGGCATACATTGTAGACGAAACATCAGCATAATCGCTATTGCCTTCGTAATGCGTCAGACGTGTCCTGTCGAGTGCCTTGATAGCATTGGCCACATACTGGAAATTGTTGCCGTTTCCACTCTCGTTACCAAACGACCAGATAAAGATACAGGGATGGTTACGATGAGTAAGTACATGATTCTCAGAGCGTTCCACCATAGCAGGACGGAACAGCGACAGTGACGAAAGTTTCTGATGAGCGTGACATTCTACATCAGCCTCAGCCAACACATAGAGTCCGTATTTGTCGCAAAGGTCATAGAAGATAGGATCATTGGGATAGTGCGAAGTACGCACGGCATTGATATTCAACCGCTTCATCGTTTTGATGTCTTCTTCTATCTCCTCGTCAGTAATGGCACGCCCATTTACTGGCGAGAAATCATGACGGTTCACACCATGAAAAACCATACGTTTACCGTTGATAATCAGCGCACCATCGTTACGAATACCAACCTCACGGAAACCTACTTTGCTGCCACGTATATCGATAGTCTTGCCAGTACCATCCTTCAGCGTCAATATCAAATCATAGAGGTTGGGAGTCTCTGCACTCCATAGCCTTGGAGCCGTCACATTCATGTTGAGACTGAGTTCTGATGTCTGAGCGTTGAAAGAGGCTGTTTTCGAGGCTATGACGGTTGAGCCATCCATTATTTTTGCCTCTACTGTACCATCAGTTTCTGCACCCACAATGCTGACCTTCACATTGGCTTTGGCATTCACGTATTGGTTATCCAGGTCGGTGGTAAAGAAATAGTCACGTATCTGTGTCTTAGGAGCCGCCCAGATAAAGCAGTGGCGCTGAATACCTGTTAAGCGCCAGTAGTCTTGGCATTCCAGGAACGAGCCGCTGGTGAAACGATACACTTGCAGAGCCATCATATTATCGCCCTCAACAAGATATTTCGTGATGTCAAATTCAGCAGGCACATACGAGTCCTCGCTATAGCCTACGCGCTGACCATTGACCCACAGATAGAAGCCGTGACCCACACCATTAAAACGTACATACACGTTATGTCCTGCCAGGCAATCGCTCGTTATATTGAAATGCTTACGATAAGTGCCTACAGGATTGGGCATGTTGCTGTTATACTCAAACCAGCTTGGACGCTCAGCCATCACGCTATAGTTCGACTCGTTGAACGAGAACGGATAGGCCACGTTACAATAGAGCGGTTTGTCCCAAGACTTATTATGTTTCAGACCCCAAACCTGCCAGCTGGAGGGTACGTCGATATCTGTCCAAGAGGCGTCATTATAGTCCTTCTCACACATATTCGTTTTGGCCAACGACGGCTTTTTTACCCAATTGAATTTCCACTTGCCATCAAGCGACTGATAGTAGGGCGAGAGTGTCAAATCGTTCTTCACCACATCATTCTCGCTGGTCATAGGCAAGGCTCCCGTATGGGACTTTTCCCTGTTCACATGTGATATACTGGGGTCATCCCACTCTTCGCCCGTCTGGGCATTCGCAACACTCATCCAAGCAAGTGCTGCCAGACAAAACACAACTTTCTTCATATCTTTAGTATTATTCATTCAATTAGGTTTTATGATTTTGCCACAAAATTACTAATAATTTCTTAAACGAGCAAGCAATGCCCTGTTTTTCTTATAAAAACATTCGCCCTGACATCCTTCTTAGTGGATATCAGAGCGAAAGTTATAATTGTACCTTATGTTTACGGAAATGTTGTTACTTCACAACAATTTTCTTGGTAGTACCATCACTCATCTTTATGATGTTAAAGCCACGCTGAGGCTGATTGATACACTTGCCATCAATGGTATAGCACTCAATAATCGTAGGCTGTTGTGTGGCTGTTGTCGATTCGATTCCAGATGGATCAGTCAGAGCAACGATATTTCCAAAGCCCTTCCATACTTCAGCATTGCTATATGCATCAACAGAAACTGCAGGCACATGAAGAGTGGCATTTCTGAAATTGGAAGACATGAAAACTGCGTCAGCTAATTTTGGTACTTGCTCTGCATAGCAATACATGTCTGTCAGTTTTTCACAAAAAGTGAACGCCCAGTCTCCAATGGATGTCAAATTCCCAGATAATGTGACAGAAGCAAGATAACGACAACCGCTAAATGCAAGGTTTCCAATAGTTGTTACGTTATTGGACATTTTGATAGAGGTCATGCCACATCGATAAAAGGCATAATCGCTAATCCTTGTCACATCCTCTCCCAAAATATATTCTTCAACAGAGCTGTTGAAGAACGATCCGATGGAAAAACCATTTTGGCTATTATAGTTGTTATTTGATGCTATAGCATTACTGTTTATTTCTACTTTTTTCAGATTGGTGCAAGAATTAAACATCCATTCTTCTAAGTTTGTTATACCTTTACCAATATACAGATAGGTTAGTCCAGTGCAACTGCTTATAATACCACGCTCTATAGTGGTTACAGCATCAGGAATCACGAAGGAGGTTAAACCAGTACATCCCTCAAACGCTGTTTTTTCTATGGTTGTAACACTACTTGGTATAACAATAGAGGTTAGCCCTATGCAATTCAGGAATGCACTATTTCCAATAGTTGTGATACCATCGGGAATAGTTGAGGCCGAACATCCATAAATAACCTTGTTGCTGGCCGTCTCAATGAGCGTATTGCAGTTTTCACGAGAGTCATAAACGGGATTACCTTCCTCTACAACGATTGAGGCCAGGTTTGGACAACCATTGAAAAGTTCTTTTCCTAATGATGTCACACTATTGGGAATAGTTACAGATGTCAGTTCAGAACAGTTTGCGAAAGCATTTGCTTCAATACTCGTTACGCTATATTCTACTTCATTCCGAGTTACCGTTGATGGTATCACAACATCTCCAGTATATTTCTGGCCGTGGGCCCAACGTGCTACTTCAGCTGTCTTTGTAGCACTTTTAAAGTGGTAAAAGATACCATCAATCTCTATGCCTGTTGCAGCACTCGCAACCAATGGCAGCAGCATAAATACCAATAAAAATAATTGTTTCTTCATGTTCTTCTAAATGTGTTTATTCTTTTTCGGGCTGCAAAGGTAGTAATAAATGAGGATAAAACCAAATAAAACCCTATTTATTTGTTGAAATCTACTTAAAAAGAGTGGTAATCAGTGTTCTTCTAATGAGAGCGGCTTGGTATTGACAAGAGAGCTCCGAGAAGAAAATGCTTTACTGCCGTGTAAAAAGGTCTTTTGTACGACATTAAAGGGTCGTTAAGGTAAAGGTAAAGTTAAAACTGCGTCGATGTTTGTTAAAACAACGCCATCGTTTGATAAAACAAAGGCGTTGTTTAATAAAACAGTGACAATGATTAATATTTTAATGGGCCTCGAGCCAGTTATCGCCAAAGCCGGAGTCAGCAACAAGGGGTACAGCCATGTGGAAGGCGTTTTGCATCTCTTCGATGACGATACGCTCTACCTTTTCCTTCTCGTCAGGATAGACGGAGAAATTGAGTTCGTCGTGGACTTGCAGGATCATTTTGCTCTTGATTCCTTCGGCTTTGAAGCGCTGGAAGATGTGAATCATTGCCACTTTGATGATGTCGGCAGCGGTGCCCTGAATGGGTGCATTGATGGCGTTACGCTCAGCAAAACCACGCACGACGCTGTTTTGTGAGTTGATGTCTGGCAGGTAGCGACGACGTCCGAATAGGGTAGTGACGTAACCTTGTTTTCTGGCTATTTCCTTGGATTTCTCCATGTAGTCGTGAACCTCTGGGAAGGTCTGGAAGTAACCGTCTATCAGCATCTTAGCTTCATCGCGAGGGATATCCAAGCGCTCTGCGAGACCAAAGACAGTGATGCCATAGATGATACCAAAATTGGCTCGTTTTGACTTCGTACGTTCGTCGCGCGTAACTTCTTCGATAGGCTTCTTGTAGATGTTGGCAGCAGTAGCAGCATGTAGGTCTTTGCCCTCGCGGAAAACCTCAATCATCTGTGGGTCTTGAGAGAGGTGAGCCATCACGCGAAGTTCAATCTGACTATAGTCTGCAGAGAAGAACAGACAACCTGGTTCAGCAATAAACGCCTTACGAATCTCCTTGCCGTCCTCGCCACGAATAGGGATGTTCTGCAGGTTGGGATCAGAAGACGACAAACGACCTGTTGCTGTAATGGTCTGATTGAACGAGGTATGGATGTGACCAGTGCGAGGATTTATCAGCTTTGGAAGAGCATCGATATAGGTGCCGATGAGTTTCTTTAACCCCCTGTGTTCCAGGATGTCAGCAACGATTTCGTGCTTGTTCTTCAGTTGTTGCAACACCTCTTCGCTAGTGACATATTGACCCGTCTTGGTCTTCTTGGCCTTCTCGACAATCTTCAGTTTATCGAAGAGGATTTCACCCACCTGTTTGGGTGAGGCAATATTGAATTGTTCGCCAGCGAGTTCGTATATGCGTGCCTCAATCTCATTCATGCGAGCAGTAAACTGCTTGCTAGTCTCAGCCAACGACTGAGTATCAAGACAGACACCATTCATCTCCATCTCTGCCAAGACAGGCATCAGAGGCATCTCTATATTATAAAATAGGTCTTCGCATTGCAGGCGTTTTAGTTCAGGCTCCAACTTGTTCTTTAGTTGCAGAGTGATGTCCGCATCCTCACAAGCATATTCATAGACGAGGGTGGGGGAGAGGTCACGCATGGAGCGCTGGTTCTTTCCCTTGGGACCAATGAGTTCATCGATATGGATGGTTTGATAGTGCAGATACACCTCAGCCATATAGTCCATGTTATGACGAAGTTCTGGTTGGATGAGATAGTGGGCTATCATCGTGTCCCACATCGGACCATCGAGACGGATGTCATAGTTGCGTAACACTTCGAGGTCGTACTTCAGGTTCTGACCAACCTTTAGGATTTTGGGGTCTTCGTAGAGTGGTTTAAATATATTAACAATTCGCAACGCTTCTTCACGATTGGCAGGAATGGGCACATAAAAGGCCTTGTGTTCCTCTACCGCGAAGCTCAAACCTACCAATTCTGCGTCGATGGCAGAGGTTGAAGTGGTTTCCGTGTCTAGAACGAGAAAATCTTTTGTCCTAAAAAAGTCATAAAGTTTCCGAATATCTTCCTCATTTTCAACGAGTTTGTATTCGTGAGCGATCGTTTTTAACGTCTCAAAACTCGAAAATTCTGGCCCGTTCGACCCTTCGGGCGCAAATTCTGCAAAGAGATCGAGTTGTTGATTAACAGGTTTTGGCTTTGTTTCAGACTTTTTAAGAATCTTACTTGCGAGGCTCTTCAACTCTAATTCTTCGAAGAGTTTGACAAGTTCGGTCTCGTTGGGTTGCGAAATCTTCAACTCGTCCATCCGGAGTTCGATGGGCACATCCGTTTTGATGGTCGCCAGAAATTTCGAGAGTTTGATGTCGTCGACGTGTTCCTCCACTTTTTTCTGAAGTGCACCTTTGATTTCTGACGAGCGAGCGATGAGTTCCTCAACGGTTCCAAATTCGTTGATGAGTTTCACTGCTGTCTTCTCACCAACACCAGGACATCCAGGGAAGTTATCAGCTGAGTCACCCATCAATGCCAAGAGGTCAATGACGGCTTCTGTCGATGGAATGGCGTATTTTGCTTTCACTTCCTCAGGACCCATCACCTCATAACCACCTCCGTGACGAGGACGATAGATCTTCACATTATCTCGCACCAGCTGTCCATAATCCTTATCAGGTGTCAGCATGTAGGTATCGATACCTTGCTCGCCAGCCTTCGTGGCCAGTGTGCCAATAACGTCATCAGCTTCATAGCCTTCAGCCTCTAGGATAGGAATGTTCCAAGCTTTGAGTATATTCTTGATGATTGGCACACTTTGTTTAATATCCTCGGGCGTTGCCTCACGCTGGGCTTTATAAGCAGGATAGGCTTCACTACGGAACGTCGGCCCATGAGGATCGAAGGCCACACCCAGATGGGTGGGTTGCTCTTTGGTGAGTACTTCCTGCAACGTATTCAGAAAGCCCATAATGGCCGATGTATTCAGGCCTTTTGAGTTGATACGCGGGTTTTTGATGAATGCGTAATACGAGCGATAAATAAGCGCATAAGCGTCTAAAAGGAACAATTTTTCCATAACCATTTGTGAATTTGTGCGTAAAATTACTAATAAATTGGCGAATATCCAATTATTTTCATTAATTTTGCATCAAAATAGCGTTAGATATGGATAATTTAAGCATCATTAAACAACCAATTCAGAAAGATTTGGACGATTTTATCACCCTTTTCAATAGTGCTTTGACTCACGACGATGGCATGTTAGGTTCCGCTTTGAGCCATATTCGTCAGCGTGGTGGAAAACGTATGCGCCCCATCTTGATGATGCTGATGGCACGCAATTTTGGTGATATTAGTGACGTCACCCAGCATTCCGCCGTTGGTCTTGAATTGTTGCATACGGCTTCACTCGTTCATGACGATGTGGTAGACGAAAGTGACGAGCGTAGAGGTCAGGCGTCCGTCAATGCTTCCTATAATAATAAGGTAGCAGTATTGGTAGGCGACTATATCCTGTCTACTGCTTTGCTGCATGTGTCGTTCACTGGTCATCAGCGCATCATTGAATATCTCGCTGAACTGGGCCGTACGCTGGCCGCTGGTGAGATTCTGCAGTTGTCAAACATTCAGAATCAGGCTATCTCTGAAGATGTGTATTACGATGTTATCAAGCAGAAGACAGCGGCTTTGTTTGAGGCTTGTGCCGCTATTGGTGCAATGTCTGGTGGTGCTACGCAGGAAGAGATGCTGAAAGCTAAACAGTTTGGTCAGTACTTGGGTATTATGTTCCAGATTCGCGATGATATCTTCGACTATTTTGATTCGAAGGAAATAGGCAAACCCACAGGAAATGATATGACTGAGGGTAAGTTGACGCTCCCTGTCATCTATGCCTTGAACAATATTGACTTCGAATCGATGCACACATTGGCCAGGAAGGTGAAAGCAGGAACGATTAATCCTGATGAAATCGCCGTTTTGGTGGAATTTACCAAACAACATGGAGGTATCGATTATGCCGAGCAGAAGATGGCAGATTTCAGTAAGGTTTGTATGCAGTATATCGATGAAAACGTCAAAGAAAAGGCCATCAAGGAATCCTTGACAGCCTATGTGGATTACGTTGTTCAGCGAAATTATTAGAAGAATTTTACTTCCTTGCCTTCCAACTCGCTCAGCACGAGATTAGCCAGACGGCTGGTTCCCAAGCGGAAATAGTAGTTGTTGAGCCAATCCTCACCCAATACTTCCTTTACGATGGTGTAGTAGGTGAGCGCATCCATGATGGTATTGATGCCTCCAGCAGGCTTGAAACCAACACGGATACCTGTCTTCTGGAAGTACTCCTTGATGGCCTGACACATGACGTAGGCGGCTTCAGGTGTAGCACTGACTTTCTCCTTACCAGTAGAAGTCTTGATGTAGTCTGCACCAGCATACATAGACAGGATAGATGCCTTCTTGATGTTAGCGCAAGAACCCAGATCGCCCGTCTCTAAGATGACCTTCATAGGCACGTCGCGGCAGGTTGCCTTCTGTTCGCGAATCTCGTCGCAAACGGTCTCGTAGTCGCCTGCCAAGAACTCACCAACGTGCATCACGATATCAACGTTCTTGGCACCGTCTTTGATAGCAAGAGCTGTCTCGGCAACTTTGATTTCCAATAGCGCCTGAGAGGATGGGAAAGCACCACTGACGCAGGTAGGAATGACTCCTTCCACCTCGCACGATTCGCTGACCAGCTTGGTGAAACGAGGGTAGGTAACGATGGTTGCCACATGTGGCATATCAGGATATTCGTGAGCAAAATCGTTCACTTTCTCCACCAGTTTCAGTACGCTTTCAGCTGAGTCCTGCGTAGTCAGCGTCGTCAGCTCAATAGATCCGAACATGAACTTTTTGACCTCAGGCGTGTCGTTTTCAGGCACCTTTTCAGCGATGATTTTCTTGACGGCTTCCTTCACATCTTCGTCTTTGATGTTGAAGTCGTACAGAGCCAAAGCCTGATCGTACATGCTCTCCAAATGCTGTGCATCGTCGTGATGATGCTCGTGGTTACAACCACAATGACAATGTTCTCCCATAGTTTTAATTGGTTTTTGTTAATAAATAGATGTTTATTTTGTTAGTTTACTATTATTCTTATGACGTTCAGCGTCGCGTTTTGTCTTCTTTTCTATCGATTTTTTCAATTCTTCCGTCAAGTCGACACCCGTCTGATTAGCCAGACAGAGCAATACCCATAGCACATCGGCCATCTCCTCGCCAAGATTTTCTTTCTCGCCAGGCTTGAAGCTTTGGTCACCATATTACCAACTTCCTCTGTTAGAACAGCCATATTGGTCAACTCAGAGAAATAACGTACTCCGTACGTTTTAATCCACTGATCTACAGCCTGTTGTGCTTCTTGTATCGTCATATAAAATATAGGATGGATATCATGATTAATACAAATCCAACGACGCTAATGACATAGGCAATCACATTTTCCTTCAATTCTTCTTTGTACTCCTTTAAATGAAAGACTTTGTAGATGATACTGACGAGAAGGAGTATAATGCCTATCGCATATAGCCATGTACCAATTTGCTTATCTCCGTATAATTTTATTATTATGCCAACAATGAAAAGTCCAGAACCAATTGTGTTGATGATGCCTAAGTATTTTTTCATAATGTTATAATTTATGTATGAGGTTTATAATGTATTGTGTTATAGCCTTATAATCATTTGCAGGATGAGTATAATGATAGCAATCAGCAAAATCATGATGTTCTGTTTGTTCTCACGGGCATATTCGTTCCAGTGGAATGCCTTGTACAAAAAGGTAATGAGCCACAGGAACAATCCCACCAAGCAGGGCCACATGCCGAAATTAGCGCCCCAAATCCAAGAGCACACGATACCGATAATAACCAGTATCAGTCCTGAAATTTCTATTTCCCTCAGATATTTCTTCATAATTATTCCTTATTCTTCGTGTCCATACAGATAGTCACAGGACCGTCGTTGAGTAATTCCACCTTCATATCAGCGCCGAATTCGCCAGTGCCTACAGGTTTCCCTATTGCCTCCGTAAGCTGGTCGCAGAAGGCTTCGTAGAGCGGTATAGAATGCTCATGACTGCCTGCTCTGAACCAACTTGGCCTATTGCCTTTCTTATAGCTTGCAAATAACGTGAACTGGCTCACAACCAGCGCCTCTCCCTGTACGTCGAGAATACTGCGGTTCATCACGTCGTTCTCGTCGCCAAACACGCGTAGATTGGCAATCTTCTTGACCAGCCATTCTACGTCCTCCATCGTGTCTTCATCGCACACACCAAGAAATATCAAGAATCCTTGTCCAATTCGGCTCTTGACGCTGCCCTCGATGGTAACGCTGGCATGGGTAACTCGTTGTATCACTGCTCTCATGCTGCAAAGTTAAGCAATAAATTTGATATTTCCAAACTTTACGTGTGGAAATATTCATAGACAATTTTTGCTTTTGCTGGGCCTATGAGCTCTGCAACTTTTTCCTGCGTCGCTTCTTTGATTTGCTTGACGGATTTAAGGCCATTTAGAAGCTCGTCACGCGTTTTTGGACCGATGCCCTTGATGTCATTCAGCTCGGAGTGTAAGGCGCGCTTAGAACGCTTGTTTCGATGGAATTCAATGGCAAAGCGGTGCACCTCGTCCTGTAGTTGCGTGAGCACTCTGAATAGTTCTGATGTATCCTTCATACCCACCACTCTTGGCGGAAAACCATATAGCAGTTCATTCGTTCTGTGTTTGTCATTTTTAGCTAATCCTGCAATCGGGATATCGAGTCCTAACTCGTCTTGAACGGCCTGACGAATGACCTCCATTTGTCCTTTTCCACCATCAGCAACGATGAGATCTGGCAGGGGTTGTTCTTCGTCTAAAAGACGTTTATAACGTCGATAAACCACCTCTTTCATTGATGCATAATCGTCAGGACCAACTACTGTTTTGATGTTATATTTGCGATAATCCTGCTTTGAGGGTTTCATCTTTTTGAATACAACACAAGCTGCTACAGCGTCTGTTCCGGAGATGTTCGAGTTGTCAAAACACTCTATCTGATAAGGCATCTTTGGCAGGTGCAAAAGGTCCTGCAATTCCTTCATCAATCGCACCTGTTTTTGCTCAGGATTGAGCTTTTCTGCCTGCTTCAAACGATCGAATTTATACTGTTTTCCGTTCATCAGCGACAGGTCTAAAAGGGTCTTTTTGTCGCCTCTTTGAGGCACAGTAATAGTCACACCCTCCAGGTCGATATTGACCTCCTGTGGCAGGATAATTTCCTTTGCATTGCTCTTAAAACGCTCACGCATCTCGACGATAGCCAACTGCAATAATTCCTCGTCAGTTTCCTCGAGTTTCTTCTTATATTCGAAGGTAAAACTCTGGTTAATTTGACCGTTTGAGACGTGGATATAGTTGATGAATGCCACCTTTTCGTCGTTCGTAATCGACAGTACATCGACGTTGTTGATGGTATGGCTGACGACCTCGCTTTTGGCCACAAATTGCTCTAGCAAGATATACCTTCGTTTAACCTCTTCTGCCTCCTCGAAACGCAATTCTTCTGCCAGTTTCATCATATCTTCTCGCATGTCTCGAAGCAGCTGACGGGTGTTTCCTTTCAGTATCTCTCGTGCCTGATTAATGTTCTTTTGGTAGTCCTCGCACGACTGCTTTTTAATGCAAGGACCAGCACAATTCTTGATGTGATATTCCAGACAAACCTGGTATTTTCCGCCATTGACGCCTTCCTCCAAAAGTGGCTGTTTACAAGTGCGAGGATGATAGAGTTTCTTGATTAAATCAAGTACTGCATGCATCGAACCAACATGCGAATAAGGACCATAATATGTGCCCCATTTCTTATTGATGGTACGGGTGGGAAATATTCTCGGAAGATACTCTTTTGTGATGCAGATACTGGGATAGGTCTTGCCGTCTTTCAGCAACACATTATAGCGCGGATTATACTTCTTAATGAGTGCATTTTCCAGCAATAATGCGTCCTCTTCGGTATTGACAACGGTATAGCTGATATCGTGGATTTTCGATACCAATACCTTCGTTTTAAAACGGTCAACTTCTGTGTGGAAGTAGGACGAGACACGCGACTTCAGATTCTTGGCTTTACCCACATAGATAATGGTACCATCAGCATCATAATACTGATAGCTACCAGGCCTCTCGGGCAAGGCTCTAACAATAGCCCTTAGCTTCTCTAAACGTGCCTCGTTCTCTTCCTTCGTCATCTTAATGTTTCACGTGGAACATTAAACGGTTATCAATGTGGTAACCTCCACATCATCGAATACGTCTCTGCCATGCAAACCTTCATCAGTGATTTCAATGAGGAAGTTCACCATAATTCCTTTTGGATTGAATTTCTTCACCAAGTTACATGCAGCACGCATCGTTCCACCTGTTGCCAGGAGATCGTCGTGAAGCAAAACGATGTCTTTATCGTTGATGGCATCTTCATGAATTTCGATAGTGTCAGTTCCATATTCTTTCGCGTAACTTTCCTGCACGGTCGCGGCAGGTAGTTTTCCTGGTTTTCGTGCCAAAACCACTCCTGCTCCCAGTTTAACTGCCAATGCTGAAGCCATCACAAAACCGCGACTTTCAATGCCAACAATTTTGGTGATTCCTTTGTTTTTGTAAATCTCGTAGAGTTCGTCCACCATGATTTGCAGACAAGCAGGGTTCTTAAACAAAGTAGTTACGTCACGGAAGTTGATACCCTTCTGTGGAAAGTCTGGAATACAGCGAAGATTCGCCATCAATGTTTTGTTGTTCATAATCCTTGGTTTTAACGTTATTATTATAATTGTCCAATGTCTTATGTTTCACGTGGAACATTCGTTCTATATATTCTCCTACCTGAAGGTCGGAGTGTGGCGCGCAATGCTATGCCAGACAACCACTATCTTCCTAATAGCACCAGCATCGCATTAATATCGCTCGGACTTACGCCAGGAATTCTGCTTGCTTGCGCCAAAGTTTCAGGTTGGATCTTCTCTAATTTCTGACGCGCCTCCGTAGAAATGGCGGTCAGATTGGGATAATCAAACTTACCTTTTATCTTGATATTCTCCAAACGGTGCATTTTTTCTGCTACCATTCGTTCGCGTTCGATGTAACCTTTATATTTGATATGTATCTCGGCTGCTTCGGCAATTTCTTCTTTTCTGTTGGGCAGCTGTTCGATAACCTCACGGAATGCAGGTACAATTTCCTGCAGCTTTTCGAAGTTCAGTTCTGGACGAGCCACCAAGTCTTCCAACTTACAACCATAGACGAGTGGGGTAGAGCCAGCGGCTTCCAAAGCGCCATTGACAACTTTTGGTTTAATAGCGTAAGTGCGACAGAATTCTTCGATTCTTTCGATGGTTTCTTTCTTTTCTATCCACCAGTCGTAACGATCGCGTTTGGCAATTCCTAATTCGTATGCCTCCTCCGTCAGACGCGCATCAGCATCATCTTGTCTCAACAGTATTCTATATTCCGCCCTGGAGGTAAACATGCGATATGGCTCATCTACGCCTTTCGTCACGAGGTCATCTATCAGCACGCCAATGTAGGCTTCGTCTCTCTTTAGCTCAAACGTTGTGTGTGCGGTTGTGCCACAACCGCCTACTGAACCTGCCATTAAGGCCGCATTGATACCAGCCAGCGTGCCTTGCCCTCCAGCCTCTTCATAGCCGGTCGTACCATTTACCTGACCAGCCATAAAAAGTCCGCTAATGACCTTCGATTCCAACGAATGCTTTAATTGTGTTGGGTCGAAGAAATCGTACTCTATGGCATAGCCAGGACGATAGACCTTGATGTCTCTTAACGCGGGGATTTTCTTCAGTGCTTCTATCTGCACGTCCATTGGCAGGCTGGAAGAAAAACCATTCAGATACATCTCGTTGGTATCCTCGCCTTCTGGCTCTAAAAATAACAAGTGTTGGGGACGTTCAGGGAAGGTGACGAGTTTGGTTTCTATCGAAGGACAATAACGTGGACCTATCGATTGAATCTGTCCATTGTAGAGTGGGGAGTCGTCCAATCCTCCAAGCAAAGTCTGATGAACTTCAGGATTGGTATAGCACACCCAGCAAGGCAATTGCTGCAAGGGACGTTGTGATGGATTGTCGCTCTGAACATTTGCTACACCCATATACGAAAATTTGTAATAGCCGTTCTCGCCATCCTGTCGTTCCATATCCTCGAAATGAATGGAACGCTTGTCGATACGGACTGGCGTACCAGTCTTCATACGAGCAGAACGGATGCCGTGACGCGTGATGCTCTCAGTGAAATGAGGGACAGCAGGTTCAGCGATACGTCCGCCAGGCACCATCTTTCGTCCGATGTGCATCAGGCCATTTAGGAAAGTACCGCAGGTAATGATGACAGCCTTTGCTCTGATTTCAGCACCCCAGATCGTCTTGACGCCAACGACCTGTTTCCTGACGGGAAAACCGTCAGGCACACTTTCCTCAACGAGTAATTCATCAGCTTGGTCTTGCCAGATGTCAAGATTAGGCGTAGCATCCAAAACGGAGCGCCATTTCCAGATAAACTTTCCCCTGTCACATTGGGCACGAGGACTCCAAACGGCAGGACCTTTCGAGCGGTTTAGCATACGGAACTGGATGGCAGTGGCATCCGTCACCAATCCCATCTGACCACCTAAGGCATCAATCTCGCGAACAATCTGTCCTTTCGCGATACCTCCCACAGCAGGATTACACGACATCTGTGCAATCTTGTTCATATCCATCGTGACCAGCAATGTCTTGGCACCCATGTTAGCAGAGGCCGTTGCAGCCTCACATCCAGCATGTCCGCCACCAATCACAATTACATCATATTTTAATAACATGCTGCAAAGATAGTGCAAACCGAATAAAATACCAAAATTATTTGGATATTTTTGAGGTGCAGCCTATTTTCGAGGTTAATCTCAAAGGTACGAATAAGTGAGTAAAATGCAAAAGAATACAGCAAGAAAGTTACATTAGAATCCTTTCAAGCAGTTCTTTGTGATGTCCAGGTATGATGATGTGGTGATTGCCAATGGGGTTCGTTAGGAAGTATTGCGCTTGACTCTTATCTGCCAATTGGATGACTTGCTGTGTACGACAAAGGTCGGGCTTTGCCTGATTGCGTACGAGTGTCCCCTCAGCAATAAAGTAACGTTTCAAATCGCCAGAAACTTTAAAGACCGTAACAGCCCCTTCCTTCATGAATCCTCTGATGGCGACACCGATACCTGACTCGAAATGGGTATCCAATTCATAGCGTTCCACCATGTTCAAAGGAATAGTACAATGGGCAAACAGCATCTCGCCAGTTTCAGGATTGATTGTCGAAGGATTGGCCTGGAAACCAGAAATGCCAAAGAGTGAACGGACTATCATCATCGTCAACATAGCTGGTACGTCGCCCTCGCAACCTGCCACATAGCCTTCAGCGTTGAGTTTGGCCAGCGCCATACAACCAGTATCTTTCAGGGCAGTCAACAAATCGAAACAACGGAGCGTAAAACCCTGCAACCGATACTCAGCTATGATTGTTTTTAAACTTTCGTAGATATCCTGCTGTTTATACATCGTCTCTATTGGTATATCCACGAGCTCAATGCCCAGACGAGCCTTAACTTTTTCCTTGTCAGCATGACTGGAAATCAACCAGTCGGATGGTTTGCCGATGATACCCAAGCGCGCACCATTTAACAAACGACGCGCCTCTTCAACTTTCTGGAGCAGACGGATGCGATTGCGGATGTACTCAGGACTGCCATGAATAATCTCGCCATTGATATCGTGTTGGCGCAGATAAGAAAGTATCTCCATTGATGCCGCCAGCGAATTGCTCTTGCCTGATGTCAGCAAATAGAACGGCCTGTCGCTCTTGGCTTGTAACTCGGGCAGTAGTTTAAGAAAGATACCCTCCGTACCTCCCGTCCGTACATAAATCAGGTTAAGACTCGCTGACCCATAGTCGCTATAGTCGTTACCTTTCAGTTCGTACTCAAGACCCAGACTTGTCAGAAACTCATGGGTTACAGCACTGACAGCAACTTCGTCGTGCAACTCAGAAGTGAGTGTAAAGATGGCGATGTTCTCTTTCATACCTTTGTTGTTTTAGAGATTAGATTTGTGCCACAAAGATACAAAAAGCTGGCTAAAATACCAAATAATCAAATGGATTTTGTATAAATAAAACATATTTTTACGGAAACGTTTGCGCAATTCATCTTTTTTCATTACCTTTGTAGCCTAAAACGTGTGCGCGATACCTAATAACAAGTATTTTATAGTTTAAATTATTAATAATTCAAATTCAATTATGTGGTTAATTAATTCATCAATCGGTCGAAAAGTTGTAATGTCCGTCACGGGTATTGCGCTGATTCTGTTCCTGACATTCCACGGATGCATGAACGTTGTGGCGCTCTTCTCGGGTGAGGCTTACAACATGATTTGCGAATTGCTGGGTGCCAACTGGTATGCCGTTGTGGCAACACTTGGTCTGGCTGCTCTGGCTGTGATTCACATTGTCTATGCATTCATCCTGACTGCACAGAACCGTACCGCTCGTGGCAGCAGTCGCTACGACGTAGCTACTACGGTAAATGCTGGCAAGGTGGAGTGGGCATCGAAGAACATGCTTGTGCTGGGTATCATTATCTGCCTGGGCTTGTTGTTGCACCTGTTCAATTTCTGGTACAACATGATGTTTGCTGAGCTCGTTGGTATGGAGACGACTCTGAGTCCTTCTGATGGTTTTGGTTGGATCAAGGAGACTTTTGCCAATCCTCTGTTCGTAGTGCTTTACGTTATTTGGCTTGTTGCCATTTGGTTCCACCTGACTCACGGCTTCTGGTCAGCTATGCAGACCCTTGGTTGGAGTGGTAAGACTTGGCTCTGCCGTTGGAAGGTCATTGGTGGTATCTATGTTACCCTGCTGATGTTGGGCTTCCTCGTAGTGGTACTGGCTTTCTGGTTCGGTTGCGCTCCTTCATTGTGTAATGGTGGTTGCTGCGCTGCCTATTATGGCAAAAGTAATTGATTCTAAGATTCCCGCAGGTCCAGTACCTGAGAAATGGAAGGAATATAAGGCTCACCAGCGCTTGGTTAACCCCAAGAACAAGCTGAAACTTGATGTGATTGTAGTTGGTACTGGTCTGGCTGGTGCTTCTGCAGCTGCTTCACTCGGCGAGATGGGCTTCAACGTCATCAACCTGTGTATTCAGGACTCTCCCCGTCGTGCTCACTCTATCGCTGCTCAGGGTGGTATCAATGCCGCTAAGTGCTATCAGAACGATGGTGACTCTGTTTACCGTCTGTTCTACGATACTGTAAAGGGTGGTGACTATCGTGCTCGCGAGGCTAACGTTTATCGTCTGGCTGAGGTCAGCAACAACATTATCGACCAGTGCGTAGCTCAGGGCGTTCCCTTCGCTCGTGAATACGGTGGTATGTTGGCTAACCGTTCTTTCGGTGGTGCCCAGGTAAGCCGTACTTTCTACGCTAAAGGTCAGACCGGTCAGCAATTGCTGCTGGGTGCCTATAGCTCACTGAGCTGCCAGGTAAATGCTGGTAAGGTAAAGCTCTACACTCGTTACGAGATGGAGGATGTGGTCATCGTTGATGGCCGCGCTCGTGGTATCATCGCCAAGAACCTCTGCACTGGTAAGCTGGAGCGTTTCAGCGCTAACGCTGTTGTTATCGCTACTGGTGGATACGGTACGTTCAGATTCACCCCACCTGTATCCCCGTTCATGGCGACAAGCAGTCTAAGCTGACGCTGATGTCTGAGTCACTGCGTAACGACGGTCGTATCTGGGTGCCTAAGAAGATTGAGGATGCTAAGGCTTTGCAGGCTGGTACCAAGCAGGGTTGGGAAATTCCTGAGGAGGATCGCGACTACTATCTGGAGCGCCGCTATCCTGCCTTCGGTAACCTTGTTCCTCGTGACGTGGCCTCTCGTGCCGCCAAGGAGCGTTGCGACAAGGGCTTCGGTGTGAACAACACCGGTCTGGCAGTATTCCTCGATTTCTCTGAGTCTATCAACCGTCTGGGTCTTGATATCATCATGCAGCGTTATGGCAACCTCTTCGAGATGTACGAGGAGATTACCGACGTATTCCCTGGCGATGTAGCCAACGAGATCAACGGCGTGAAGTACTACAAGCCGATGATGATCTATCTGACCACGGTGCTAACCGTCTGGGTGCTTCTGCTCTGATGCAGGGTCTGGCCGATGGTTACTTCGTGCTGCCTTACACCATCCAGAACTATCTGGCTGATCAGGCTGTATGGCCAAAGGTTTCTACTGATCTTCCTGAGTTCGCTGAGGCTGAAAAGAAGGTGGATGCTGAGCTCGACCGTCTGCTGAACATCAAGGGTAAGCGCTCTGTTGACTCTATCCATAAGGAACTCGGTCACATCATGTGGGAGTATGTAGGTATGGGCCGCACCGCTGAGGGCCTGAAGACAGGCCTAAAGAAGATGCACGAACTGGAGAAGGAGTTCGACTCGAACCTCTTCGTTCCTGGAACCAAGGAAGGCTTGAACATCGAGCTCGACAAGGCTATCCACCTGCGTGACTTCTTCACCATGGGACAGCTTGTTGCTTTCGACGCTCTCTCTCGTAACGAGTCCTGCGGTGGTCACTTCCGCGAGGAGTATCAGACCGAGGAAGGTGAGGCTAAGCGCGACGACGAGAACTACTTCTACGTAGGCTGCTGGGAGTACAAAGGCAAGGGCAACGAGCCCGAGCTCATCAAGGAGCCGCTGGAGTACGAGGCAATCAAGGTTCAAACCCGTAATTACAAGAATTAATGTTGAGTTTGGTGCTGTGTAACAGCACCCCCAAAACGTTTAAATTATGGCAAAAAATATAAGCTTTACAATAAAGTTCTGGCGCCAGAATGGCCCCAAGGACCAGGGACATTTCGACACCCACGAGATGCACGACATTCCCGACGACACCTCGTTCCTCGAGATGCTTGACATCCTGAACGAGGAGCTCATCAACGAAGGCAAGGAGCCCTTCGTATTCGACCACGACTGCCGCGAAGGTATCTGCGGTATGTGCTCGCTCTACATCAACGGTACACCTCACGGTCTCACCGAGCGTGGTGCCACCACCTGCCAGCTCTATATGCGCCGCTTCAATGATGGCGACGTCATCACCGTCGAGCCTTGGCGCTCAGCAGCCTTCCCCGTGATTAAGGACTGTATGGTTGACCGCGGTGCCTTCGATAAGATTATCCAGGCCGGTGGTTACACTACAATCCGCACAGGTCAGGCTCAGGATGCCAACGCTATCCTCATTCCTAAGGAGGACGCTGACGAGGCTATGGACTGCGCCTCTTGCATCGGCTGTGGCGCTTGCGTCGCTGCTTGTAAGAACGGTTCGGCTATGCTGTTCGTATCATCTAAGGTTAGCCAGCTGGCTCTGCTTCCCCAGGGTCGCGTAGAGGCAGCCCGTCGTGTGAAGAACATGATTGCCAAGATGGACGAACTCGGCTTCGGTAACTGCACCAACACCCGCGCCTGCGAGGCCGTCTGCCCGAAGAACGAGACCATCGCCAACATCGCTCGCTTGAACCGCGAGATGATTAAGGCCAAGCTGGCTGATTAAAAGGTGCATTTTAGTCAAGGCTTTCAGGCAGACTAATCGCACGTACATTATTATTATAAGAGCGCCGCATATCTCCTGCGGTGCTCTTTTTGTTAATGAGACATGAATATTTAACCCTTCCGTGCACGGCATGAGCACAATGTTTCGATGGAAAAGGTGTCTTCAGTTGCAACGGGAAGCTACAGCCTAAGTAATTGTGGCAATACTATCGGAGTAAGCGGAAATACTTTTGGAGTATTTGAAATTTCGTTCGGAGTATTGCATTTTAGTGTCAGTAAATAACAGTTTTCTCATAGAAATATTTGTTTTATCGACGGAAAAGTTGTACTTTTGCAGTAGTTTTACGAGATAGGACTAAATATTTAATATGTACGACCAACAGCAAGTCTTTTCAGATTCATTTTACATGATGGTCTATGGCGGGTCAATGATCTTTGCGCTCATTGCCTGCGTCTATATGTTGTTCCGCCGTAGCAATGCAATTGCGCCCGAAGTCACGCCTCCTCTGAGGCTGCGTCGCTGGGTGGCTGTTTTCTTTGGGGTTATTGTGGTGAGCCATATATCGTGGTATATATTAGTCAAGTACGGCCATCACTTTGGCGATTCTCTGATGTGTATCATCGTGGCAGCTGCCCTCGACTGTATGGTGCTGATACCCCTTATCATGGGTATGCTTCAGGCGATGTTGCAAGACCGTCGTCGCCCGCTCTGGCCCTTCATCTTAGCCTCGTTGCCAGTTGCAGCCTTATTTGCAGCGACTGCTTATCGTAATGACATAGCCCTTTTGCCCTGGATACAATGCTATTTCATGTTGATGACCGTTGTAATGTTCATATATATGGCCTTTGCAGTCAGGCAGTATAGCCTGTGGCTTCGTAATAACTATGCTGACCTGGAGAACAAAGAGGTGTGGCAGAGCTTTATGGTGCTGGCCACCTGTCTACTGGTTCTTAGTTTCTACATATACTCCAATAATGGCATGACCTTCGAGTATGCCGTTCAGGTGTTCGACTACTTGTTTATCGCTATCCTGCTCTGGCGGGTGGAGACGTTGCAGACGCTGGAGAACAATGACGATAATGATGACATCATTGAGGCGACGGGCCTGGAGGAGGTGATGGCCTTACAATCCAGTGCGCCCCAGGTCACCATTCCTGACAACATCGGACAGTTGCTGGAGCACTATTGCGAGGGAAGACAGCTCTACTTGCGACAAGACATTACGCTCAGTCAGCTCAGCAAGGCCATCGGAACCAACCGTTATTATCTCAGCCAGTATTTTACACGTCAGGACACCACTTATAATGCCTATATCAATAGTTTGCGCATCCAGCACTTTGTGCGTCTCTACCAAGAGGCTACCGTTGACAAGCGCTCTTTCACTGCCCAGCAACTGGCCCAGGAGTGCGGTTTCAGGAGTTATAGCACTTTTGCCGTAGCCTTCAAGCAGCGCATGGGCCAGACGGTCTTGACGTGGATGCGTAACACAGCGAAGTAACCCCTCAAACCATCGGCAATGGTTTTTTCCATCTGACGACTCTCAGAATTTGCAAATACAGTCTCAGAATTTGCAAATTTTGATGGTAAAGGCTTCTTTGGGGTAGCATATTCCAGTTTTTTTTGTTATCTTTGCATCGCTTTTTCCGTCTATGAATCCAGAGACAGGCAAGAGACTTGACGATAGACTCAAAATGAAATCATATATAGGAATGAAAAAGATATTTGCTATAGTAGCCCTGTTGATGGTAAGTGTAACGCTCACTGCCCGTCAGAAGCCTGCCGACCAAGAGAAGCAGCAACCCCAGGAACAAGAGCAGGCCATGGTGCAGCGCCTTTATGAGACGCAAGTCAGTGGTAGCGATACGGACTTTTATGAGGCGCATCAGACATTTATGGACTATCTGGAGGAGCGCCAAGATTGGGAAAAATACTATCGCACGTGGATGAACCGTGTTATCTATGATGTGAACCACAAGTATTTCCATCGTGCCTTCGCTGAGATTAATATCGAGGAGCGCCATCAAGAGCGCTATCTCTATATCGCCAACATGGGACTGGGCTTTTTCTATAACGGTCGCAACCAGCCTGAGCTGGGTGAGAAGTTCTTCCGACGCGCCTTGCAGGGCATCGATGCTGAGAAGGACCCTGTGTCTGTATTCAATTCCTACCTCTCTTTGGCTCAGTCGCTCAGCTTTAAGCGTCCCGCCGAGGCGATGGCATGTCTTGACAGCCTGCCTCAGCAGATGCTCGAGAACCCGATGTACGAGAGTGGTGTGCTGGGCTACCGTTGCATCATCGCCAACAAGATGGGCGACTACGAGGCCTTTGAGCGTTATTTCACCAAGTATGACAGCATTCGCCACAATCAGCCAGAACAGTTCAATGCGACAAACCTCCAGCAAGTGATGGTCTGTCATAGTCTTATACGGAAAGACTACCAGAGTGCCCTTGCCTGGTGCGACTCTATTGATGTGCGTCTATGAGCAGATGGGCGACTGGAAGCAGGCCTTTCGTGCCTCAGAACTGAAGGACAGCCTTCAACTCATTGCCGAGCGCGAAGCGCTGGAGTTGCATATGACTGATATGGCACGTGACATCGACCTGCTTCAGGCAGAGCAGGAAAAGGCTGAAATGCGACACGTACAATTACTGATAGTGGGATTGATGGCATTGGCTATCATCGGTTTGCTCATCGGTATGCTCGTGTATCGCCACAATAAGAACCTCCGATTGAAGGAGCAGTTCCTTCAGTTGCAGGAGGCTCGCAGTCGCACTGAAGCCGGACAGGCCATCCGTCGTGCCTTTGTCACTACGATACAGGAGAAGTTGAAGTCGCCCATCAATGTGCTGAGAGGCTATGCCCGTATCTTCAACAATCCTGATTTTCTCCTGAATCCGGATGAGCGCCCCAAGCGCTATAACGACATCCTCACTGCTGCCCGTACCATAGAGTCGCTGATGGATCCAGTACTCGACTCCTATGCCAGGGGAACAGTCGGTATCTCCGACGAGGAGAAGCTGGTGTGTATGGATGCCCTTCGCTCCCCACTGATTACCTTGATCAACACGTCGGAGGTGATTATCGATGGGAACGGACAGATTCCTCACGATGAATATATGCAGTTGCGAGCCAGCGTTTGCCGCGATGCCTACCGTGTGGCCACCTCTGCCCATCAGCTCATCCTGTTCAGTATCTATAACGACGATATTCCCTCGCCTAAGCCAGACAGAATAGGGCTCAACGAAGAGGTGCACTCCATCCTGAACAGTTACGACCTGCACCCCTCGGCTGTAGAAAAGCAGCGCGTGCTGGTCACAGAGTTTAAGACTGAAGTGGCTGACGACGTGATGGTGAATACCAACCCCTTGTTGCAGGAGCTGCTGAACTGCCTGCTCGACAATGCTGACAAGTATGCCACTGGCGGTATTGTGCTGATGAGTTGTCATGCCAATGCAGACGGTACTTATGCCATATCAGTCAGCAATGAAGGTCCGGTTATTCCTGCCTCAGATGCAGAACGCATCTTTGATCCCTTCGTCCGTCTCTCGCCTGATGAACACAGCCTGGGCATCGGTCTGCCTCTGGCCCGTCGCCTTGCCATCTCAATGGGTTACGACCTCTTCCTCGACCAGACATATACCAAGGGAGTCCGTTTTGTGGTCTCGGGCATCTGATACCCCCTCGTTTTTTTTACGGCTTTCTCATCGTGGCCCTCATCGTCCCGAGAAACCCCCTCTTCGTCTCGTTCGTTCTGGCTGTAAAGGAACAAACTTTTCTGAAGATATGGTGGTAGTTATTATTTTTATTTGTACCTTTGTGCCCAAATTTACAAATGAAGGATATGGATGAGAAGAGAATACTGAAATTTCTGCGCCACGTGATGGCCAATAATAACCGCGAGTGGTTTCAGGAGCACAAGAAGGAGTACGAGGCCGTCAGGGCTGAGTATGAACGGGGTGTGCAGCAGGCGCTGGAGCGTATTGTGACGTTCGACCCCGAAATAGCCCATGTGCAGGTGAAGGACTGCACCTATCGTTTCTATCGCGACACGCGCTTCTCGGCCGATAAGTCGCCTTACAAGAACCATTTTGGCGCCTATATCAATGCCAAGAGCAAAAAGGCATTGAGGGGCGGCTACTATATCCATCTGGAGCCAGACCATTGTCTTCTGGCCGTAGGCAACTACTGGTTGCCGACGAACATCCTGACCTCGTGTCGCAACGAAATAATGGCGAATACAGCTGAGTGGCTCAAATGTGTGGAGAGCAAAGCATTTCTGAAATACTTCGGCAGCGATGAGGCCAGCAGCACCAAGGATCCGACCAATATCGACAGCTGGGACCAGCCCCAGGGCTTCGGACTGGCGAAGTTGAAGACCTGTCCATCAGGTTTTCCCAAAGACTGGCCCCACGTGAACTATCTGCGCCTGAAGGACTACTGTTGCTGGCATGCGGTGCCGGAATCGTTCTTCGAGGGCGACGGCTGGCTCGATGAAATGGAGCAGATTTTCCGTGCTGCCAAGCCGATGATGGACTTCATGAACGCTGTGATTGACGACTATGAATAATAGAGCATAATAGCAGGACCAAACAAAAACAAACGATGACATATTTAGGCGAACTGATATCGATAGGCGTAGCGTTCTCGTGGACGGCGACGGCGCTGCTAAGCGAGTTCGGCTCGAAACGGCTGGGCAACCTGACGCTGAATGTGCTACGAATGGCGCTGGCGCTAGTGTTCTCGCTGGTGTTGTTTCTGGTGGTGACGGGCAATCCGTTACCCACAGGTGTTTCGACAGAGGCTGCAGGATGGATGCTGCTATCTGGACTGGTGGGTTATGTCATTGGTGATTTCTGCCTCTTTCAATGCTATATTATTATAGGTTCGCGTTATGGGCAGCTCTTTATGACGTTGGCCCCGCTGTCGGCCGCCTTGATGGCTTGGGTGACGCTAGGGCAACAGATGACGGCGATGAGCATTCTGGCGATGCTGGTAACGCTTGCCGGAATCAGTATTTCCGTACTTGGACGAGGTGAGCATCATAAGGTTTCGCTGAAACTACCTCTTAACGGCGTGCTCTATGCTATCGGAGCGGCTGTGTGTCAAGGTGTGGGATTGGTATTGAGCAAGATCGGTATGGACCATTACGACGTGGCCGCTTTAGCGGAGATGGATGTACCTGAATGGTTAGTACCCTTCAGCGCTAATTTCTACCGTTGCATTGTTGGTATCATAGGTTTCACCTTATTATTATATTATCGCAATGGAATGGCCCCTTTACGCGAGGCTATGCACGATAGGAAAGGACTTACCGTTGCTACGGCTACCACTATCTTCGGACCTTTCGTGGGTGTCGGCTTCTCGCTGATGGCAGTACAATATACGGCAGCAGGCATTGCCTCCACGCTGATGGCTATGACGCCCATCATCATCCTTCTGCCCTCGTATTGGCTCTTCCATGAGAAGATTACCTGGAAGGCTATTGTTGGCGCCTTTATCTCCTTCATTGGCGTCAGCCTGTTCTTTTTAGGCTGACGGAACACTGTCAGGAATGCGCAAATGGCAGAGCCGCAAAGTCGTCACCATTGAGGGTGAACAACGCTATACCGATTGGGAGAGCGTGGAGCCTTTGGAAGGGACTTTCTCTGGTACATGGAAACTGAGTTATTACAGCCCGGAAGGTATGGCTGGTGAGAAACGGAATTGTCTGTTACTGAATGCCAAATATGAAGGTGCAAATAGCGAATACATGGCTTATTCCAACATTGCCACCTTCGATTATGCCGACGAAACAACGCTTTGTTTCGAAGGTTTTTATTTCAAAGACGAGGAAGGGCGGATTGTTTTCCTTCGAGGCACTCAGGAACCAAGTTTCTAGAATCAAGTATTCTGTCTTATTTCAATTTCAAGTTCTTTATGATTTCACTAAAGTGTTTGCGAAGATTATTGAAAGCTTCTCCTTGTCCGACGATGTTGTAGAGTAGGGCAGAGGCGGCTGAGGCATTTTCCTTGCCTACGAAGGGAGCGACAGTGGCAATTTGGATATCTTCTCGATTGAGGTGGAGGTGGGCCTCATAGAGGTCACGGGTACGAATCTCATAGTCCTTTTGTTTGTCTACATCACGAATGATAATCTTGGTGTTGTCTGATTCTACCACTTGCCATTCTTTTCTGGCTTTACTCAGAACAATGTCTTCATCGTATATCTTATCTACAAATTCGTCGTACGACAGTTTCGTGTTATATCTATCAAGGGGTACCTCGGTGTCATCATTATGATCGGTATCTGTACGCTTATGGAATACTTGCAGGGTCTTGATGTCGCGACGCATGCAACGAGCCATAAATTCGAGGTTCTCCTGCATAAGTTTTCGCCCATGAGCACGTCCTCTGATGTCGTTGAACATAGCATCAGGCAGTAAACGATGATCCAGCATGTACATCAACATACCAGGACTGCAGGTCTGTGGATTACCAATATAGTTAAGGGCGTTTTCTTCAGCATACGACTTATCGTAGCAAGGGTTTGCATGATGCTTGATACACCCAGAATGAGAGCAGGCCGTAGTCTGTCCGTTGTCTTCGAAGAAGGTGGCCATGGGTTCTTTCATACCCTCTACATCACCCATCACTTCTGTGCCTTTAATCAGCAGTTCGTCTTTCACCCATTTCAAGTAATCTTTCCCGTTTCTGAAGAAATACAGGCGTTCACCGTTGTGGTGCTCAATGAATTCATCGTACTGTCCTTTATAGTCATTCATCCAGTGGTGATGTTCTCTCAACTCCTCAAGATACATCTCAAAATTTTTTTTGCTTGGGTTCATCCAAAGGCTTGGACCGTTTACCTCCCACTGCTTGTCCAGTTTGATGAAGGAGGCCAGAATATGCGAGTGCTTTTTACAGAGCTTGCGAGCATCACCTACGAAGTTGTTGTAATCCACCCTGAATGTTTCTCCAAGGAAATCCTTCAGTTTTATTCCTGAACTGTCGTTGCCTGTTATCTGAAACATTTCGTAGTGTTTGACTTGCATCTGTTCTATTGCTTCGGCCATTTCATCATTAGGGTCGTCCATGTCGATACGGATCATCTCGGCATAGATTTGCTGTGGAGCGAGCGACAACGGCCAAGTTTGCATATTGAATACGATATGGCATTCGTTGGCATATTCCAGCATTTCCTTGTCAGTCATTCCAACCTTTTCAAACAGTCTTCCCAGCCCTGCTTCGTCATCCTTGGGATTAAGATTACCATACCATCTTCCGAGCAGACTATTGAGACTCAGCCAAATGAGCACCGTTTTCACTTGGTTAGCATCTTGTTGGGTCTCTTCTGAATATAGATAGTCAGCAAGATCCTCGTTGGGTTGCATCTGATTTCGTTTTTGGTTCCACAGTTCTATTAGTCTTTGGGCCATGTTTGCTAAGCCTAGGTTCGAAGGATTGAGCATCATGCCGTCGCGTTCTGCAGCAATGCTGTGCCACAACATGAATTTCATGGCATCGAGTGAGGCATCAGCCGATTGCGCATCCATCGAGAAATAGAAGGGTACATAGCGACCGAACATCCTCTGGTAGATTGTGGTGAAGGTTTCAAAGAGATGTGTATTAGAATGGAGATCTTCGAAATAGAGCGCCAAACTGATGCAGGCATGCTTAAGCTGAAAATCGTCCATAAAATCCATCTCTTCATACATCATGTCATAGATGTCGTTTGCCAACTCTGCGTACTGCTTGTCAGTTTCGCAAGTTAGGTATCTGGGATGTCTTTTCTTAATATCGCCAGCAGTAACTATGGGTATTCTTTGTTTCTTTGCCATAAATATAATGTTTACAAATAAAATATGCCTGCAAAGATACAAATTATTTCGAAAATTTATTCGTTTATTCGGAAATTATTCGTATATTTGCACACAGATAAGTGTAATAACATGGACAAAGTTCAGATGATAAACCACATTAAGCAGACCGCTGCTCGCGTATTGCCTAAGGGTAGTACGCTATACCTTTATGGTTCGCGAGCCCGAGGAGACTATCATGAAGACTCTGACTGGGATTTGTTGGTGCTTATCGACAAACCGAAGCTTGCCCATGAGGATTTTGATAAATATTCCTACCCTTTCGTGCTGATGGGATGGGACTTGGGAGCTGACGTTCGTCCCCATGCCTATACCAAAGATGAATGGTTTAACGGTCCTCACGCCATGTTTTACTACAACGTTGAAGAAGACAAGGAGGTGCTGTATGAGTCTTAATGAGAATGAACGTAAAGCTTCAGCCTTATATCGAGCCCACGCAATTGCTTATTGAAAAGATTAAGCAGTATATTGCAGAAAAGAAGAATAAATAATGTATAACCCTTAAAAACGATTTTGCCGATGACATAGAAACAGAACGAATGTAACGCTACGACCTGATGATGAGGCTCAGCCTCACGAGGTCACAGAGACCAATAACAAACATTTATTAACTTACAGATTAGCGTTTCTGTTCGTACTTATACATAGATATTGAGCTTTTAGCTCTTGTTCTTCGTTGCTGAATACCGCCAAACATTCAATCGTAGAAGAACAAGCAGATAATGGTTCACGCTTGATAGGCGTGGGCTATTCGTGCTTGTTTTACGATAGGTCTACTTGGCGGTAACCCAGCAACAAATAAGTATCGAATGGTTCCGCCTTTTAATATTTATGAATAGAGAAGAATCAATAATGAAGAGAAGCCGTGTTATTGGCTGTTTAATGTTTCTTACCATTGTGATTGTAGGATACTTGATAAGTTCATTATTTAGCTGGGATTTTAGTTTTAATAAATGGAATTTGTTATCTAAAATCGTTATGATAGCAGCTTTTATTTATGCTATTATGGCATTAAGATATAATTCAAATGAGACAAAAGTTGAATTGGCTAATTCAAGGAGTATAGATGAAGAAATGAAACCTCTATATGAGAAAATACAAAATGTAGTAACAGCTGCATCAGTTGAACAAAAATACGCAATCCTTCAACAATGCGCTAAAATGAAGAACTTTGCTTATTCTGCGAATGACGATTATGTTTACAGGGTATCACAGAGATTAGAGTGTGTGATGTCTGAAGCCTTAGGTGTTGAAGTATATCAAGCAAAAGATTATTTCAGTAAACGAAAAACCGGATTAGATATGGAGCTTTTAGGTACAATCAGAAATGATATAGATCTTAGAGATTTCTTGATTTACTTTTTCAATTTCTATAGTCATGCTAGCGCTGGAACAATAGATTTTAATGGGGGGCCCAGCAGTTTTAATAAGATTGCAGATTTATGTAATAGCATTGAGAGATGTTTTGGATTGACTCACGATGAAGCACATAATATTGTTGAAGCTCAAATAGACAGAAATAAATAGAAAGGGGTTCGTTTTTTGTGTGGTTGAGGGGGAAGCGGAATAAAAATGGTAACATGAGGGCAGGCACTTGAGTGTGAGGGGCGGTTCTTTTGACTCACAAAGTCTGACCCTTTGTGAGGTGTGAAAAAAGATATATCATTGGCTTTGTTTTAATAAACATCGTCACAGTTTTATCATACATCGTCATTGTTTTTACAAACATTGGCGCAGTTTTAACTTTAGTTCGTAGCTTGAAAGTCTTTAGTTCGTACTTACAGACCTTTTAGTAAGGCACAATGAAATCTTTAGTACGGCACAAGAATAGAGCGCTAAAGTAACGGCCCCCATCACCTTACTTGCTGTGTGGCACTCTGCTCCCTGATATCCGGCCGACAGCAGGGAGCAGAGCGACGGTTTGCAGGGAAGGTGTTGGCGATTAGCCAGAAGAGAGTCGAGGACAATACTATCGGAGTAAACGAAAATACTTTTGGAGTAATTGAAATTTCATTCGGAGTATTGCATTTTAGTGCCGGTAAACTCGGAGTTTAGTGGTTCCAAGCTTAAGGTTTACCTGACGTTTTCTGATTTTGGAAGACTATCACGTGACAACCCCTCACCCCTCACTCAAATCTTTGGGAATGCCTTTGTGGAAAGGGGCTGAGAGCCAGTGAGGGGTTAGCTTGACCCTTCACTCACCCCTCACTGACCCCTCACTCAAATCACCTCGAAGCAAACAAGGGACGCAAAGGAAGCTAACGGACAAGTTGCTTCTTGCTCACAGGAAAGCGGCTTCTTGCTCGTCGTTAGTCCGTAAGGAGCGATTGCAACGCCACACTCTGACCGTGGTCAGAGAACTCTGAGTCCGCAAGGTGCGGACAGGCTGTCCGATAGGCACGGACTGATGGTTTGTATTAATGAGATTGCTGAACAAATCTATAGCCCAAAACCATAAGAGTAGATGAACCTATAGCAATTAGTAACCGTATCCGTTCTGACACCTAGTTGGCTATAGTGCCTTCCATCTGTCAGGCAGTAGCTCCCTGTATTTCTGTATGTCTATAGGTTTCTTTGGTG
>ONKX01000118.1 GCA_900318555.1 uncultured Prevotellaceae bacterium | reverse complement strand
ATAGTGGACTATAAGACTTTAGGAACGATAAAGAATGACTCCCTCATATCCGCCAGCATAGCCTATTACGACCGACACGGCGACGAATGGCGTCGTGGTCGGGCTTATCTATACCGCGGTGCTCTTAAAATGTATAGAGCCCACGACATTCCTAATTCAATTAAGGACTCCATCGTGATAGATCAAGATACCCTCGTGGCACAAAAGGTTCCACCAGAATACCATCAAGGCGCCATTAAAGACATCAAAACAGCAGAGGCCATAGCGGAAGATATTGATGATGAGAAACTGAAAAACCATGCCTATGAACTGATGGCCTATACCAATATTTCTTTTGAGGATTACTCACGTATTTTGAACAGAAGCCTATTCCTATGTGCCTCCACTTATAATCGCATGGGGATGACGGACAGTGCTTATGTCTATCTCAAAAAAGGAGTTGAATTGGCAAAACATGCCGACACGTGGCTGCCAGCCTACGAACAATATTCTGATAAGGCAGAGGTATATCTGACGTTGGGGGTCATCAAGTATGCCGAGGACAGTCTGAAGGTATGGGAGGAGATGAAAGGCTACCAAACGAGAGCACAGTCACTGAAAGAACAAGGCAAGTATGAGGAGGCTATCAGGCAGGCAAAGTTGGGCCTGAAGTATAGCGACCGGCAGAATCGTTTGAAGTGCTGGGAACTTCTCTATGAAATCTATAACTTGATGGGCAATCAAGAGCAGGCTTCGTTTTCTAAGAATCAGAAATATAATGGTATGATTAGTGGGAGGCGTATGGACACAAAGATGGCTGACTGGCAGTGGAATCTCGACAACGAGCGACAATCAAAGGAATTCAACCATCGCCTATCATGGATGCAGGGGCTTATAATTGCTCTAATTGTGATTGTGGCACTCGCCATCGGAGTCGGCATGTTGTTGCATCGCAGGAAGGTACGTAAGCTAAGTTTCCGACTGGATGAGGATGCACGGCGCATCACGGAACTGCACACAAACATTGAGCAACTGGAAAAGAGCGGCGAGCAGAATGGGCAGGAAATGGAGCGGATGAAGGAAGAACTGGAAAACCGTATGGAGCGCATATCGGGTACGCTGCTGGTAGGTACACAGATGTTCAGCCAGTTGCAGCAGCGCCAGTGCATTGCCGAGGCAACAGCCAAAGAGCAACAATGCTTGGTAGATTACTTCGCTCAGCTGCGCCCGAAGCGCTGGCAGGAGTGGGAGCGCAAGTACAGCGGCCTCTCCACCGCGCAATACATCTTCCTCATCATGCAGGATGATCTCCACTTCGATGACGAGGCCATCGCTGCTATCCTCGACGTGAAACGTGTGTCAGTGAGAAGCATGAGAGCAAGAATCAAAGGGCGGGAGAGATAAATATACGGAAAACGGCACAAAAGCCCTCGGCAAAGCCTGGAAATCGGATGCCGAGGGTGAAAGTCTGAACAAATGTTCAGAGTTTTGGGCGATTTTGATAATAGAACGTAGCGGACTGGCAGATTCTGTTTCATCTTCTTATCTCTATTGGATAGTCCAAATTGAGTAACCACGTTTGGGGGCTGAGAGGGTGGCTTGGCCGTCATTGCCGATGGTGATGGTCTCTTTGGGATTAAGAAGATTAACCAGTGTTTGGCCTGACCAGTCGGTGAAGCCGTCGGGATTGACGTTGAGGGTGATGCTGAGGGTGTCGGTGTCGTGGTTATTGAGTACGATGATGGCACCATCTTTCTGGCCGTTTCCCTGACGACGGGCGACGTAGAGGTGTTTGTCTGATTCGGTCAGTACAGACAATGTGCCTCCAAGATACTGGCGGCGAATGTCGATTAACTGTCGGATGGCCTGTTGCAAGTCTGATGGTGCAGTGACTTCGAGCGATGGGTTCTCCACGTCGTGCTGGGTGACAGCGTAGAAGTGGGGATAGAACATGCAGGGCGTACCCTCATGGGTGAGGATATAGGCGTAGGCCATCGCGTAATCCTTGACGAGCCATTTGTCATGCTCCTTGCCCGTGTCGTGGTTATCCACGAAGGTTACGACATTATCAACGGGCAGGGCGAAGCCACGAATCATCCCCGCATGAGCCAGGCGCGACATATCGAACTCTTCACCCGACTTGTTACACATCTCAGTGAGCACGAATTTCAAGGGGAAGTCGAAGGCATGAACATTTGCACCGCCTTGGGCAACACTATCCACCCATTCCTTGATATACCGCCCGTCTTCGGCCCAATACTCACCGACGATAAACGGTTGCTTACCATCTTGCAAAGGCAATCCCTTTACCCAACGGCTGACAAACTCTGGTTGCAATCCTCGCACGAAGTCGAGACGGAAGCCGTCAAAGCCTATCGTGCCTTTCAGCCATTTGCCCCAATCGCAGAGCCTCTGCTGCACTTCCTCGTTATAAGTGTCGAGGTCGTTGCCGAAGAACTTGGTGCGAGGACGCAGCACATCGTCGGTAAAATCAGTCAGCGAGTCTGTTGCCGTTGACGGATGGAAGTGCTGATAGTTCCATTCGTAGTTTGGCTCGCCCTCGCCTGTATGCTTCGGAAAGAAAAGATGTGTCCGCGTATAAGCCGTATCGTTCTTCCATTGGATGTCGCTCTCAGGGTACGGCTCGCCACGGCCCGCCTTAACGTATGCCGTCACGACGGGGTTAGCCTCGAAGTTCTCATCGCCACCATAGAGATGATTCAGCACCACGTC
>ONKX01000008.1 GCA_900318555.1 uncultured Prevotellaceae bacterium | reverse complement strand
GGCAGACAGAGCCATAGAGTCAGCACCACCACCAGCAGACAGAGCCTGGAACGATCCGATCATACCGAGCACAGTACCGAACAGAGCGGTCAGAGTACCGAGAGATACGATGGTAGCAACCATTGGCATGTTCATCTGAAGGGTAGGCATCTCGAGCTGAGTAGCCTCCTCGTGAGCCTGAGAAATCTTGGCGATCTTAGCAGCCTTCTTCAGCGTAGAGTCGGTCTCAACAGTCTGATACATGTTGATAGAAGCGAGCACTACGTTAGCTACAGAACCCTGCATCTTGTTGCAGAGAGCCTTTGCCTCGTCAAACTTCTGCTCCTTGATGGCAGCCTTCACCTGAGCAGTGAACTTAGCCAGATTGATTTTACCAGAAGCACTCTTGATAGCGAAGAAACGCTCGATACCAAGGCAGATAACAGTGAAGAGCAGTGTAAGGATCAGACCTACAACGAAACCTCCCTTATACACTGTACCAAGCAGGTTTGCGGGATGACCTGAACGGTCGCCACCAACGAAGTTGTCGGGGTTACCCATAATGAAATACCATACACTGTAACCTGCGATAGCACAAATTACGAGAATAATCCATGCAGCTTTAACACCCTGGAAGCCCGAATTCTTTTTGGCTGGGGCTGCAGCCTTTGTTGTTGTTGCCATAAATAAAATTTTTTAATTTTTTAGTTATTAAATAAATTAATTGAATTGTTTTTTCGTTTTCGTTCGTTCCGCAAAGATAGCAATTTCAAGCGGAGAAAAAGTCAATTTAAGAACTTTTAACTTGATTTTTCTCAATTTTTATTCCAAAACAGCCAATACATCCTTAATACGACGCATTGCTTCGACAATATTCTCGTCGCTTGTTGCATAACTCATGCGGAAACAATCGGGATCACCGAAGGCATCACCACCGACTGTGGCGACGTGTCCCTTTTCCAACAAATACATGGCAAAATCGGTACTGTTCCCAATGGTTTGACCGTCGGGTGTCTTCTTGCCGAAGAAGCTGGAACATTTGGGGAAGAGGTAGAAAGCTCCCTCGGGAACGTTAACCTCCAGTCCGGGGATGTCCTTTGCCAGTTTTACTATAAGGTCGCGACGGCGTTCGAAAGCCTGACGCATCTCCTCGACACACTCCTGACTGCTGGTGTAGGCGAACTCTGCCGCCTTCTGACTGACGCTACACGGTCCGCTGGTGTATTGTCCCTGCAGCTTGTTGCAGCCTTTCACGATCCACTCCGGAGCAGCAATATAACCGATACGCCAGCCGGTCATGGCATACGCCTTCGATACGCCGTTGACGATAATCGAACGCTCCTTCATGCCCGGGAACTGGGCAATAGACTGGTGTTTACCGATATAGTTGATGTGCTCGTAGATTTCGTCAGCGAGTACAAAAAGGTTGTCGTGAGCAAGAATGACTTTGGCGAGGCCCTCCAGTTCGTCCTTCGAATAGACGCTACCGGTAGGATTGCTGGGGGAACAGAGTATCAGCAGTCGCGTCTTGGGCGTGATGGCAGCCTCCAACTGAGCCGGCGTCATCTTGAAATTCTGTTCGAAACCGGCCTCAACAATGACAGGATTGCCACCTGCCAACAGCACCATCTGCGGATAGCTCACCCAGTAGGGTGCGGGGATGATGACCTCGTCGCCGGGGTTCACCAATGCGAGAACAGTATTGCAGACGCTCTGCTTGGCACCGTTCGACACAAGAATCTCTGCCGGCGTATAGTGCAGCTGGTTTTCGCGCTCCAGTTTACGGGCAATGGCCTGACGCAGGTCGGGATAGCCGGGAACGGGCGAATAACGCGAATAGTTCTCGTCAATAGCCAATTTGGCGGCTTGCTTGATATGGTCGGGGGTATTGAAATCAGGTTCTCCGACGCTCATATTAATCACGTCGATTCCCTGGGCTTTCATTTCAGAACTTTTCTGTGACATAGCCAGCGTTGCCGACGGGGCCAGACGCTGCAAACGGTCAGATAATTGTGCCATAATGTTGCTTCGTGTATAATTTTAGCTGCAAAAGTACGCATTTTATTCCTTATAAACGAATAATTGCGTCACTTTTTAACTTTTTTCTCACTTCTTACCTCTTACCTCTTACTTCTTACTTCAAATGAAGTGTATGTCCCATGCGGTCTTTCTTCGTCTTCAGATAACGCAGGTTATACTCGTTGGGAGTAATCTCGATGGGAACATTTTCGACGATCTCCAGTCCGTAAGCCTCAAGACCTACACGTTTCACGGGGTTATTCGTCATCAGGCGCATCTTCTGAACACCCAGCAGACGCAGAATCTGGGCACCACAGCCGTAGTCGCGCTCGTCGGGTTTGAAACCCAGATGGATATTGGCGTCAACGGTGTCGAGGCCCTGTTCCTGTAGCTTGTATGCAGCAATCTTGTTCATCAAACCGATTCCCCTACCCTCCTGCTGCATATAGACAATGACACCACGGCCCTCCTGTTCAATCATCTGCATCGACTTATGCAGCTGTTCGCCGCAGTCGCAACGCTTCGAACCCAGGATGTCGCCCGTCATACAACTGGAATGGACGCGCACCAGAACCGGTTCGTCCTTATCCCATTCACCCTTGATGAGTGCGAGATGTTCCAAACCGTTAGACTTCTGACGGAAGGGAATCAGGCGGAAATGGCCGTAATCAGTGGGCATATCCACCTCTTCACCCATCTCGACGAGGCTCTCCTTCTTCAAACGGTAGGCAATCATATCCTTGATGGTAATAATTTTCAGGTCGTGTTCCTTCGCAAACTCCATCAGCTGCGGCATACGTGCCATAGAGCCGTCGTCATTCATGATCTCGATGAGCGCTCCGGCAGGATAGAGACCCGTGAGCTTGCAGAGGTCGATGGCCGCCTCCGTATGTCCCGAACGGCGCAGCACGCCATTGTCCTGAGCGTAGAGAGGACTGATATGTCCGGGGCGTCCGAAGCTCTGTGCCGTCGATTGCGGATCGGCCAGTGCACGGATGGTTGCCGCACGGTCGTGGGCCGAGACACCCGTCGTGCAGCCTTCTATCTTATCGACGGTAACAGTAAACGGTGTCCCCAGCAGTGAGGTATTATCCTGCACCTGATGGGGCAGTTCGAGCTCGGCAGCGCGGCTGATGGTAACTGGAGCACACAACACGCCACGGGCGTTCTTCAGCATGAAGTTCACCATCTCGGGGGTGATTTTCTCGGCGGCACATATCAGGTCGCCTTCGTTCTCACGGTCTTCGTCGTCAACGACAATGACGAACTTACCTTCACGGAAGTCTGCCAAAGCCTCCTCAATTGTATTCAGTTTCAATTGTTCCATATACCTTATTATATATATACGCGTTAGTTGTTTTGGTCTGTTACTGTAATGCTGCCCTCGGCCTGAACGTCACCCAGTTCAATGACACGCGGGATGAGCTTCTTGTTAACCCTGATGATGTGCTGCAAATCGCGATAGAGGCGGATGCGGAAGCGAATCATGCGGATATAGAAGAAGATGCCTGTAGGCAGGAAGATACCTGTGATGGCGTTCAACCACTTGCGCTGGAAAGGTCTCGTATGGGCACGGACGGCAATGACGGGGAACTGGTTGAGTTTCATCAGCACATAGCTGTTCTTCGTGTAAGACAGGTCCTCGATGGCCGTTTCCAGTACGTTGTTGATATATTCGATATCGTGGTCATCACCAGGCCGGAAGAATACCTTGATAGGATTGGGCCAGCGCAACAGGTGATGTTCCTCGCCATAGCGCTCGATTTCGATACTGATATTCTTGAGCATCTCGGCATCAGCCAGATACTTCGGCTCTTCAATGATAACCTCCTTACGGCTAATGCTACGCTTGGAGCGCAGGCCTAGCATCCGACTGAGGATCTGTTTGTAGAGGTCGATATTGAATACTACCGAGTCGTTGTTGGCTTTGTAGGTAAAGAATACGGCAATGGGTGAAAGCACAGCCGTACCGAGGAGTTTTCCAAACCATACCGTCCAGTTGTCGTCGCGCGCCATCTTCATACCCGTATTGTCAAGGATATAGAATACGATGAACACCAATACGGAAATGATGACCGGCACACCTAGACCACCCTTGCGGATGATGGCCCCCAGAGGAGCTCCGATGAAGAAGAAGATGAGGCACGACAGTGACAGCGTCACCTTGTTGATGGCCTCCATCTTGTGGATACGCTCCTCACGGTTCAGACTCTCAGAATAGTCAACCTTATAGTCCATCTCGGTGAGAACGGCCTGTGCACCATTGTTTGCCTGGGTAATCACCGCCTGTTTCTTCTCACCGGAGAGTTTGTCAAAGACAGAGTCCAGATTCAACGGCTGACGGGCCAGCGTCTTGACGACCTTCACGGAGTCTTCCTTGCTCAACGTCATACCGCGGTTCATACCGAAAGAGGACTCGCGGAAGAACTGACGACCCACGGAGTCGTTGTATTCATGGATGGAGTCGAGGTCGTGCAGTATCTTACCCATACTCTTGGCACGGGCGTCCAGTGATATCCAACCGGCATCAGCCATATCGAAACCACTGTCGAAATCAAGGACGATACGCTTGGTGGAGAAGGTCTCACGACGATAAGGCACGTTGGCGGCAACATTCATGCCGGACTGACGCATATTCTCGAACCACTCGCCGCTATATAGCGTCAGAAGCATGTGCTTCTTCTCAGCTGTTGCCTGGATACGACCGGAATCGGCCAAGATGACCGCAGCATCCTCGTAGCCGCCGTTCATACGGTAAATCATGATGCCATAGAGCATTCCCGTCTCGACATCCTTCTTCTGTACATAGAGGTTGGAGCCCGGTATGCCGGCATAGAAGATACCTTCAGGAATTTCCACCTCAGGATTTTTCTGCTTCATCGAGACGAGCAACTGACGGAACGAGATGAAAGCCTTGGGGGCAATGATTTCCTGAAAGAAGAACGACATGATGGCAATGCCACTGACAATGACAATCAACGAACGGAAAGCCTGCATCAGCGATATACCCGCCGACTTGATGGCTGTCAGCTCCGAACTTTCGCCCAGATTTCCGAAGGCTATCAGCGATGACAGCAGGATAGCTAACGGGAAAGCCTGCGGCATGAGCATCAGTCCCATATACCAAAAGAACTGTGCCATCACCTCGAGCGACAGGCCTTTTCCTATCAGTTCATCGACATAACGCCACAGGAACTGCATCATCAGCACAAACTGGCAGATGAAGAAGGTGGCGAAAAACAGCAACGCGAACTGTCGGGCGATAAATATGTCTAATTTCTTTATTCGAAACATGTTTCGGGGTGCAAAGGTACGAATAAGTGAGCAAAAAGCCAAATAATATTTGAGCTTTTTCGAACGGAAGTACCTTGACCAAAGGTCAAAGGTAGTGCAAATCGAGCGAAAATGCAAAATAAATTAGGATATAATACTTAAAAAAATACAAAAAAAGGGTATAAAAAGTACAACGAACGCAAAAATGGCTTAAATTTGCCGTCAGTTTTGTGAGAAACTTTTATTTATGTTTAATTAATAATTAAGGAGAAAGTAAATTATGAAGAAGATTTTGTTTGCTGTAATGGCCGTATTTGCCATTGGTTTCACATCGTGTGGTAACAAGACGCAGGCTGCCGCTGACGAGGTAGATTCTGCTGCTATCGTTGACTCTCTGGCCGAAGAGGCTGCAAATCTCTCTATCAGCGCCCTGAGCGAACAGATTGAGGCTGGTGATGCTTCTAAGTTGCAGGCTGTGTTAGAAACCGTCAAGGTAAAGGTGACCGAACTCATCAAGACCAATCCTGAGATTGCCAAGGAGTATGTTGCAAAGGTGCAGAACTTCCTGAAGGAGAATGCCGACAAGGTAAAGGCTCTGGTTGGTGACAATGCTGCCGTAGCTGCTGCTGTCAGCGCTATCACAGACATTGAACCCGAAAACGTTGTTAGTGGTTTCCTGCAGTCAGTAGGCGATGCGGCTGAAGCTGCCAAGGACTCTGTGGTCGATGCTGTTGAGGATGCCAAGGACGCTGCTGTTGACGCTGCCAAGGAAAAGGCCAACGAGGCTATTGACGGTGCCGCTGATAAGACTAAGGAGGCTCTCGGGCTTTAAGGACCGAGAAGGCTGTCCAGCTCTCGGACTGTAAGATGTAAGATGTTTGAAGGAAGAAGGAAGAGGATTCCTTCCTCGTTTCACTGAAATAATGAGCCGGTTCGCTGAATATTTTTTGCGAACCGGCTCTTTTTATCTACCTTTGCAAGCAGAACAAACAAACCTCTCTTAAAAATAAAGCAAAGGATATGAAAAAAGTCATTTATTTAGCGATGCTCACAGCATCAATGGCTGTCACGACAGCCTGTTCGTCGGACGATCCGTTTGACACATCCAATAATTTCACCCCTGGTGGCGACGTTCCTAACGGCAACACGAATGGCAACGGTACCAGTACGGCTGGCACTGGCGAACTGCTTAGTTTTTCCATCAATATCGACAAGACGACTGCGGAGCCAGCCAGCACCGCTGCCGCCTATTACCCCGAGCCGGAAGACAACGTGGAATCACAGTCTTTCGCCACAAAAGTGGAGATTGATATGACGAACCCCGTAGCCAAGACGGAGAATGGTGTGGAGATTACCATTAGTGGCGACAGTGTCATTGCCAATCACGGCAAGACGGAAGGCATCTGTTATGTGGTCAGTGGCACTACCAGCAATGGCATGTTATACATTGACGGCAAGACCAACTTCATGCTGAACCTGAACGGGGCGGATATCACTTGTAACAAGGGAACTGCCATTGACATTCAAAGCAAGATGGCAGCATATATCGTGCTGACGGGGCAAAACAAGCTGACGGACGGTACGACGGAGGATCATAAAAGTGTCCTCTACGGCAAGGGTAAGCTACTGCTGAGCGGTACGGGGTCACTCGACATCAGGGGAAACTACAACAACGGCATCCAAAGCAAGAGCTATATCTTGATTGAGAAAGGTGTGAACCTCTACGTCAACGCCGCCAATCACGGCATCAAGGGCAGCGACGCCATCATCAATGGCGGTATCATCAATGTCCAGACCGACGGTGAGGGTGCCAAGGGTATCAACTGCGACAACAACATCTACATCAACGGCGGACGCACAAACGTCATCTGTACAGGCAATGGCGAATGGGATACAGAAGACCTGGAGACCAAAGGAGCAGCCTGCATCAAATGCGACTCTATCATGGACATCAACGGCGGTGAGATCAATGTAAAGGCTACAGGCAGTGGTGGCAAGGGTCTGAAGGCCGATTGGGAGGCCTACATTACAGGCGGTAAGATTCGCATCATCACCGAGGGCGGGCTGTACTATAGTAATGGCACACAGGAGAGTCATAACTATACGGGTAATACCGACAATCTGGACGATGCCTATACGTCGTCACCCAAGGGTATCAAGATTGGTACGAAGAATGAACATGGCGTACTGACAATCTCTGGCGGTGACCTGATGGTTCGAACCACAGGCAATAACGCTGAGGGAATTGAAAGTAAAGGCACGCTCGACATTACGGACGGTACGGTGATGGTATCAGCTCACGACGACGCCATCAACTCCAGCGGCGACCTGACTATCAGCGGTGGCATGGTGGTAGCTGTAGGAACGAACAACGACGGCATCGACGCCAATGGTAATATGTATCTGAAGGGCGGCACGATTATCGCCATGGGCGCCGGTGGTGCAGAAGCCGGTATCGACATCAACGAGCAGAAGAAGCTCTATATCTCGGGCAGCAACATCTTCGGCATCGGCGGACGCTTCGACGGTTCGTTGGGCAGCACCACACAGGGTATCGTTACCACCAGCGGTTCCGTCAGTGCCAACTCAACGGTTAGCATCGTAAGCGGTTCTACCACGCTGGCCTCGTTTGCTATGCCTCCCTACTCTTACAACAACGGCACCATACTGATCTCTGCGCCAGGCATGCAGAGCGGTTCGAGCTATACGCTCAATCTGGGCTCCACATCAACGACGGTGACAGCCTCGAACAGCATCAATAGTAGCATGGGCGGAGGTCCTGGCGGCAACGGTGGTCGTCCCGGTGGCTGGTAAACACAATAAAAAAGCAAAAAATCCGTTATATGAAATGGATGCAAGAACAATCTAAATATGAGAATACGGCCTACGTGGCGCTGTGGGGACTCCTCTTCGCAGCGCCACTGCTGAGCCTTTATATCCGCACCATCAACGACAGTTCCCTGACTTTTAACTGGCAGGAGGTGTGGATGATATGGCGACATTTCTGGGTATATCTGCTCATCTTCGCCGTCCATAACTTCGTTCTCGCCCCACTACTTATCTTCCGCCACAAACGCTGGCTCTATGCCCTGCTGACAGCATGTATGATAGGGGCTTTTGCCTTCTACCAGTGCAGCAACAAGCCTGACGACATACGCAGACACATGCCTCACGACAAGGAAATGCATGAGCCTGGACCTATGGGCAATCGTTTTGATCACGAGCCTCCGCCAGAGTTCAGAGGCGAGAAGCCAGAATTCGGGGGCGAGAAGCCAGAGTTCAGAGGCGAGAAATTTGACAGGCGTCCACCTGCCTTCATCGGTGAACGCGACATTGTGGCTATCGTCATTGTCATCTTGATGTGCGGTATGAACCTCGGCATCAAACTCTATTTCAAGACGCGCAACGACCAAAAGAAGCTGCAGGCGCTGGAAAAGGAGAATCTGGAACAGCAGTTGGAATATTTGAGGTATCAGATCAATCCACATTTCTTCATGAACACGCTGAACAATATCCATGCACTGGTGGATATCGACCCTGAGAAAGCGAAGGACACGATACTGGAACTGTCGAAGATGATGCGTTTTGTGTTGTACGAAGGCGATAAGAAGGGAGTGCCCCTCTCGCGCGAATTTGATTTCATCCGTCACTACATCACACTGATGCAGTTGCGATATACCGATAAGGTGCGGATTTCCGTTGACCTACCCCAAGAGGCGCCTGACAAGCAGATTCCGCCCCTGATGCTCATCACCTTTATTGAGAATGCCTTCAAACACGGCATTTCGTACCAACACGAGTCGTTTGTCGATGTCAAAGTGGCTGTCAACGACAAGCTACACTTCACTTGCCGCAACTCGAAGGCCGACAAACCCAACGAAGAGAAGGGCGGCGTAGGACTCAAGAATGTCAAACAACGCTTAAACTTACTGTATGACAACAACTATACACTGAATATACAAGACGAACTAGACGTCTATCATGTCGAACTAACCATTCCGCTATTATGATTAGAGTATTGGCCATAGATGACGAGCCGTTGGCACTCCAACAAATCGTTGCATATATTAAAAAAGTACCGTTTCTGGAGTTGGCAGCCCAGTGTCAGAGTGCGCTGGAGGCACGGAAATTCTTAGAGAATGACACCGTGGATGCCATCTTCTGTGACATCAACATGCCCGACCTCAACGGCATGGACTTTGTGAAGTCGCTCACCGTACCGCCACTCGTCGTCTTTACGACGGCCTATTCGGAATATGCCGTAGAAGGCTTTCGTGTCAATGCTGTCGACTACCTGCTCAAGCCCTTTGGGCTGCAGGACTTCCAACGCGCCGCCAATCGCCTGAAGGAAAGGTTAGAGCTCCCTACGGCCACTGCTCAGGTGTTAGCCGGTCAAGTAGTTGGCAGTTCCGACGCCCCTATGTCCTCCGACGTCCTCTTCCTCAAGACCGACTACCGTATCGTCAAGGTAAACATCAGCGATATTCGCTATATCGAGGGTATGAGCGAATATCTGAAAGTGTGGCTCGACACCGACGCCAAGCCCATCATCACGCTGTTGTCAATGAAAAAAATGGAGGAGCGGTTGCCTGCCAATTTCATGCGCATACACCGCTCCTACATCATCAATCTCAACAAAATCGAGGAAGTCAACAAAAATCGCATCATCTTAGATAAGGACACCTATCTCCCCATCGGAGACCTGTACAAGGAAGCCTTTCAGCGCTACCTTGACACAAAATTCCTCGGGAAATAGCTATTCCATCGGGAACAGGCCGAAGAGCTTGGCGTCAATCATGTCTGTGACCTGCTTCAGGTCCTCGGGATTGTCGCCAAACTTACAGTGGTCGCCATCAACAATAATCAACGGACCCTTGTACGTTGCTATCCAATCCTCATAGCGTTTCTCCAAACCCTGCAGATAGTCCAAACGCATGGTCTGCTCGTATTCGCGGCCGCGTTTCTGAATCTGTGCCACCAACGTAGGAATGGAGGAACGGATGTAGATCATGAGGTCCGGCAACTTCACCAGCGACATCATCAGGTCGAAGAGGTCACTGTAGTTCTCGAAGTCGCGGTCGCTCATCATGCCCTGTCCGTGCAGGTTCGGCGCAAAGATTCGGGCATCCTCGAAGATGGTTCGGTCCTGAATGATGACCTCCTTCGACTTGGATATCTCCACCACTTCCTTGAAACGCTTGTTCAGGAAGTACACCTGCAGGTTAAACGACCAGCGAGGCATATCGGCATAGAAATCTGCCAGATAGGGATTGTTATCTACGGGTTCGAAACGTGGCGTCCAACCATAACGGTGGGCGAGCAATTTGGTCAGCGTGGTTTTTCCGCTGCCGATGTTTCCGGCGATTGCGATGTGCATACGATTGAAAGTTGAGAGTTGAGAGTTGAAAGTTTAGAGGTTTGGGAATAGTCCGAAGAGCGTGCGATCAATCCTATCGACAATCTGCGCGAAATCCTTGGGATTATGCAGGAAGTCGAGGTCGTCCTTGTTGACGGTCATCACCTGTCCGGGATATTTGTGATAGATAAAGTCGTCGTACCGCTCGTTGAGGTTCTGCAGATAATCCAGCTGGATGGTCTGTTCGTATTCCCTTCCGCGCTTCTGGATATTTGCCACCAGATGGGGAACGGAAGCCCGTAGATAGATCATCAGGTCAGGAACGCGCACCATCGACATCATCTGCTCGAAGAGTTCCATATAGGTCTCATAGTCGCGGTCGGAGAGGTTACCCATCGCCTTGTTGTTCTGCATAAACACATAGACGCCCTCATAGATCGTGCGGTCCTGAATGATGCTGTGCTGTGACTCGGCAATAGCCAGCAGGTCTCGGAAACGTTCCTTCAGGAAGTACACCTCCAGATTGAACGACCAACGGTGGATGTCACGATAGTAGTCCTCCAGATAAGGATTGTTATCCACCGACTCGTAACGCGGCTCCCACCCGTAGTGCTTGGCGAGCATCTGCGTGAGTGTCGATTTGCCGCTTCCGATATTTCCTGCGATTGCGATGTGCATAGGAGTGATAGACAAAGTAGGGATTATATTTTGTCAAGGGCTTGACGGATATCTACCAGGATGTCGTCACAATCCTCAATACCTACCGACAGACGAATAAGGTCGGGGGCCACACCAGCCTCACGCAGCTGTTCATCAGAGAGCTGACGGTGGGTGTGCGAGGCGGGATGAAGCACACAAGTACGGGCATCAGCCACATGAGTGACGATGGCAATGAGCTTGAGGGAATCCATAAACTGCACCGCTGTCTCGCGCGTTCCCTTCAGTCCGAAAGCAATCACGCCGCACGAGCCGTTCGGCAGATATTTCTCAGCCAATGCGTGACACTCGTCGTCCTTCAGTCCGCTATAATGTACCCAAGCCACGCGGTCGTCCTGAGCCAGGAACTCCGCAACACGCTGGGCATTCTCACAGTGCCGCTTGATGCGCAGATGGAGCGTCTCCAGTCCGAGATTCAGCAGGAAAGCATTCTGTGGCGCGGGGATACTGCCCAAGTCTCGCATCAACTGTGCCACAAGCTTGGTCATATAGGCCATCTTTCCGAAAGCCTTCGTATAGGTCAGTCCGTGATACGACTCATCGGGGGTGCAGAGTCCCGGGAACTTGTCAGCATGGGCATCCCAATCAAAGTTACCACTATCGACGACACATCCGCCCACCTGTGTGGCGTGACCGTCCATATATTTCGTCGTAGAATGCGTCACGATATCCGCACCCCATTCGAAAGGACGGCAGTTGATAGGTGTGGGGAAGGTGTTATCGACAATCAAAGGAACGCCGTGCTTATGGGCAATACGGGCAAACTTCTCGATATCGAGAATCTTACATCCCGGATTCGAGATGGTCTCACCGAACAGTGCCTTCGTATTCGGACGGAAGGCTTTGTCGATTTCCTCCTCGCTGGCCTCCTGCGAGATGAACGTACACTCGATACCGAGCTTTTTCAGCGTCACACCGAAAAGGTTGTATGTTCCACCGTAAATTTCGTTCGAGGTGACGAAATGATCACCTGCCTCGCAGATATTAAAGAGCGCATAGAAGTTCGCAGCCTGTCCGGATGACGTCAGCATAGCCCCTACTCCACCCTCCAGAGCAGCAATCTTACGGGCCACCGCGTCATTTGTCGGATTGGCCAAACGGGTATAGAAATAGCCCTCCTTCTTCAAATCGAAGAGATCGGCCATCTCTTCGGTATTGTCATACTTAAATGTTGTACTCTGATAGATGGGGAGCACGCGCGACTCTCCGTTTTTGGGTTCCCAGCCAGCCTGCACGCAGAGCGTAGCGGGTTTCCAGTTTTTCTTTTCCATAATTAATATATAATGTTTAATGTTTCATGTTTCATGATTCAAGTTTCAGATTTTAGAACCTGATTTTGTTTGGTGCCAGACCATCGGCACTGACTGTCAGTTCTCCGTGTCCCTTCACGACAGCGATACAACGACCGAAGAAAGCCTTGCGATTCGGACTGGTGAAACGTTCCATCGACGTCTGGCAGCCATTATCGGTGGCAATGACCTTCCCCTTGGTGGTTGTGAAGCGCAACTGGTTCTCGGCCGTCGGACAGCGGTTGCCATCCTTATCAACAACAGTTGCTTGCACGAAGGTTAGTTCCTTGCCCTTATAGTCGATGTCGAGCCGGATATGATGGGGAGCGCCGGCAGTACGGATAACCTGATTGAGCGTGGGCTGTCCGTTCTTACGGGCAATGACCATCACCTCACCAGGTTCGAACTTCACACGCCAACCCACATGGTAAGGCGTATTCAGGGCGGCACCCTTTATCGGTTTCCCTGTTCTCTGCGTCTTGCGACGAACACCCTTACTCTTGCCGTTGACAAAGAGCTCTACCTCGTCGGCATGATTATAGTAGCACCACAGGTCAACTTCCTGTCCCTTCTGCCAGTTCCAGTGCGGGAACAGATAGAGCACAGGTTTGTTGGTCCATTCGCTCTGGTACATATAATAGACATCCTTCGGCTGTCCTGCCAGGTCGATGATACCAAAATAGCTGCTGCGGGCAGGGAAACCGTAAGGCGTCGGCTCACCGATATAGTCGAAACCCGTCCAGATAAACTGTCCGCCGACATACGGTGTATGCTTTACCACATCCCACGTCTCTTCGTGTGTCGAACTCCAAGGGGCATGCATATTGTCGTAGGCCGAACACATAAAGCTGGAATCGTTATACGTCTCGCGCCAGTCTTTCGGGGCTATGATGACCTCGTCCGACGGCATACGATAGTAACCATTAGTCTGTAGTGCCGACACCGATTCCGTCAAGATAAACGGTCGGCCGGGGAAGTTCTGCGGCACATCCTTGATCCATTCGTGGTGATAGTTATAGCCGATAATGTCCAGCGCCTTGCCCTTAAACAGATGGTTACCCGGCGACGGCTCGTTACAGCCGGCAGTAATGGGTCGCGTGGTGTCATAACGGCGAATGATGTCTGCCAGATGTTCGGCCAGCAGCGTATTGACGCTCTTCTCACCGTCTTTAGCCAGTGTCGAGGCATCGTGACCGGCATTCAGGATGAGGTTCGCCTGTTCCAGCGTCAACGTGTCGGCATCGGCACTGCTCCACTGTTCCAGCACCTCGTTGCCTATCGACCACATCAGGATACAGGGATGATTCCTATCACGCAACACCATATCGGACAGGTCGCGCTCATGCCATTTGTCGAAGAAACGGGCATAGTCGTTCTGTGTCTTACGGCGACGCCACATATCAAACGACTCGTCCATCACGATGAAACCCATCGTGTCACACATATTCAGCAGTTCGGGAGCCGGAGGGTTATGACTCGAGCGGATGGCATTGACACCCATTGCCTTGAGCTTCAGCAGTTTGCGGTGCAAGGCGTCCTCATGTACGGCAGCACCCAGACAACCCAGGTCGTGGTGCTCGCAGACACCATTCAACTTCATATTCTTGCCATTGAGCCAAAAACCGGTCTTCGCATCGAAACGGAAATCGCGGAACGCCGTCGTGGTGACTACCTCGTCAACCATATTACCTTTACTAAATACGCGCGTGCGAACCTTATAAATATATGGAGACTCCGGCGACCAACGTTTCAAGGTAGAGGGATTGACATGCATCACTGCCCTCTCGCCGCTTCCCCTTGCCACCTCATTGCCGGCAGCATCGGTCACGACGTGCTGTACGTTATAGTTCTTGCCTGCCACAATCGTCGAGACCTTCACCTGTCCCGACTTCGCATTGGTCTCTACATGTACACCCCATTGTCTTACATGAACATATTCGGTCTTCGTAAGCCATACGTGGCGATAGATGCCACAACCGGAATACCAGCGCGAATTGGGCTGGTCGCTATTGTCCACACGTACGGCAATCACATTATCCGTACAGCGCAGGTAGCGAGTGATATCGATGGTGAACGAGCTATAGCCGTAGGGACGGTAGTCAACCATCTCGCCATTGACGAAGACGAGGGCATTCATATAGACACCGTCAAACTCGAGGAAATACTTACAGACATCCTGCACGCGGAAATGTTTTCTGTACCAGCCCACACCGCCAGGCAGAGCACCGCCACCGGCTCCCGACTTGTTCTGGGCACTGAAACCACCCTCGATGGCCCAGTCGTGAGGCAGATCCAACAGGCGCCACTTGCTATCATTATACTCCACATCAGCCATGTTCATGTTATCGCCTAACGTAAAACGCCATCCTTTGTCAAAATTGATGCGTTCGCGGCCATTAGCACAGAATAAGAACGTCACTGCCAATAGTACTGCAAATAGTCGTTTCATGTTCTTTGTGTTCTTTTTTTATTCATTTTCGAACGCAAAGTTACTAAAAAAGACTGAGATAACACAAAAAAAAAGCATTTTCTGCAAAAAAAGTAGCTATTTTTTTGGAAGATATGAAAAAAAAACTTAAATTTGCAGCGAATTTGAGAAAAAGTGAGACGAAAGCAAAGGGATTCGTGGGCGCATCGCCTGCACATTATTCATATATATACATAGGGAAAATTATAACAAAATGTTTAATTGTAATATTAATTTATTTATGAACAAGAAAATTATTACTGGATTCCTCATGTTTGCACTGGCAGTGTTTAGCATGAGCAGTTTCGTAGCTTGTAAAGACTACGATGAGGATTCTTACGATGATCTGAAGGCTCGTATTAACAAGCAGATCACCATTACTGATGCTATTCAGAATCAGATCGCAGAATTGGAAAAGCGACTCAGCAACATTAAGAGCTGCACCTGCGATCCTTCAAAGTACGCTTCTCAGGAGGAGTTTGAAAAGGCTCTGAAGAGAATTGCTGACCTTGAGGAAGCTATCAAGAACATCAAGTCTTGCACATGTGAAGGCGGCGGTGGTGACACCACCACTATCTACATCACCAATCCTTACGATGATGAGTGGATTAAGATTAAGTTCAGCGAGATTGAGGATCAGCTGAAGATTTTGAACACCCTGAATGCATGGCAGATTTATATTGAGAATCGTATCGATAGTATCGCTAATGCCATCTATGGTTGGGATACCACCATTTATAACCTGAACTACAAGGTTGACTCTATCCTGAAGTGGCTGGAGATTAACACGGACACCATCTATATCAGTGGTGGCGGTTGCGATCCCGATTGCAAAAAGAAGATTGCCAAGGCTCAGGAGACTGCCAACGACGCTCTCTATCTGGCTCAGCAGGCTCTGCTGCTCGCTATGGAGAATGCCGGCCGTCTGAACGACCACGAGACTCGCATCAGCGAACTGGAGAAGCTCGTCAAGACATTTGTAACCAAGGATGAGCTCAAGGAAGAGATCAAGAAGTTGAACGATCGTATTGACGACCTGCTCGACAAGATGGTTACCGGCATCATTCTGCAGGGTACCGAGAGCCCCGTCATCGGTTACTTCAACACTCCTCTGGACGTTCGTTCACAGATTCTCGCTGCTTACTATGGTGAGGTATCTTCTTCTGTAGAATTCCCCGCAAAGAACTCTAGTGCCGATTATGTTGACGCTTCTGAGTTCTGGACCGCACGTAACATGGAGGTAATTGGTTCTTTCTCCGACAAGGTGAATATTTCTGGCGAGTTCGTTAGCACCAAGAATGGTGACACCAAGGGTAACGCTGGTAAACTGTACGTGACCGTGAACCCCGCTGAGGTTGACTTCACTGGTAAGGTTCTGGCTCTGGAGAGCTCTACGGGCGAGGCTGCTGGTGTTGAGCTCGAGCCTCTGGCTGTTTCTGAGAAAGAGCTGAGCTTCGGTTACACTCGTGCTTATAACGGTTTCTATGAGGCAGAGGCTACTCTGACCGATATTGAGAAAGCTAAGATTCGTCTTGACTTCAAGCAACTTGAATCACAGGCTAAGGATATGCTGAAGGAGAAGACCAAGAGCAGCGTGCTGAGCTTCGGTGCTGCCCTGATGTCAAGCATGAAGGACGTAATGCCCGCTTACGCTGCCAAGGCTACTTGGACCGCTCCTGCTCGTACTGACGCTGTTGGTCAGAAGAGCTATAGCGTTTACTCTCAGTATGGTCTGGCTGCTGCCGCTATCAAGCCCTTCTCTTATGCATTCCTGAAGGATATGAATGTCAACCTGCCCGGTGAGGCTAAGCTTCAGGAAATAGCTGATAAACTTTTGGATAAGATTAGCGACAAGCTCAATCTTAACTTGCCTGACTTCTCGAAGTATGATCCTAATATCATCATCAAGGACATTGTCATCGATCCTACCAATCCGAATGTAACAGTCACCATTCAGGGAACTTTGAAAGACGCAGATGGTAATGATCTTTACATCCTGGTAACTGACGGTCATTATAGGTACTACATGAAGGACGAGACAGATCCTTGGGTATACAACCTTGACCTTGGTCAATGGCAGACTGTGAATTGGAACTTGGTTGAAAGTGTATCCCTTAAGATCGAGGATGTTAACTTGTACAATACTATCAAGTATGTTGCCGACCAGATTAACGCCCGTTATGGCTCTACCAGCCCGCTGGCTGATCTGCTGAACGATGTTATTGCTATTGGTGATCTTAACGCTACCATCCAAAATGCTTTCAACGATGTCAAGTCTGAGGTGAATGGTCTTATCACAAAGGCTTACAACAAGTTGAACAGCATCTTCAGCAAGGCTCCTAACAAGGCTCTGCAGCCTGTTCTGGTTGCTAAGAGCGGTGATAAGATTAGTCTGCTGTCACGTTCTAAGAGCAATCCTACCAAGGTGAGCGGTTCTTCACTGACACTCATTCCTACCTCTTACACCCTTGAGCTGGTTGCTCCTGCTTACAAGAAGTACATCGTTGTATCTGACGTCTTCAATGCTGACGGTTCAGAGGCTGCTGCAAGCCTCGGTAAGAGTGCTAACGGTGAGAACATGGCTAAGGTAATTGACTCTGAGAAGACCTGCACGATTAACGGTCAGTCTGGTTACATCTACGAGATCAGCTACAACGCCGTTGACTATCACGGTAAGATTGTTAACAAGCGTTTCTACGTACAGTTCTAATTTAAAGTAAACATTTTAAAGGATTAAGAACATGAAGAAAACAATAATGTCACTTCTGCTTTTCCTGGGCGTGCTTTCAGCATCTGCCCAGGCCGAGCAGAAAGGCACCACAGAATATGTGTTCCAGCCCCATTGGTATATTACCCTGCAGGGCGGTGGACAGTACACCTTGGGTGAGGGCAAGTTCGGCGATCTGTTGTCTCCTACTGCACAGATTGGCGTAGGTTACAACTTCACAAAGGTCGTTGGTCTGCGTCTCGCAGTAAACGCTTGGCAGAGCAAGGGCGTCATCAAGCTCGATGATACCGATATGACTCCTGCACAGAGCTATGAGGGTAAGTGGAAGTGGAACTATGTAGCTCCCTCTCTGGAGTTCACGTTCAACCTCTCTAACATTGTTTGCAACTACAACCCCAACCGTCTGCTCAATGTGTATGCACTGATTGGCGGTGGTGCTAACATCGGTTTCAAGAACGACGAGGCACAGACTGTAGAGAATCAGATCATTGCTTATCAGAACAGCAATTCCAACTTGGTGTATGATGGCAAGCAGAACATGCGTTACCTCTGGGACGGCACTAAGGTAAGACCTTTCGGTAAGGCTGGCCTGCTCTTCGACTTCCGCGTTTCTGACAAAGTGAGCATCAACATCGAAGGTAATGCCAATACCCTCTCTGACAAGTACAACTCAAAGAAGGCTGGCAACTGGGACTGGTACTTCAACGCCCTCGCAGGTGTGAAGATCAACCTCGGCAAGACCTATACCACCAAGTTCATTCCTGATCCAGAGCCCGAGATTCGCTACGTAGAGAAGGTTGTTGAGAAGGTCGTAGAGGTTCCCGCTAAGGTAGAGGTGAAGCCTATCGAGAAGATGCGTCGTGATATCTTCTTCACCATCAACTCTTTCAAGGTGAGAGAGACCGAGGCTGAGAAGATCAAGGACATCGCTGACTATCTGAACGCTAACCCCAGAGCCAAGGTTGAGGTTACGGGTTATGCAGACGCTGGTACTGGTAACAACCGCATCAACGACCGTCTCGCCAAGCAGCGTGCTGACGTTGTCGTGAAGACTCTGATGAACGATTACAATATCTCTGCAAATCGAATCTTCTTCGATTCTAAGGGTTCACGTGTACAGCCGTTCGCTGAGAACGACCTCAACCGTGTGACTATCTGTATCGCAGAGTAATTAGCATGTTTTTCATAGTTTAAACCAATATTGAGTCTGGCTCTTATCCATACCCAAAGCGGTATGGTAGGAGTCAGATTCTTTTTCAAAATAACGTATGCTTATGAAAAGAATACAACTCCTTTTACTCACAATGATTTGTACGCTGGCAGCCCAGGCCCAGCTCACTGGCGACGGTTACTACCGTGTCAAGAGCTCCAAGCAGGGACGCTACGCTCGTGTGCTCGACAATAGAGGAAGCATCAACTATCAGACGACTGATGCCGACTTAGGTGCTTTGTGCACACAGCGCAGTTGGGACATCGTTGTCTCCGACCCCGGTTCCATCATCTATTTCAAAAAGATAAAAGGACCTAACGGATACGACTTTCAGAGTCAGGGAACGGGAAGCTACGAGATTATCCAATACGCAGTGCAAGTTGAGGACATGGGCGACAACAAGTACTGGTGTTATGCCAGCAACAATGTCGCCACAAAGTATCTGGCTGACGAAATAATTTACGCCTGGGCAGACGAAGAGACAAAGGAAAGAGGCAGGTTTGTAACCAATGTCAATATAAGTACACAAAGTGAATATCTCGATTGGGATGTCATTCCCGTAACGACTGGAGACAACTACTTCGGCCTTGCGCCAACCGTTTCGGCAGGGGGCAGCTACTATCAGACATTCTATGCTGCTTTCCCATTCACCTTCTTTTCAGAAGGAATGGAAGCCTATTATGTCGACAACATTAATGAGGCAACAGGTAAGGTTCACATCAAGGAAATCACCGGTGGTGTTCCTGCCTCTACCCCCGTCATCATCAAGAGTGCTGCTCAGGAGACTAAAAACAACAAGCTGAATGTCGGTGCCTCTGCCAGCGGCTCTGCCTCAGGAAACAAGCTCACTGGTGTTTACTTCTGCTATCCCGATGCCGGTAATCATACCAATGTGAAAGTTTATGACCCTGCCACCATGCGCGTGCTCGGCACGGCAAGCGATGGTTCGCTGGCTTTTGTCAAGGCCACCAACCTGAAATATATCCCATCCAATACGGCCTATATCAAGGTTAGTCCTTCAGCTCCCGACGTGCTGAAAGTTATCACAGGTGAGGAGCCCAGCTATCCAAGAGGTGACCTCAATCACGACAGTAAAGTGAATGTCACCGACTATGTTGTTATTGGCAATATGATTTTGGGCATTACGCCAGAAACATCTGAAGCTGACTTAAACAACGACGGCACTGTAAATGTTACCGATGCCGTTATATTAGGAAATATAATTTTAAAAGCTGAATAAGAAAATGAAAACACTGAAGATTTTAAAAAATAGTCTGCTTTTATTGGCAATGCTTCCTTTTGCTGCCAGTGCTCAGAGTCAGTCAAGACTTGCAGTAGAAGACTTTACCATCAGCGCTGGAGAGACAAAAACTCTGGCTGTAGACTTAATAAACCCTGATTTTGAAGTTACAGCCCTGCAATTCGATATTACCCTCCCTGACGGTTTGTCAATACCTTATGACGAGGAAGAAGAAGAATACAAAGCAGAAAAAACTTCAAGATGCACATCGAAGCATTCGTTGTCGTCCAATCGTCTGAGTAACGGAGATATTCGTTTCACCTTGAAACATGAAAAAAACAAGTTGATTACAGGTACTGAAGGTGCAGTTATCAATATCACTATCGTGGCATCCAGCAATTTCCAGTCTGGCACCATCCGCTTTAGCAATATTGTGCTTTCAAACCCTGATGAGAGTCAGGTTTTACCCGCTGACTTTGAAGTTGTTATTGCTCCCGTGCAGACCAAAGTAAGCATCAAGGCTGATGACAAGACGATGGTTTACGGCAGCAACGTTCCCACTCTGACCTATACGGTCACCGACGGCACCCCTCAGGGTGAACCCGCACTGAGTTGCGAAGCCACCTCACAGTCACCTGTAGGTACCTATACCATCAACATTGCCAAGGGAACGTTGACCAACGACGTCATCAATCTGACGGAAGGTACACTGACCATCAGCAAGGCTCAGCTCACCATCACAGCCAAGAGTTATGAGATTACGCAGGGCGACGATTTGCCTGAGTTTGAAGTAATTTACAGAGGTTTCAAGAACAACGATGACAAGAGTGTACTGACCAAACAGCCCACCATCACGTGCAACGCCACCAAGAACAGCGAACCTGGTGAATACGAAATTGTTGTCAGCGGTGCAGAGGCCGAAAACTACAATATTTCATACGTGGCAGGTACACTGACAATCAACAAAGCTACCATCATCGATGAAGATGGCTCAGAATACATCGTAGAAGATGACAACACTGTATCATTCGTAGGCAATGAGAACGCTGGTTCTACCTATTCTATTCCTGAGACAATTACTGTGAACGGCGTGACATACAAGGTAACTACGATTGCCGGTGGCGCTTTCCAAAGTAATACAGAACTGAAAGAAATCACCATCCCAGAATCGATTGTAGGTATCGGTGGCAATGCATTCGGAGATTGTACTTCACTGGAAACTATCAATGTCAAGGCTAACGTACCACCTACATGCTATGATGGTGACATCCTCGCTATGCGCAGGGCATCGACAGTATTTGCCGGTGTCAATAAAGAAACCTGTGTAGTCAACGTACCCGAGGGTTGCGTTGAAGCATATAAGAATGCTTATGGTTGGGGCGAATTCACAAACATCACCGATGGAACCACAGGCATCCATGCTATCACTGTAGATGTTAAGAGTGGTAATATCTACGACCTGCAAGGCCGCAAGGTTACCGACAGCCAGCTGTCGCGCGGCATCTACATCATGAATGGTCGCAAATATGTGGTAAAATAATAGGAAGTTCTTCTAACAATAAACCCCAGCCGTTTGGCTGGGGTTTATTGTTAGAATATGGTGTAAGTAAATCGCACGTTCGCTACAGGATATATCACCAGTTTAGACATCTGGTCAACGTAGTCACCAACCTTTCCAGTAATGTTTTCCACATCTTTAATGAGGTCTGTTCCGTCGTGTGCGTAAAGGCTGGGCTTACCACCCCAAAGCATGATACCGGCATCAAAACCGACATGCAGGCGGTCGTTACCCTTCACCAGACGACCGTCGTAACCGAAACCGATATAGGGTTTGAACGCATTCACCTTCATATCCGCCTTCACCATATGGTCATCATCAGGAGTCATCACGTAAGGATCACCCTTTTTGTGAATCACGTTGCCGTCCGCGTCAGTGATATCGTGACTATAGTCACCTAAATAGAGACCCATCCGTCCCGCATTATCAAACATCTCCTGCATCTTCAGCAACATGTTTATGTCCAAATAGACGTCTTCATAGCCTGGTCCCAGATCAATCAATTTTACGCCAGCCAGTTCGCGCTTTGACTTACCGTGTAGCTTGTCGTAAACGTTATTATAGATGTCCACTGCCACCAACGACGCCATACTCTCCGTCTGGTTAAACGCCTCAGCGACATTCGACGGACCGAGGAAGAATCCCGCCGTCACACGCCAATGCTGGTTCTGCTGAAACGGATAAATGTCAAACAGCACATTCCAGTTCCACATTTTAGCCTTTCCAGTCATATACACGTTATCACTCACAGGTTTACCCGTGAAGGACTCCAGGGCACTGGACATCTTAAAAAACTTCTCTTTACTCGTTGCAGGGTCGTCACCCACCTGGATTTCAAAGGTCATCGGCACTTCCATACGCGGCATGAAACTCAGTCCCGAGCGCACCCACAAATATTTGTTAATGGGCATGCTGGCCTCAACACCCAGTCCCGTCGTACCTAACGTTACACCAACATTTAGGTGATTAAACTTACCCCACGGCTGCTTGTCTATTTGTGCACTTATCGACACGGACGTCATCATTGCAGCAGCCAACAAAAAAATCTTATTACCTTTCATAAGTGTGGAGCTGGAGGGAGTCGAACCCTCGTCCAAACAGGGAAACCATACGCTTTCTACATGCTTATTCCGGTCTTCATTTTCGTGATGCAACAAGACCCGGACCACCAATCGCACCCTTATCCTCTAAAATTTCATCCCGTCATCGAGGCCTGACAAGACTATTTCCGATTTAACCTGCGCCGCTGAATCTCCGGATTCGGAACAACATCCTCGGAGCGACGTCTCGTTCTTCTACCTTGTAAAAGAATAAAGCCAGTAATCTACTATACTTCGATTAGGCAGCGAGAGCATACTCATTGTTGCCAATTAATTTTTCGACCGACGTGATTATGGAGTCCACAGTCGTCACTCCGCATGCTTACGTACCATCTCATCCTGCTGTCAAATCCAGTCAACCCCAGGAGCGATTTTTCGCATTTCGGCTGCAAAGGTACACATTTTTTTTGAAACAATATACTTATTTCATTTATTTTTCGTACCTTTGCGCAATATTTCGCCCAGAAATGGGTTAATATAATATATTAATGCATTAATAGATGTCTATGAAACGACTTGCTACTCTCATAGCCAGCATTGTGATGTGTGCCACAATGGGCTGGGCCCAGTCGGGTATGACCGACAATCAGGTAATGGACTACGTGATAGAACAGAACGCGAATGGTGTGTCGCGCCAGCAGATAGTGACACAACTGATGCAGCGTGGTGTGACTATCGAGCAGATACGCCGTATCCAGAAGAAATATCAGAAACAAATCAAGAACGGCGCGCTGGGTGCTGAAGACATCACAGCGGGGTCGAAAGAGGTCAAGACCCGCATGAGAGAGCAGAACGGCGAGAAACGCCAGGAGCAGAAGGCGCTGGACAAGAAGAAGGCGTCACAGTTTCGCCTCAAGGATACCAAGAAGAAAAACCAGATCCAGAAGCATACATACGACGACGATGATGCCGACTTCGTGGAGATGGACGACGCCATGGACTTCATGATGCCCGACTCGCTGAAATACTATGACGAAACGTTCATGAAGGATAAGGACGAAGACAAGCGTAAGATCTTCGGTCACGACGTGTTCAACAACAAGAAACTGACATTTGAGAGTTCGATGAACCTCGCCACGCCACAGAACTACCGTCTGGGCCCTGGCGACGTGGTGAACGTAGATGTCTGGGGCGCCTCTCAGGAAAGCGTCAGTGAGACCATCTCGCCCGACGGAACCATCACCATCGATGGCATCGGCGTCATCCAGTTAGGCGGTCTCAGCGTCAGTCAGGCGAAAGCCCGTCTGAAGCGCGAACTAGGTCCCCGCTATCAGGGTTCGAAGATTGATTTGACGGTAGGTCAGACCCGCACCATCACCATCAGCGTGATTGGTGAGGTAAAGACTCCCGGAACTTACACGATGTCGGCCTTTGCCACCGTGTATAACGCCCTTTATATGGCTGGTGGTCCGAACGAAATCGGTACGCTGCGCAACGTGAAGGTCTATCGTAACGGCAAACTGTTGTCGAACGTCGATGTTTACGACTTCCTGCTGAACGGCAAGCTGTCAGGCGACGTGCGACTGCAGGATAACGACGTGGTGACAGTAGCTCCCTACGAGGCACTGGTGAATATTACAGGTAAGGTGAAACGCCCGATGTTCTACGAGATGAAGAAGACGGAGAGCGCCGCTACCCTACTCCGCTATGCCGGTGGATTCACGGGTGACGCCTATACCAAGGCCATCCGCATCAACCGCAAGGCCGGTGCAGGCTATTCGGTGTTCAGCGTGGGTGAGTTCGACATGAACAGCTTCAAACTGATGGACGAAGACTCGGTAAGTGTTGATTCTACCATCGTACGCTATCAGAACATGGTGGAAATCAAGGGTGCGATCTTCCGTCCGGGCATGTATCAGGTAGGTGGTGACATCAGCACCGTGAAGGGACTTGTGGAAGCCGCTGCAGGACTGACGGAAGGAGCCATCGGACAGCATGCCGTGATGCACCGCATGAAGACAGACCGCACGCTGGAAGTGCAGAGTCTGGATATCGTCGGCATTCTGGAAGGTACCACGCCCGACGTACCGCTGAGAAACGAGGACGTCATCTACATCGCCAGTCGCGAGGAGAACCAGGAGCTGAGAACCGTCAGCATCAATGGTGAGGTGCACTATCCCGGAACTTACCGCTATGCTGCCAACGAGACCGTTGAGGACCTGATTATCCAGGCTGGCGGCACGACGGAGGCCGCTTCGCTGGTGAAGGTCGACGTAGCGCGTCGTATCACCAACCCCAGCGCCACTGAGGCTGACGATCAGATAGCCCAGACGTTCAGCTTCAAACTGACGCCCAACTTCGAGATACAAGGTCAGCCCGACTTCACACTACAGCCCTTCGACGAGGTGTATGTACGCCGTTCGCCCAACTATACCGAGCAGCAGAACGTCATCGTCGAGGGTGAGGTGCAGTTTGAGGGCACCTATGCACTGTCAAACAAGGGTCAGCGACTGAGCGACGTCATCCAACAGGCTGGTGGTCTGACAAAGCGCGCTTACCCTGAAGGCACCAAACTGCTGCGACTCATGACTCCCGAAGAGCGCGACATGATGGAAACCGTATTACGTACGGCCCAGCGTAACTCCGGCAAGGACTCTATCGACGTCAGGAAGCTGTTGACCAACGCCACCTACCCCGTAGGTATCGAGCTTGACAAGGCTATGGCCAGTCCCAACAGCGACGACGACCCCATCCTGCGTGATGGTGACCGCATCGTAGTACCCCGCTATACCAATACCGTCAGCATCAACGGCGAGGTACTCTACCCCAACACCGTACAATTCAGGGAAGGCGAAAAAGCCGACTACTATATTGAGAGAGCCGGTGGCACCACATCGACCGCCAAAAAGAGCCAGACCATCATTATCTATATGAATGGCATGGTGGCCAAAGCCGACCGCAAGCACAAACCCAAGCCCGGTTGCCAGATTGTGGTTCCCACCAAGCGCCAACGTCAGGGATTCGGCCTCCAGCAATGGCTGAGCCTCGGCACTACCGCCGCCTCCCTTGGTACGATGATTGCCACTATTGCTAATTTGACGAAGTAAGAGAAGCATGAACGAAAGGAACGTCATACTCCGCAACAACATTCTCCTGTCTGGTTCCATGAAAGCAGTGGGGCTGGTGACATCGTTTCTGATTGTCCCCATTACGCTTGACTATTTAGACAAGGAGCAGTATGGAATATGGATGACGCTTTCTTCGGTTCTTTTGTGGTTTTCTTTTTTTGACGTGGGGCTGGGCAACGGTATGAGAAATTACCTGGCACAGGCTATTGCAGAAAACAACTTCGAGAAAGGCCGCTCACACCTGACGACAACCCTCGTGATGCTGACAGCTATCGCATTGCTACTGGGCATCGTCTTTTTAGGAGCCGGTGTAGTGATGAACCTCAGCAAAGTGTTCAATACAACGACACTCACTGACGAACAACTACGTCTGCCTTTCCTCATTGCCATCATCATGACGCTGGCCGTGTTTATCGTCAAGAATGTCGGCGTTGTTTACATTGCCTTGCAAAAATATGGCGTCAACGATCTAATCATCGTCTTGTCGAATGTTGTGGCACTATTGCTGATATTCATCTGTACGCTAGTGGTTCCAAAAGGTAACCTGACCATTATCGTACTCATCCTCACCACCATTCCCGTATTAGGGTTCGTAGTGGCTAGCATCCCGCTGTTTCGTCACCACCCGGAATTGACGCCCAGACTAGACTGTTTCGACTGGAACTACGGCAGACAAATACTCACCAAAGGTATTGGTTTCTTCTTCATCCAGATAACCAGCTGTCTGGTGATTTTCGGCAGTTCGAATCTCTTCATCACGCAGTTTGTTGGTCCCGAGGCTGTTACCACCTATAATATTGCCTATAAGTTTTTCAATCTGCTGGCTATTGCTTATACCATCGTCATATCCCCTATGTGGAATGCTTATACCGATGCTTACGTAAAGGGGGACTATGCATGGATCAGGATAACCCACAAGCGTGCACTCACCGTATGGGGAATCACCATTGTTGGAGGACTCGCCATGCTTGCCATATCGGGTATTTTCTACCAGCTATGGGTGGGCAGCAGCATCTCCGTTCCCTTCAGCGTATCGATATGCGTCTTTGCCTACATCAGCTTCTACAATCTCAATAACTGCGCCACCATGCTCATCAATGGACTCAACAAAATAAGAATTCAAATTATTACGTCCGTTGTCTTCACGCTACTGTATATTGCTGCCGTCTCACAGACTGGACGACAAGGCGGTATTGAAGGTGTGGTTATCTGCATGGCAGCAAGCTACGCTATCATGGCAGCCATACACTTGTATCAGTGCAGACTACTCATCAATAAAAAGGCCAAAGGAATCTGGAATCAGTAGTTTACATCTATGCGAAACAAAATCAGTGTTATCACCGTCGTGTTCAATGACGTCACCCATATTAGGGAGACCATGGAGAGTTTCTTCTCACAGACATGGGAAGACAAGGAATATATCGTCATTGACGGGGGCAGCACTGACGGCACTGCTGATATCGTTCGCAACTATGCCAACCGTCTGGCCTACTGGTGTTCAGAAACCGACAACGGCATTTACGATGCCATAAACAAAGGTATCGGACACGCTACAGGAGACTGGATCAACATACTGAACTGTGGCGATCTCTATGCCAGCCCCCAATCACTGGAGCAAGCCATCAACAGAGCACCAGATATTAATCATGCTGATATCCTTTACGGCAACAGCATCGAGCGTAGCGAAGAAAACGGTGACGTCTTCAAACGGACGTCAGATTTTAGCATGATGAGCTATGGTCCCATCTATCGGCATGGTTCTTCACTGGTGAGGGCAGAGATTCAGAAAAGCCATCTATACGATGTCAGCCAACAGTCTACCTACGGCTACGCTTTGGACTGGCTACTCATCTACGAATTATACAAAAGCGGTTTCCGTTTCCAGAAAACCGAGGCCACCATTGAAGTATATCAGTTGGACGGCGCTTCCTATGGCTACGAACAGAACCTGAAGTACAACCGGATGGTGATAACAGGTAAGCCGTTGACATTTGCAGATAAACTTTCCATCAAGAAAACTGTCTGGAAAGAGGTTTTCAAGCAATCGGCATTTTACCGCTGGTTCATTGCCTTCTTGACAGAATACACGCTGAACGACATCCTGCCCCATATCCCCTCTTGGACGTTACGCCGTTTTTGGATGCGACGCTTGAAAATGAGAATCGGCAAGGGTACATTTGTCATGAAGCGAGTCTATATTATGACACCTCAACAGTTGACAATTGGCGACTATTCCCATATCAACAGAGGGTGTTTGTTGGATGCACGAGGCGGTATTACAATAGGCAACAATGTCTCCGTTTCGCACAACGTGAGTATCATGTCTGGCAGTCACGACTATAACTCAAAACATTTTCGCGGGCGTTTTCTACCAGTCAAAATCAATGACTATGTATGGATAGGCAATAATGCCGTTATCCAGCAGAATATTACTATCGGCAAAGGGGCTGTCGTTTGTGCAGGGGCTGTCGTCACAAAAGACGTCGAGCCTTACAGCGTAGTTGCAGGAGTTCCAGCACGTAAGATTAAAGAACGAGTCAAAGAATTAGATTATCATTGTAAAGGATTCACTCCATTTGCTTAAACATATTGGAATTATGGAAGAAAAAAAGAAAACAAAAGAGATTGACCTCTTGGCATTGGTCGAAAAGGTGCTTCACGAATGGCGGCTGCTACTCAAATTCATCGCAGTGGCAGCAGTGATAGGCGTCATCGTTGCACTCAATACTCCTAAATACTTCAAGGCAGAGGTTATTCTGGCACCGGAGCTATCGTCAGGAGGCTTAGGACTAACGGACAATCTGGCTGATATGGCTGCAAATTTCGGTATCGACCTTGCCGGAAAATCATCCATGGACGCTATCTATCCAGAGCTCTATCCCGACATCTTCAGTTCTACGGAGTTTGTCATGAATCTATTCAACGTCCCTGTACGTCTGAAGGATGATGATACAGAGCGTACCTATTACAAGCATATCACTGAGGAACAGAAGTCGCCATTTTGGGATTATCCAAAACTATGGCTGCATAACCTTCTTAAGCCCAAAGACCCACTGGCTAGCGGCAAAGGGAAGAAGGATGTGTACAAAATTTCGAGAAAAGACGAAGATATCTGCAAGGCCATCCGCGATGCTATTATGTGTACCATCGACAAGAAAACCAGTGTCATTAGTATCAGCGTAACCGACCAAGACCCGCTAGTTGCTGCCATTGTAGCCGACACACTACAGAAACGTCTTCAGACCTATATCACGAACTATCGTACGAGCAAAGCCCGAAACGACTACAACTACTACAAAGAACTGGCCATGAAGGCAAAAGCCGATTACGAGAAGGCCCGTCAGAAATATGGTAGTTCGTCGGACGGTGTCACTAATGTGGCGCTGAAGAGCATAGAGCTGAAGCTGGAGGATATGGAGAATGACATGCAACTGAAGTTCAATACTTATACTTCGCTGAACACACAACTTGAAGCCGCCAAGGCTAAAGTTCAGGAAAAAACGCCAGCATTCACTATCATCGAACAACCTATCATGCCCTACAAGGCTGCCAGCATGCCTCGTGCTGTCACCGTATTGATCTTTATCTTCCTCGGGATAGTATGCGATGCATTATGGATTCTTTATGGACGCGACTGGAACAGGAAAAGGAAGAAAAAAAGCAATAACGAATAAAGAGCTGTAGATGATTTACGCCATACCCTACGTTCTACTCGTCATTCTGTTAGGCTTTCTTGCCATATTGATAGAACAAAAGAAAGAAGACGAAGCATTCACCCGTAAAATCACACTATGGGGAATACTCATTTACTTCGTGTTCTTTGCCTTTCGCGGTTTTATCAATACCGACTGGATGACCTACTACGTAGAGTTTGACAAATGCACATGGGACTTGCTTTTCAACTATGAGATGGGTAAGAGCCGAGAGCCGGGATTCTTGATTTTCATGCTGTTGAATAAAAGCCTGGTTCCTAATTTCCATTTCTTTGTCTTCACCAGCACCCTGCTGAACACATGGCTACTGCTGTCGTTCTTCCGAAAATATTCCGACAACCTACTGATAGCACTAGTGGTGTATCTAGTGTTCGAAGGCTTTATGATAAATGCCAACCTGATGCGCAATGCCATCAGTTTGTTCATCTTCCTCAATGCTTTGCCAAGCATCTGGGAACGAAGACCCCTCAAATATTTTACGCTATGTCTGGTGGCCTTCATGTTCCACTTTTCGGCTATTGTCTATCTACCTATGTACTTTTTCCTCCATCGGAAATTGAACCGATGGGTATATCTGGGCATTTTCGCACTATGTCTATTCGTTTTTATCATGCATATTCCCATCTTTCTGAAGATGATACAAGCCACAGGTATCGGTGGCGTTTTCATAGACAACAAGGTGGAAGCATACACGTCTAACTATGAGGCAGCACGAGGCTTTGGCATGGGATTTATCGAACGAGTCATCACGGGGTCGCTCATTTTTTGCTACTATCAGAAGCTACAGGAGTTACGAACCGAAAACAGAATGTTCATCAATGCCATCGTCATGTACTTCTTTGCCAATTTCATGTTTAGCGAATTTGCCGAGATCAGTAACCGTATAGCATTATTGTTTATCTTCTCCTATTGGGTATTATGGGGAGACCTTATCAAATGTTTCTACTATGACCGCAACCGCTATCTATTTTGCACGTTCATCGGATTTTACTGCATCATCAAGACAGCGACAACAAATAATGGACCCATCTACGAATACGACAATCTGCTCTTTGGAGGTATTAAGTCCTACCAAGAACGGAAATACATCTTCGAAAAGACATTTGAAGAACCGGAATATTAAGCAAACAACTGTATGAGGAAACTTCTACATATTACTTTTGCCAACACACAGGCCTATACAGGCGGCGGACAAGGTACTAAGCGCAATATCAAAGGACTCAAGGCATGTCTCGGAGAAAATGCCGTTGACTGCTATACCATCATGCCCATCAAGGAGCCTCACAACATGGCTTTCTATGGTAGAAGGATATCAGAAATATTAAAAGGCTTCATGGGAGGACTTACCCAGAAACATTTGGATAACATCATACATCTTCTAGACACAGGACAGTATACAGACCTCTTTATTGACAGTTCCATGCTTGGGTATATTGCCAAAGTTGCTAGGAAGCGCCATCCTCAGCTCCACATCTACACCTCCTTCCAGAATATGGAGTATGATTTCATTTCATCATCCGTCTGGGAAGGGAAAGACTATACGCACTTTTTCCTGATACCGCTCACCAAACATAACGAGCGTTGTGCATGCAAATATTCTGATAAGATTATCGTACTGAACAGCAGAGATGCTTCACGCGTCAAGGAGGTTTACCATAAAAAAGCCGACTACCAGATACCGGTTTGGATGACGGACAACTATGATGACTCCAACGCCCGTAAACAGCAGAAAAAAAACAACATTAAAGAAGCGTTGTTTGTCGGCAGCTATTTCTTTGGCAATACACAAGGCTTGAAATGGTTCTGTAAGGAGGTCCTTCCGCATGTCGATATACATCTGACCATTGTGGGCTCAGGCATGAATGCCTTTGCCAACGACATCACACATTCTGACAAGATATCCATCTTCAGCGATGTGCCGAGTCTGGAACCTTACTTCGAAAAGGCCGACTTTGCCGTACTACCTATCACTACAGGAGGCGGCATGAAGGTGAAGACAGCCGAGACACTGAAATACGGCAAATATATAATAGGCACGCAAGAATCGGTAGAAGGCTATGATGTCAGCAACAAAGAAGCCACTATCTGCCATACGGCTTCCGAATTCATAGAAGCCATCAATGCTTATAATCGTCCCTATCCTTTCAACCCCTCTTCACGACAGCTGTTCAAGGAAAAATATTCCTTCGAAGCAGCCATAGGGCTATACAAAGATATGCTAAACGTATAATTTTCTATTTCTATGACCATATTCATCGACGGACGGACATTCACAGCACCGACTGCAGGTATATCGAATTTTTTAAAGGACAGTTTGATAGCATGGGCAAAACAGCGCCCTCATGACCGTCTTGTCGTGGCCATGCCAAGGCCGGCACACCCGACTTTTGTAAATGATAATCTACCTGCTAACATACAGTTAGGAGAATATTCCAACGCATTCTTACGCCATCTACCTAACTTAATATGGCTACTCGTCATGATGCCCATACTTGTCAGGCGCTTCAAGGCAGACGTCTATTACTCGCCTGTACCCTGTCTCCCCTTCTTCCTGCCACACAGGATAAAGACCATTATCGTGGTGCACGATGTGGTCAATATCGAGTTCCAACACACCATGCAATGGACCAATGTGTTAGCCAATAAGCTATTCTACAACAGCTCTGTAAAAAAAGCCGACATCATCTGGACAAACTCCCACTACACAAAGCACAAGGTAAAAAAATATTTCCCCAATCGCAGGTGTCAGCACATTTTCACAGGAGATTCTGCTGACAGGAGACTTTATAAAGAAATATCGTTGTCTGAGGAAGAAAAGGATAAGACGCTCCAAAAATACCACATCGAGCACCCCTATATTCTCTTCGTAGGATCCCTGGAACCACGCAAAAATCTGTCGTTCCTACTCTCACTGATACCGGAGCTATATAGAAGAATGGGCATTCAGCTAGTAGTAGTCGGTGGCAAAGGCTGGCGAAACAGCCATATCCGCGACATCGTAGAAGACAGCAACTTCCCACGCGAGAGTACCATTTTCTGCGGCTTTGTACCCAACGAGGATCTTGCCAAGCTCTATCACATGGCACAATGCTTTGTGTCGACCTCACTGAACGAAGGATTCGGCATGCCTCAGCTGGAAGCTCTGCTCTGCGGATGTCCTGTTGTAACAGCACACAACTCGGCCATGATAGAGGTAGCAGCCAACAAGGACGGAGCGGTCACCGTCGAAGGCTATGACCCGCAAACATGGATTAAGGCTATTGAAACAACTCTCGGAAAACGTCCTAAAGTCAACCAGGACCAACTGGAAGGCTACAATTGGGATCTTATCCTGGCAAACTTTCTTAAGCGAATATGATGAGAATCGCTATAGACTGCCGACTGATAGGCCAGAGTGGTATTGGGACGTTCATTGAGAATGTCGTTCCGCACATGGTGGCAACGCCTGATGCGGACTTTGTACTCGTAGGCGACAAAGCACAGCTGGCAGACTATGCCGGACGCGAAAACTGCACCGTCGTAGAGTGTACTTACGACAGTTTCTCGCCTAAGGAGCTGTTGCGCTTTCCTGTCAAGGCGGTCAACACGTGCGATGTGTTCTATACGCCCAACTTCAACATCCCTATGGGCATTCGCATTCCTATCTATTGTACCATCCACGACATCGTATTCTTCGATACCGGGCATTTCGGCTCTACCCTCCATCGCACGGCATTGAAATGGTACGTCCGACGGGCATTGCGCATAGCCAAAGGGGTGTTTACCGTCAGTCAGTTCTCCCGCCAGCGCATCCAAGATTATTTCCACACCCAGCGCGACATACAGGTGCTATGCAACGGACTCAGTCAGGAACTGCTCGAATACAAAGCCTCCCACCCTGTCGTTCAGCAACGCGCAGGCATCGTCTATTTAGGCAATATCAAACGCAATAAGGGCATCCACATCCTTTGGCAGGCTTACCAGAAACTGATGGACGAAGGAGGCAACGTTCCCCCGCTGACGATTATCGGACGCTTCGACTTCCGCACTAAGGACGACGAGATACTGCAGACCGTCCTTGCCAACAAAGACAAGGTACGTCTGGTGACTGATGCCACAAACCAACAGGTGTACGACATTCTGGCTCATGCCGCGTGTCTGGTGTCGCCATCATTGTACGAAGGTTTCGGCATTCCCCCTCTTGAGGCCATGAGCCTTGGGACCCCCGTCATCCTTTCCGACATTCCGGTATATCAGGAGATTTACGGCCATTACCCTGTCACCTTCTTTGAAGCAGGCAATGCCGACGAATTATGCCGGATGCTGAGGACGCTCCCCTCCTCACCCATTGATGTAGATGAGTTGATAGTCTCCACCTATACTTACGAGAAAACAGCCAAAAAGATTATGCAAGTACTTGCTGAGTAGATATGATTTTGCATGAGTTTACAAAAAAATATACCTCATCATGCTTGTATATCAAATAAAAGTAGTACCTTTGCATCACTATGATTATACGAAGTAAAGCACCCTTGCGATTAGGACTTGCCGGAGGCGGCTCTGACGTGTCACCCTATTGCGACATTTATGGTGGATTGGTTCTCAATGCCACAATCAACCTATATGCATATTGCACCATTGAGGAGACAAATGACGAAATGATTACCATCAACTCCTATGACGCTGATGTTAGTAAGTCGTTTCCTTTGGCCGAACGATTGGATATTGACGGTGAGGCGAGCCTCATCAAAGGAGTATACAACCGGATTATCAAAGACTTCGATATAGAGCCTACGCCCTTCTGCATAACTACATACAATGATGCCCCTGCCGGCTCTGGACTGGGCACGTCGTCAACAATGGTAGTTTGCATTCTGAAAGCCTTTGTGGAATGGAAAGGTCTGCCACTTGGCGATTACGAGATTGCCAAGTTAGCCTATGAGATAGAGCGCAAAGACCTTGGGCTGAGTGGCGGAAAACAGGATCAGTATGCCGCCTCGTTTGGTGGTTTCAACTACATAGAATTCCTGAAGGATGACATCGCCATTGTTAATCCTCTGAAAATCAAGCGTTGGATTGTCGACGAGTTAGAAGCCTCGATGCTACTCTATTTCACGGGGCGTTCACGTTCCTCTGCGGCCATTATCGACGAACAGAAGAAGAATACCGAGAAGGGCAAAGGCGATGCCATCGAAGCCATGCATCGCATCAAGCAGAGCGCCATTGACACGAAATTGGCCCTTCTGAAGGGAGATATCAATGCCTTTGCCAATATTCTACGTGATGGATGGGAAAACAAGAAACGTATGGCCAACAACATCACCAATCCTGTTATTCAAGAAGCTATGGATGTAGCCATGAAGGCCGGTGCTAAGGCTGGCAAGGTGTCTGGTGCCGGTGGTGGTGGATTTATTATGTTCGTCGTAGAACCCACTCGCAAGAAGGAGGTCGAACAAGCTCTATCAGCGCTCAACGGTTTCATTATGCCCTTTGGCTTCAGCGACGGAGGAGCCCATGGTTGGAAGATTTACGATACAGACAGCATAAAAGCCTTTTAGCATGATAAATAATCACATTGAAGTACTGATAGAACGCTATCCGCAACTGATAGAATGCCGTGAATCCATTCAGGCAGCATACGACATTCTTAAGGAGGCATACACGAAAGACCGCAAATTATTGGTTTGTGGTAACGGCGGTTCAGCCTCAGACAGTGAACACATTGTTGGTGAGTTGATGAAGGAGTTTAAATTGAAGCGCGAAATCTATAAGAACCAGGCAGAAGCCATGAAACTGATAGACTCTGAACTTGGCGCCATTCTTGCCAAGCATCTGCAAGGAGCATTGCCTGCAATCGCACTGACAGGTCACTCATCACTGACAACAGCTTTCATGAACGACAGTAATCCTGAATTAATTTTTGCCCAGCAGGTAAATGGTTATGGAAAACCTGACGACATCTTTTTAGGAATTTCCACTTCTGGAAATAGTCGTAATGTGCTGTTTGCTGCTGTGGCTGCCAAGGCGAAAGGATTAAAGGTCATCGGCATGACGGGTCAAAAGCCCTGCAAACTGGCTCAATTGGCCGATGTGTGCATACAAGTGCCAGAATCGGATACCTACAAGATTCAGGAACTACATCTGCCTGTTTATCACTGCCTTTGTATGATGTTGGAAGAGCACTTCTTCGGTAGGGAATAATTGTCAATTATCAATTTTCAATTATCAATTCGAAAAATGAAAGTAGTTATCATGGCTGGCGGTAAAGGGACACGCATTGCATCTATTGCCAACGACATCCCAAAGCCAATGATTCGTATATGTGGTAAGCCCATACTCGAATGGCAGATTGAGAACCTGAAAGCAAACGGACTGACAGACATCACCCTTGTCATAGGACATCTGGGACATGTTATAAAGGAATATTTTGACAACGGCGAGAAATTTGGTGTCAACATCTCTTATTTTGTTGAGGAAAGTCCTTTGGGTACAGCAGGGGCTTTGTTTAAGATACCAGAATTGACAGAAGACTTCCTTTTGTTGTGTGGCGATGTGATGATAGATGTCGATTTTCATCGTTTCATCGCATTCCATCATAAGAATCATGCATGGGCCAGCCTTATGGCTCACCCAAACGGCCATCCCTACGATAGTTCGCTATTGGTAACTGAGATATTGCCACCACAAAAGGAGGGAGGGCTGCCTTTCGACACGCATCGCGTCGTCAGATGGATGAACAAGGAGGATGAACGACTCTATTATAAAAATCGTGTCAATGCCGGAATAGAGATTATCTCACCACAACTGCTGGCTGATACTATGAGAAACTATACACCCCGTCATCCAGAACAGCCAGATAAGATTGATCTCGATCGTGACGTACTGAAGCCCAACATCTCGTCGGGCAGGATATTCGCCTACGACACATCAGAATATATCAAGGATATGGGAACCCCTGACCGCTACTATGAAGTAGAAAAGGACATTTCCAACGGAAAAGTAAAGACACGAAACCTTTCAGAAAAGCAGAAAGCCATCTTCCTCGATAGAGATGGTACTATCAATAAATATGTAGGATTCCTCTCCCGTCCCGAAGACTTCGAACTACTACCCGGAGTTGCTGAAGCCATTCGCATGATAAATCACTCCCATTATCTCTGCATAGTAGTGAGCAACCAGCCCGTCATAGCCCGTGGCGAATGCACATTCGAGGAGTTACAAGCCATCCACGACAAAATGGAGACTCTGTTGGGCCACGAGGGAGCCTTCATCGATGCCATCTACTATTGTCCTCATCATCCCGACAGGGGCTTTGAGGGTGAGCGTCCTGCTTATAAGTTCGACTGCGATTGTCGAAAGCCCAAGCCCGGCCTGCTGCTGCAAGCCGCCAAAGATTGGAATATCGACCTTTCTGAATCATATATGATTGGCGACAGCGAACGTGATGTGGAAGCAGGACAGCATGCTGGTTGCAAAGAGAGCATACGGATTACATGTAATGCTGACAACGCCTTACTCAGCGCGGTTACGAGTGTAACAACTGGGAATACAGTTCAAGACAGCGGTCAACCATCCTCTGTTTCTTAAACAACTCTATGTAACGACTACGTGCTCCAGCCGAGTAGGTATAATAGAGTGACTTGTCCTCCACTATACGGCGGATAGCGTCAGCCAAAGCCTTACCATTCTCCGGTTCCACGACCAAGCCAGAATAGTCATCCTTGTTCACCCAGGGCACGCCTGAACCTTCGATGTTACAGCTGACGACAGGTTTGCCACACGACATAGCCTCTAACTGTACCAAGGCAAAAGCTTCAGTCTTCATAATACTGCTCAGACAGTAGATGTCACATGCCCCATAGTACGACGGCAGATCTTCATCAGATATCCTTCCAACCATCTTTACGCGCTGTTCCAGCCCATAATCATGGATTTGCTGCTGAAGTTCATCTTTCAACCTGCCCGACCCACCGATAATCACCAAATAACTGTCATCCAAATATCTCGCAGCATCTACCAAATATTCAAAGCCTTTATAATGCACAAGTCTTCCTAACGAGAATACAATCTTTTTGTTACCATATCGTTCTCGCAATTGTCTGACACGCTCTGCATCAGGCACTATTGGATCAACACACGAGGGGACATAGGTACATTTGTCCTGCACTTTGGCCAAATAGGGCGAATGGGCAATATAGACAGGCGTCGTTCCTGCTATCAGGTCAGCACGGCGTATCAACCAGCTCTGCAAGGGTTTGTAGAGTGAGAGCAGCTTTTTCTGCTTCACGATATCGCTATGCCAGTGAAGCACCACCTTACCCTTGTATCCCGACAGCCTCAAGGCCAGTGCAGCCATAGGGTCCGGATGGTGGACGTGGATGATGTCATACTCGGGAGCTATCCGTCTCAGCGTGGTAATCAGTTCGGGAGAAATCATCGTGGCATATTTCTTCAACAACGTCTTCGTGCAGATTATCCTGCCATGCGCAGAAACCTCAAACGTTGCCCTACCCTCTTTTCCATAGGCACACAGCATGTCACACTGTATGCCCTTGGCAGACAGCCCAGTAGTCAGATCATACATGGTTTTCTCCACACCACCACCTACAGGGTAGAACTTTCCCAACTGAAGAATCTTCATTTCGGCTGCGAAGGTACGAAGAAAAGATGAAAGTACCAAATTGTCTTCACATTTTTAATAAAAAAAGGCAAAAAGACATCATTTGTCAAGCCGGATCTCTAGTGGGTGCATATGAAATATTTCTGACAGGAGGCTGTCCTATGATGATTTAAGAAAAAAAATCATAAAATCTCTTCCACTTCCATCAAATTTACGAGAACGCCTGTATTTATTAGCATTCCAGACTATGGAAGAGAACTTTTCCTCTTCCACATATCCTCCATTTTTTGAAAAGGTCGTCTTAACGAATGATAAGTGCCACTTATTTCCAAATAAAGGTTGGTTATCGTACAAAAAGGCACGTTTATTTGGAAATAAGGCAGGAGTATTGAAAAATACTCTAAGAGTATTTCCAATTACTCCGAAAGTATTGAAAATCACTCCGAAAGTAAAATTTGATGGAAGGTCTATGGAAGAGAAGAAATTCTCTTCCATATCCAAATAATCTTTAAATAAAGTGGATTTGAGAGATTTATGGAAGATGGAAGACAAATTCGTAAAAAAATTTGATTGCTATTCACTACAAACAAGCGGAAGCCGATTTTGCACTATCTTTTCGCGTTGCGAGAAGATTCTCAAAGAGTGTGGCTTCACAAATCAACTTTGTCATGTCATTCAGTGCCAGACACTTGTCGTTAAACAGACTTCTTCGGGATGCGTTTCGAAAGGTCGATGGCACCGGCGGGACAGACGATGCGTCGAAGGCACGCGCCACCATCTCATAGTTGGTGCACACGGCCGACGAGGCGAGGAAGAAGGGATTCTCGCAACGGATGCCGCAGAAATCGATGGCCAGATCGGGATAATGCGTATCGTCGACATCGTCGGGACTGATGGCATGGATGATATCGCGAATACGGATGGGGGGATTGTAGTGGATACAGGCCCGTTCGGCGGCTTCCAGGTCAGCGTCGGTACAATCGGCGACGAAGCGGAGAGCGGGCTTGTGGTTGTCAAAACGGATGGCGCGCAGTGCGCGGACAGGGTCGCCTGTCGGGCAGGCTTTTGTGCACGGTGCGTCCTGACACAGCAGGCAGCGGTTGGCTTCTTCGTAGATGTTGAAACGTTTCATAGCTTGTGATGATATGTCTTGGTTAGTTACTTATATCTTGTCAAAGTTGCATGAGCAGCTTCGCACACTTTATGTTGCAAAAATACACTATTTTAATCAAACCACCGTTAAAAGCACTGGTTTTAACATAAATTTATAAGTATCACTATGGTCAGCTCACTTTTTTTTCGTACCTTCGCGGCCGAAATTTATGGCCATAAAATTTATAGCCGCAAAAAAGTTGCTGTTGGATGCAATAAAACTTGTATATTTTCGTTCTATTATTAGAACGTTGGATTAAAAAATAGAGTTTATCGATACATGACTACCCTTAAAAACGGATATGTTGTAGATGGAATGAACGAGGTGGAACGCAATATCAAGAGGTTGATAGACCTATTTACTGCGCTGATTTGCCTTGTCATTTTTTCACCGTTGATGCTGGTGTGCTATATTGCGGTGAAGCGCGAGGACGGAGGTCCCGCCATCTTCAAACAGGAACGCATCGGCCGTTTTGGAAGGCCTTTTAATATTTATAAGTTCCGCAGTATGCGTATAGATGCCGAGAAAGACGGTCCGGCACTGTACAATCACGAGAATGAGACACGCATGACGAAGGTAGGAAAATTCCTGCGTGCCCACCATTTGGACGAACTGCCCCAGCTATGGAACGTGGTGAAGGGCGAGATGGCATTCATCGGTCCCCGACCGGAACGAAAATACTTCATCGACCAGATCATGGAGCACGACCCCCGTTACGCCTATCTCTATCAGGTGCGACCGGGTGTCACCAGTTATGCCACGCTATATAACGGCTATACGGACACGATGGAGAAGATGCTGCGCCGCTTGGAACTGGACCTTTACTATCTGGAGCACCGTTCGCTGTGGTTTGACTTCAAACTGCTGGTGCTGACCTTCCTTAATATCGTCTTCGGCAAGAAATTCTAAAGGTAATGAAACCACTTCGGTATATTTTTCTGCTCGCCTGTCCTTGGCTGCTTTGCCATGCCGAGGCACAAACCATAACGTACGACCTGACGGCGGAGACTGCTGTGGGATCAGGCGACTATACGGCCTTCCAACTGACGGCCAACCGCCACCATGTGTTAGCGACACGTCCCAACACAGCCTATCTGCGTGGGGCTGTCAATGCGGAACATCAGCTGGGTGAGGACTGGACGCTGTCCGGTGCCGTCGACCTCATCGGTTCCGTACATGCCGACCACAAGGTCTATCTGCAACAGTGCTACGCCAATCTCAGTTGGAAAGATTTCTTCCTGGAAGCCGGAGCCCGTGAACAGAAACCCGTATTGCGTAACGAACTGCTGTCGAGCGGTACATTCGGCAAGGGCACCAATGCCAAGCCCATACCGCAGATTCACGTGGGTACGAAGGACTTCTGGACGATACCATATACTAAGGGTTGGCTACAAGCCAGCTTCGATTTCGGCTATGGTAAGTTCCTCGACAGCAACTACCGTGAGGACAATTTTCTCCAGCATCCTGGTGTAAACACAAAATACGCCACAGGGATTCTCTATCATCAGAAACACTTGTATTTCCGCACCAACCCCGAAAAAATGTTCTTTGTCACCGCAGGCATAGAGCATGTGGCCCAGTTTGGCGGTACCAACCACGACTTTACAAAGGGCACGGAAAAGGTCACGAAAAAGGATGCCAATCTGAAAGCCTTTTGGAAGGTCATTCTTCCCCTTGGCGACAGCAACTATTACGAGAACGACGCCATAGAGGACTGGGTGTACGGCAACCACCTCGGTTCGATGACTGTTCAGCTGGGCTGGAATATCGACAAAGAGCATCTGTTGAAGGCCTATCTCGATAATATTTTTGAAGACGGTTCAGGCATCCGCAAGAGCAATGGCTGGGACGGCTTGTGGGGCTTGGAATATCACAACAAGAGCGAAGGCCGCCAGTATGTTCGCGGCGCTGTGGTGGAATATTTCCAAAGCACCAACCAATGCGGTCCGCTACACTATGATTGCGGCGACTATCCTGAACCCATCCGCAGTCAGATTACGGATAAGGTGACGGGCAACGACGACTACTATAACCACGAATTTTACTGCGGATATGCCCACTACGGCATGACTCCAGGCAATCCGCTCATCACCTCACCGATCTATAATAAGAATGGTGACAGCCACTTTATTGACAACCGCGTAAAGGCATGGCATGTGGGAGTGAACGGCGAGATTACCGACCGCCTATCGTACCTCGTCAAGGGTTCCTACCGCGAAGGCTGGGGCACCTACCATCGTCCGCTCTACGAGAAACACCACTCGTTCGACGCCATGTTCCAGGGCATCTACACGCTGGGCGCCTGGCAGTTCTCAGCAGCATACGCCTTCGACAAGGGTAACATCTACGGCGACTGCAACACGTTTAACTTCAAAATCGGTTATCATGGCAAGATTCTATAAGCTGTTAGCTATTAGCTGTTGGCTATTGGCCGCTTCCTGTCAGGAAGGCAGAGAGGCCGGCGACTTGTGGGGACAATGGCGCACGGACGGACAACGCTACCTTAGTTTTTCGGGTAGCATTGCATGGTTTAAGGCCAACGGTGTCGAGGTCTTCGGCAATTTCCAACATCAGGGCGACAGCCTGTTCATCCAGTGTTCGTCCATCGAGGGTTCACCCATCGACACCATCATCGTGGAACGCGACTTCGGCATGCGTCCCTTCACCAATATCCGTCTGAAGATAGAAAAGCTCAACAGCGACGACCTCGTGCTCAGCAAGGACGGCCGCACGTGGAGTTTCTATAAATACTAAAAACTCAACTCCTTCCCATCGATCGTGATGTCTGTCAGTTCATATTTATCCGACGTCTTCACGTCATACTGCGTTTCAGCGTCCACCTGAATATTCCGCATCACGATATTGTTACAACGTGACAACGGCATATCCTTCCGGTCTCCCGGCTTGAAGAACTGCGTCCAGGGATGGATAAAGAGGAACCGCTTGCAATGGCCCGTGATGTTCTCCACCGTCACGTACTCATAGTGCTGCGGCGTGTCGGGCCTCATCTTGAACCACAGCACGCGGTCGGCCCGTTCCGTATAACAGTTACGCAGGATGATATTCCTATCGTGCAGCGACTCGGAGCCCAGTGTCAGACAACCGTGCACCCTACCGTAGCGACAGTTCTGTATCAGGATGCGCTCACAGTCGCCGTTGGTCTCGTCCTTGTCTGCCCAGGTACCTTTGCCACCCTTCAACACGACGGCATCATCGTTCACATGCATAAAGCAGCCGTTCACCATCACGTCCGTGCAGGCATCGATGTCGATGGCATCGCTCGACGGAGCTCCGCGCCGTGGATCCGGTGACCAGACATTCTCCGTAGGGGCATATATGTAACAGTCCAAGTAGCGCACATGGTCACTCTTATACACATGGTTGGTCCAAAACGGCGAATTCACCAGCCGCACATCCTGAATGGTCACATTTTTGGAATTCGAGACATACGTCAACCTCGGTCTTTGGGCATCCTTGTTCGTGCATTGCGGATTCCAACTTCTGCGGATCCAGAACTCCTGCCAGTAATGCAGGCCATTGCCGTCTATGGTACCTTGGCCGCTAATGGTGAACCCGTCGAGGCCGTCAGCATTTACCAGTGCCGCGAAGTACTTGCAGGTCTCGCCCTCTATGCGAGTCATCACCACCGGGAAGTCTGCGATGCGCTCCGAGCCTTTCAGACGGCCCTTCACATGCAGGTGCGTACCTTGTTTAAAAAATAAGGCGCCCGTCAGGAACGTCCCCTCAGGAACGACGACCACACCCCCACCCTCGCGGGCAGCCCGGTCGATCACGCCCTGTATCGCTGCCGTCTGGACGATTGCGGAGTCATGCTTCACGCCGTAGTCGGTGATGACATACTGTCGGCCCAACGACTCGACATCCACTTTCGTCGTGTCCGCAAACCAACCGTCCATCACCGTCCCGTCAGGCCATGTCTCCACCGCAGGCCGCTTCTTCGTCTTAGCCGATCCAGTCAAGACAACAACCGACAATAGCAGTAAAATAAACTTTCTTATCATATATCAGTTAAGTAATTTGTTATTTGCGCACAAAGTTACGGATTTTTTCCCGAAAAAAATTTGTTATCTCACAAATTATTTGTATTTTTGCTGACGATAAACTAATCTACTTACATTTTTAAAACAAAACTACACGTATGAAAGACTTACAGATGTACATTAATGGCCAGTTCTGCGAGAGCTCGAACGGCAAATGGATTGACGTATTGAACCCATCGACCGAGGAGGTCATCTCGCGTCAGCCGGAAGGAACTATTGAAGATGTAAACCGCGCACTCGACGCCGCACGTGCCGCCCAAAAGGCTTGGGGCAAAACACCCGCCATTGAACGTGCCCAGTACCTACTGAAGATGGCTGACGGCATCAAGAAGCGTGAGAAGGAATTCACCGAGATCATCATGCGCGAACAAGGCAAGACCCGCACGTGGGCATCTATTGAGGTTGGCGCCACCATCGCCTATTTCGAATACATGGCCACCTTTGCCCGTCATATCGAGGGCGAGATCATCCCCAGCGACCGTCCCAACGAGACCATCCTGCTCACGAAGAAACCCATCGGCGTTGTAGCAGGTATCCTGCCCTGGAACTTCCCCTTCTTCCTCATTGCCCGCAAGGCCGGTGCTGCCCTGATTGCCGGTTGTACCATTGTGATTAAGCCGAGTCAGCTCACGCCGGAGAACTGTACTGAGTTTGCTAAGGTGGTGGCCGAGACGGGGCTGCCCGCTGGCGTCATCAATATCGTCACGGGTAAGGGCTCTGTCATTGGCAACGAGATGGCCGGTTCTCCCAAGATTGACATCGTCAGCGTCACGGGTTCCGTAGGGGCAGGCGAGAGCATCATGGCCGCCGCCTCGAAGAACATCACGAAGGTCAGCCTCGAACTGGGTGGTAAGGCCCCGGCCATCGTCATGAAGGATGCCGACCTGGAGCGCGCTGCTCAGTGGATTGTCGACAGCCGTATCGGCAACAACGGCCAGATTTGCAACAACGCCGAGCGCGTCTATGTGCAGAAGGAGGTGAAGGAAGCTTTCACGAAGATTTTGGTCGACAAGATGTCGAAGGTAAAGGTTGGCGATGTCTGCGCCGACGAGAGCGTCGATATGGGTCCGTTGGTCGAGGCCCGCGCCTTGGAGAGCGTCACCGAAAAGGTAGAGCGTGCCATCAAGCAGGGTGCCAAGTTGCTCTGCGGCGGTCACCGCGTCGGCACGAAGGGCTACTTCTATGCCGCCACCGTGCTCGACAACTGCACGCAAGATATGGACATCATCCATGAGGAGACCTTCGGCCCCGTCATTCCGCTGATCGAGTTCTCTGATATCGATGAGGCCATCAAGTACGCCAACGACTGCGAGTACGGCCTGGCTTCCAGCATCTTCACCAAGGACCTGAACGTCGCCGTGAAGGCCTGCCGCGAACTGGAGTTCGGCGAGACCTACATCAACCGCGAGCATTTCGAGGCCATCCAGGGCTTCCATGCCGGTGTGAAGAAGAGCGGTATCGGCGGTGCCGACGGCAAACACGGTGTCGACGAATACCTCGTCACCCACGTCACCTACCTCGACACTTACGAGGACATGTAAATATCTTCAAATAACAACAACAAGGGCGTGCCATTTGGCACGCCTATCTTAGACAATGAATCACAATCTTTTACGCAGCATCGTGCTGACAGTCATGAGTCTGACAACTCTGATGGTGCAGGCAGCACATTATGAAGTGAGTTCCCCGAATGGCAAGTTGACGGTCACAGTCAATACCGATGAAGCGGTTACCTGGTCAGTCAGTTATAACGGCACGGTAGTATTACTGCCTTCAGCCATCGACATCCAGATACAGCAGGGTGGCAAGGCGTTGGGAATAGGCAAGATAGGCAAAGTGGCCAAGCGTCAGATTACCAACAGTTTTGCCACACCCTTCTATAAAAAGGAGAAGGTCGACGACAACTATGGCCAGTTGATGATGTACAGCAACCAGAAGGTGCAGATAGAGGTGCGTGCCTACGACGACGGTGCCGCCTACCGCCTCATTAGTTCTAACACAAAGCCGCTGGTGGTAAGCAGCGAGACGGCAGAGTATCGTTTTGCTGATGACTATCAGGCTTTTGTGCCTTACGTCAACGACAATCGTGGTGGCGAGCGCTACTGCTACAGCTTTGAGTCGTATTACGACGAACAGCCCTTGTCGCAGATGTTTCCTGACTCGCTGGCTATCACTCCGTTGGCTGTCTGCTTGCCTGATGGCATGAAAGTCATCGTGATGGATGCTGGCGTAGAGAACTATCCGGGCATGTTTCTCAGAGGTGAGAGGTCAGAGGTGAGAGGTAAGGGACATGTGCTGAAGGGGGAATTTGCGCCCTATCCGTTGGAGCAGAAGGTTGGTGGTTTCGACCGTCTGAACCTCGTGCCTACCAGACGTGCGGACTACATTGCCTGTCTGGACGGCAAGCAGTCGCTGCCCTGGCGCGCCATCGTCATTACCGAAAGGGACGCTGACATCCTGAACTGCGATATGGCACAACGGCTGGCTCCCGAGTGTCGCATCAGCGACACGTCGTGGATTCGTCCCGGCAAGGTGGCGTGGGACTGGTGGAACAATACCAACATTACAGGCGTCAATTTCCCGGCGGGAATGAACACCGACACCTATTTATATTATATAGACTTTGCTGCCCGTAACCATATAGAATATATCATCATCGACGAGGGCTGGAGTGGCAAGGAGTCGCTGATGGACCGACTCAGCCCCGATATCGACCTCGCACGACTGATAGCCCATGGCCAGCAAAAAGGTGTGGGCATCATCCTGTGGAGCAGTTGGCGCAATCTGATAGGCAACAATCCTACTGGTGGCACTGCCGTTACGGATGCCGTCATGAAACACTATGCCGCAATGGGTATCAAGGGATTCAAGGTTGACTTCTTCGACCGCGACGACCAACAGGTCATCGCCTCAGCCTACGAGATAGCCGCCTGTGCCGCCAAGCATCATCTCTATCTCGACTATCACGGTCTGAAGCCTTTCGGCATCCAGCGTGCCTTCCCCAACATCTTTAACTTCGAAGGCGTGAAAGGTCTGGAGAATTCCAAGTGGGAACCCCGTGCCGGTGACGGACCGCTACACAATCAGCCCCGCTATGACGTCACAGCACCCTATCTGCGCATGCTCGCTGGCCCCATGGACTATACGCCTGGTGCTATGACCAACGCCATGAAAGACTGTTTCTTCGGTAATAACGACCATCCCATGAGTCAGGGTACCCGTGTCCACCAGATGGCTATGTACACCACCTTCGAGGCCCCACTGCAGATGCTGGCCGACAGTCCTACGCAATACATGCGGAATCAGGAGTGTACCGACTTCATTGCACAAGTGCCCACCACCTTCGACGAGACCATTGCCCTCGACGGCAAACTGGGAGAATATACCGTCATAGCCCGTCGTAAAGGTACTACGTGGTATTTGGCTGCTCTTACCGACTGGACACCGCGCGACCTGACCCTCAACCTCAACTTCCTGCCCGCAGGCCAGTATCATGCCGACATCTTCGCCGATGGCGTCAATGCCTTGAAGGATGCTACCGACTATCAGCACCACCTCCAGACCGTTACCGCCACCGACCGCCTGAACATCCATCTCAGCAGTGGTGGAGGCTGGACGGCTATATTGAAAAAATAGACACTGAGAAGAAGATTATATTAAATCTTGATGTATATCTTGCGCCAGTAGAGCAACCATCCGACAAGACCTACTATTGTTACAAACGTCAGCGCATAGTACAGCGACGCCAGGCTGGGCACCGCGATGGCGGCACGCATCGCCGCATACAGACCTTCGTTGATGCCCGTACTCCAACCCACGACGGCCAGACACTCGCTGAACACATAGAGGAACAGTGGGTTGACGCCAAAGATGAGGAATACGGTCATCCACCACGTCTTACGGCCTTCCCCGCGGATGTCAATCAGATATATCAGCAGCGCCAGTCCGGTGGAGCAGATGCCGCAGGTGGCCATCACGAAGCTGGGCGACCATACGGTTTTGTTGATGGGCAGTCCGCAATGGTGCAGCAGGAGCCCCAGAAGCATCATGAAGCCCCCAGCCATCAGCAGTCTGTAAACCTTACGGCGGATATCGTCCGTTTGTGAGATGAAACTCATGCAGAGGAATCCCGTCAGCATGTGGGCCGTGGCGCCCATCGTACCCAGCAAGCCCTCGGGATCGATGGGTAAGTGGCGATACAGGTGGTCGGCACCAAACAACCACAGGTCTATGCGACCGGCTATGTTGCGGGTGGCATCGGTGCTATATCCGTCGAATGCCAGCAGCACGACGGCGTAAGCCACCAACAGCCCCACAATGACTTTCAGCGTATGGCGGTGGTCCACGTACAATGCAAAGAGCGACGTCAACAGATAACATACGGCTATGCGTTGCAGCACGGCCCAATAGCGCAGGTGGGCGAAGTCCATCGGTCGTCCGTCCATCGCCAGCGCAAACCAGTTGATGAACAGTCCGATGGCGAAGATCAGCATCGTGCGTCTGACGACCTTTCGCAGTACCGCCGGCGTAGGCTGAAACTGCACCTTCGACAGTGACAGCCACGTGGAGAAGCCCACGATGAAGAGGAACGAGGGAAATACCAGGTCGCAGGGCGTCAGTCCGTTCCATGCAGAATGTTGCAAGGCGGCAAAGCCTTCCTCGAAACCGTTGTTGACCAGTATCATGCCAGCGACGGTGATGCCGCGCAGCACGTCAAGGGAAAGCAGTCGTTTCTTCATAATGTTCAACGTTCAATGTTCAATGTTCAACGTTCAACGTCTCCCCATCGTCACGCTTTTTACAGTATTTCCATCCCTGTGCATCATAGATGGTCAGTAGTCGAGGCAGACGGCGTAGGAAGCCGTCGTAGTCCTTCCGCTCGGGTTCGGTCCACTGCACCTCGCAGAGTGCCGCCATACGGGGCAACACCTGATACTCCAGCAGTTCCTTATAAGGAATGTATTCGGTCCACACATTCGCCTGTGTACCGATGATATGACGGCGCACATCGGCTGACAGAGAGTCGGGTGCGGGATTGAAGGCATAGACCTTGCTCAGCGGCACATAGCCACCGATAAGGAACGGCTTCTCCCACAAGTCCTCAGGCAACTGGTAGTAGTCGAAATACATCGACCCCGTAGGGGCCATGATGACGTCATGACCTTTGGCGGCAGCCTCGAAACCTCCCTCGTGGCCGCGCCAGCTCATGATAACGGCACTAGTGTCGATGTCGCACTCGGCTATCTCGTCCCAACCAATCAGCCGGCGCCCTTTCTTCGTCAGATACTGTTCCATCCTGCGCACCATATAGCCCTGCAACTGCGCCTCGGTCTTCAGGCCCTGCTCACGCATCCGTTGCTGACAGCGGTTGCACTGCTGCCACCGCACACGGGGAGCCTCGTCGCCACCCAGATGGATATAGGGTGCAGGGAAGAGTTCTGTCAGTTCGTCGATGATGTCTTCCAGAAAACGATAGACCTTGTCGTTGCCCGCACAGAGAATGTCGTCGAACACGCCCCAGTCGGGACAGACCTCGTATGGACCGCCCGTACAGCCCAGCTCAGGATATGCCGCCAAGGCCGCCAACATGTGGCCGGGCATATCGATCTCGGGAATGATGGTGATATGGCGCTCTTGGGCGTAAGCCACAATCTCGCGGATGTCGTCCTGCGTGAAATAGCCACCGTGAGGGGTGTATTCGTAGATGCCGGCATTACGGCCTATGACCGTCCGGTTGCGCACCGATCCCACCGTCGTCAGCTTCGGCCAACGCTTCATCTCTATGCGCCAGCCCTGGTCGTCGGTCAGATGGAAGTGCAGCGTGTTCATGGCGTGCAGCGCCATCATGTCCAGATACTGCTTCACCATCTCTTTACCGAAGAAGTGGCGCGACACATCCAAATGCATAGCCCTATAACTAAAGCGCGGCGCACTCTCGACGACGGCATACGGCAACGAAGTGGGATTCGTCGCCATCACCTGACGCAACGCCTGACGACCGTAGAACAATCCCGCCTCCGTGCGTCCTTCCAACAATATACCACGCTTGCCGACTGTCATACGCCAACCTTCTGCCGACGCGATGTCCTTGTTCAGCCGCTCCGTCACCTGCGGCTGACCGTCGATGTTCAGCACCGTCCCCTTCGCATCCATACTGATGCGCTGGGGCATGGGAATAATGTCATACTGTGCCCGTGTGGCTACTATTCCTATAGCCATCACGGCCGTTAACAAAAGTCTTTTCATAAGCTCTTGATTATTTGAGTGTCTATTTAACCACTTCAATATAGAAACTGAATGGACGGAAACCGTCGTTGCAACTGATCATTGCACTCATCGGGTCTTTCATCCATCCGTCGTAGAAATTGCCCTCGCCTCGGGCCAGTGACTCCACGAACTCACGCATAGAAGTCCATGCCGACGGGCACATCCCTTCCGGCTGCTGGCCGTCGATGGAAATCCATTGCTGGCCCTCCCTGACATCACAGGAATGTTCAATCGGATTCTCGTATTTCGCCATCAAGTCTTTATAGACCGTCTGACGAATGGCTGTAATTCTTACTTTGTTCATCATTCTCCATCCGTCTCGTCAGTGAGTTTTCGGGGACAAAGGTAATACAATTTTTTTTTATACAAAAATGATTCTGCTGAAATTTTCAACCCGTTTTGCCTTTATTTTTGGCTGAATTGCGTTAATTCTCCAAAATCCATTGCTTTTTACGAACTTATTTACTATCTTTGCAACCGAGAAAAGTCAACTAAAGAATAGATTCTATGAGTTCAAATACCAAGAAGGGAAAAAAATGGCTGTGGCCGGTGGTTATCGGTGCGCTGGCGGTAGTAGTGCTGCTGGCGGTGGCGCTGAACTACGCGGTTCGGGCGGAGCGCAACGTGCGCTACGTCGGTATGATGAACGTGGTGGCGGAGAAATTGTCGAAGACTGTCAGGGGCGTGGAGATGAATGCTGAGAACGTGTTCGACGAAGTGGCAAAGCACATGGATTCGCCTCAGTCCGTCGTTGAGGCTCTCGGCAGTAAGACCAGCCTGAACCCCGACGTCATCGGCTACTTTGCGGCCTTCGTGCCCAACTACTTTCCGCAGGAGGGCCGGTGGTTCCAGCCCTACGTGCACCAGGGTGACTCGGCAGAGTTCGTGTTGACGTTCGTAGGTTCGGCGCGTCACGACTATACCAAGTCAACGTGGTACGTGCAAGGCATAAAGGAGAAGGAGAGTTTCTGGTCGGAGCCATATTATTACGAGGATGACCTGAACGTGACCAACGGCTACTACATGACGTTTGCCACACCCATTTTCGACGCCCAGGGTCGCTTGGCATGCGTCTGCGGAGCCGACATGACGCAGGAGTGGATGATAGACCAGTTGCGGCAGATAGAGGACGAGGTAAGGAACGACGAACTGCTGAACGACTACCGGTTGTCTGGGAACGACGATTTCTTCATCGTTATCCTAAACGACGACGGCACCAGTTTCGCCCACCCCGACGGAGACATTATTACCATAAGCGACGAGGCGTTCATCGCCAGTCTGAAGAAACGCCATCGCGGCGTGGTCGAACTGGAGGTGAACGGCGTGCCGTCGCATGTTTATTACACCCCACTGAAGCGCACCCACTGGTCGGTGACTATTGTCGTAGAGAAATGAAGAAAAACGTATATATCGCACAGGCAAGAATGAGCATGTTGAGGAGAGTTTACCTGGTTGCGCTGACGGCTGTCATGGCGACGCTGGCTGCGGTGGCGCAGACATCGGATGCTGGTGGCAACGACCGCATCGCGCAGTTGGAGAAGGAAATGTATCGCTACTACAGTTCGAACGCTATCGACAGTTTCATGCTCATCACCGACCAGCTGATAGAGGCGTGCCGCGAGGCCGGGCCCAGCCAAGAACGGCTGTTCTACAAGGCGTGGTCGAACCAGGCCATCTACAATTTCAACAGAGTGAACCGCACGCGCGGTCTGGAACTGGCCCACCAAATTCATGACTACGCCTACCAGCATGACAGTAAGTTCGGACTTTACACGTCCACGTATGCTCTGGCCACTATGTCGTCGAGCCTGCGCCACTTCGCACAGGCTGAGCACGAGTTCACCGAGGCTATCAACTACCAGCACCGCTTCTTCCCCGACGAGAGCGCCGCCGCCCCCTACCTCGGGATGGCGAAAATCTACTCCAATCTGGGGAAGCCCGAGAAGGTGCTCGACTGCGCCCGCAAGGCATTGGCAGAGCCCAATGTCATCATGCACCACAGGCTGTCAGCGTGGACCTATATATGCATCGCCTACTCCAACGACCAATACAGCCGCGACGATTTCAACCGCGCCTATGCCGAGCGCGAGAAGTTGAAACGCGACAACGGTCACGATGATAGCTTTGGTCCTTTCGTCAACTTCTATCACGCCATGAAAAACGGCCGCTACGCTGAGGCCCTGGACATCGCCATCAACATTAAGGGGGGCAGTGACCGCTTGGTATTCATTGCCAATGCCTACGCAAGCCTTGGTGACTACCGGCAGGCCTACCTCTACCAAGTACGCTACAAGGATTATCGCGACTCTGTCAACACCGCTGAGGTGCAGAAGATGTCCTACGAGTACGCCACACAGATTGACGTGACACGTGCAGAAAACGAGGCTAAAGACCTGCGTCTCTCCAACCTGGACCTGCAGATACAGGCCGCCGTGGCCATCATCCTCATCACCATCGCCTTCTTCGTATTCTACTACTTCCGTCGCCGCAAGCAGATACAGGAACTCCGCCATGCCTACAACCAACTGGCCGACACAACCACCGCTAAGGAACGCATCGACAGCGAACTGCGTATTGCACGGGACATCCAGATGTCGATGGTGCCCCGCAAATTTCCTGCATTCCCCGACCGTCGCGACATTGATCTCCACGCTACCATTGTGCCCGCTAAGGAGGTGGGCGGCGACCTTTATGACTTCTTCCTCCAGGATGACCGCCTCTACTTCTGCGTGGGCGACGTCAGCGGCAAGGGTATCCCCGCTTCGCTCACCATGGCTGTCGCCGTCAACCTATTCCGCACTGTAGCCAAGGAGGGGTTTCCCCCCGAGGTCATTGCCACTAAGCTGAACGACACCATGTCCGCCGACAACGAGAACTCCGTCTTCGTCACCATGTTTATCGGCATCATCGATCTCAAGACCGGCAACCTCGACTATTGCAACTGTGGCCATAACCCGCCCGTCTACGGTGAGCGACGTATGCATACTTCGCAGACCGTATTCCGCTTCCTCGACGACATCGAGTCCAACGTCCCCATCGGACTCTGGCCCGACTATACCTTCGTTGGAGGCCACATCGGCGACATCCGCGGCAGCTTGCTTTTCGTCTATACCGACGGTGTCAACGAGGCTGAGAACCGCATGCAGGAGCAGTTCGGCGAGAAGCGCATGCTCCGCGTACTCCGCGAGTCGACACAGCCCTTCGGCGAGCGAACCCCCAAGACCCGCTCCCGCTTCCTGATAGACGAAATGAAATGTGCGCTCGACGCCTTCGCCGACGGCCCCGAGCAAAGTGACGACCTCACCATGCTCTGCGTCAGCATAAAATAGTGGTGAGAGCTAAGGATTAGATGTGGTTCTCGCAGGGGATCCATAGCCAGAAGGTGGAGCCGCGGTCTTCTCCTGCACTGATGACGCCGATGTCGCCTCCACAACTTTCAGCAATCGTCTTACAAATGGCCAATCCCATCCCAGTGCCTTGCACGAATTCGTTAAGTTTGACGAAACGGTCAAATACCACTTTTTGTTTGTCCTTAGGGATGCCGATGCCTGTGTCCTCGCAGTAGAGGTACATGCCGTGCTTCTCGTAGCGGTAGCCCAGTCGGACGTGGCCCTGTTCGGTAAACTTCACGGCATTGGTGACGAAATTGGTGAGCACCTGCTGGATGCGCTCGAAGTCAAGTGTGGTAACGAAGGTGTCGTAGGGATTCTCCTTGATGAACTTCAGATCCTTGCCCTGCACGCGCTGCTGGAGTGTCAAGCAGATGTCATCGAAGGCAGTAGCGAAGTCGATGGTCTCGGGCTTGACAGTAAACGTCCCGCCGCTGATGGACGAGGCCTCGATGATGTCGTTGATGAGTCGCTGCAGCATGTCGCTAGAGTTGCGGATGATGCGGACGTATTCGCCGCGCTCAGGATTGTCGCCCAGCGTATCGAGGACACCGGTGAATCCGACGATAGCGTTCAGAGGCGTGCGCAACTCGTGGGTCATTGATGCCATGAAGCCACTCTTCATCCTGACGCTCTCGTCGGCCAGTGTGGTAATGGCCTGCAACTGTCGGCGGGCCTCCTCGAGTTTGGTGTTGTCGACGACGATACGCATCCTGCCATCATCGTCCTGCTCTAAGTGGCGGTCGCTATGTTCCAGGAGGAAGGCCAGGGTCTGCTTCTTGCGCTCAATATCGGCTTTGATGGTCTGTACTTCTTTGTTGTACAGGTGGCGGTCGCGGTCGCGGTTGCGGTCGTCGGTGATGTCGAGCGTAGTGATGAAGTAGTTGCAAGTCTCGCCCTCGCTGTTGAACAATGGCAGGATGAAGAACTCGATGTAGCGGTCGATACCCATTTCGGGGTATTCCATGTGCTGGCAGACGAGCAGGTCGTTGCGGCTGTCGGGCGAGTAGATGTTGCGGAACAGTGGGACATCGAACATGCAAACGGTTTCCCAAAACCGCTTGTTCTCGGGGTGTTCGTCGGTCATGCCGCAGAGCTGCCGCATGTTGTCGTTGAGGTCGATGAGCCAACCGCCCTTGTCGTAGAACGACATGGCTATGAACGGGATGTTCGACAGTTGCTCGTACTTCTTGACGAGTTCGCGCTCGGCCTTGTTCTCCTCCAGGTCGTGGGTAACGTCGTGGACGGCGTTGACGACGTAGGCAGGATGCCCTTCGTTGTCGAGTTCCAGGATGGCGTGGCCGTGGAAGCTGAGCCAGTGAGGGGCGTCGTCGGTGGCGCTGTTGAACAGTTTGTTCAGCACGAACTGGCGCTCACGGCCATCAGTCAAGAGCTTCATTTTCTGGGTGAACTCTTGCTGCTGGCTGGGGTGGATGTGATTTATGAATTCCTCTAATGTCAGGCCTTCCTTGGGCAGTATCTGTCCGTATTTGTTGGTCATCCGGTCGTTCTTGATGTCATAGACCATGATGCTGAAGTTGCCCATGTGCAGAGCCTTGATCATCATACCGTTCAACTCCGTCGATTTGCGGGCGGCGCTCCTCACATGTGCCTTTGCCAACCGCGCGAGGAAATAGCAGAGAACCGTCAGCAGCAGCACGGCGACAATGATGTAATAGACTATCGGCGACGAGTGGTCGTGGACGCGCTCGGGATGGAACCATCGGTCCTGAATGGCAGCAATCTCTCCGCTCTGTTTCAGGCGCGAGTACTGGTCATCTATCTGCTCTATCAATTGCCGGTCACGGCCGATGATATGGATTTCGGAGATGGGGATGCCCACGTCGTTGAGCACGAGGCCCTCGAGGTTGAGTTCCTTGATTTTCCACTTCAGAGGTTCCTCGCCCCACACATAGTATTTGTAGTCACCATTGAGCACGCCCATCAGCGCCACTTTTGGCGTCTGGAACTCCATGCGACTATTGCGCATTGTGTCACCGTCCATGAAGTAAAAGGCGGAATAGTCGCCGGGCTTGAAGACTGCACCATCCTGCTCCAATTGACTGAGCGACACCATGCCGACGGAATCGGAGTGCATGGCCACGCGGATGCGATTGTAGTTGACGATATTATTTGAGAGGACGTAGGGCTCGCGACTGTATCGACGGGCATTGGCCAGAATGATGTCGGCATCGCCACGCTCGAAGGTTTTCAGGGCGATACTCCAGTCTTTCATTACAAACCGGCAAGGCAGATTCAGTTCGTTCATCACGGCCTGCATCACATCGATATTGCTACCAGAGGGCTGCCCCTTGTTGTTTAGGAATTCGTAGGGCGCCTTGTCCCAGTCGCAGACAATGACGACGGGTCGCTGCCTGGTGTATGTGTCGGAGAGCTGCTGTGCCATTGATTTGATGGCAGTGGCACTGAGCAACAACGTAATAATATATGTATATAGGCGTTTCATGGGCTAAGCGTTTTTCTTGCGTTTAATGACTGAGGCGTGACACGGGATCATGATATAGATAGTGGTGCCCGACCCTTCTTCCGAACTAATCTCGAAGGTGCCTCCCATCTGACTGACCAGCTCCTTGGTGATGGCCAGCCCCAGGCCCTTAGTGTTGTGGGCGCCGCCCAATTCTTCCTCCTGGATGCGGGTAAGCTCGGCTTCGGGGATGCCCTCGCCTGTATCGTCGACCGAAATAATCAGTCGGCGGCCAATGTAGTCGTAGCGAGCTCTGACGGTGCCCCGCTTCGTATGCTGCGCGGCGTTGCGCGTCACCTGTTCGATGACATGGCCAAGGTTCTCGGCATCGATGTCGACAGTTAGCTGTTCGTATGGATTCTCCACGATGTAGTGGGTGTCGGCATTCGTGAACTTCCTCCATCCCGCATCGCACTGCGACTCAAACAGTTCGGCGAAATTCTGGGGCTGCCGGTTGATTTCTACCATCCTTGCCTCCAAACGTGACAGGAAGAGAATGGTGTCGATGATATGCAATAGGTAGTCGGCATTCTGCTGGATGACCTTACACAGCTCCGGCTCATTGGTAGAAGAACTTACATCGCTGATCTGCGCCACGTGTTTGACCACGGCATTCATCGGATTACGAATTTCTTGCACCATGTTTTTCACGAAACTATTCTTTGTCTTCTCTACCTCCTGTACCTTCGTCGTCTGCAGATTCATCTGACGCTCAATCCAGTCCATCTCACTAATGTCACGCAGCATGCCGCAGTATTCCTTCACCTTGCCATCGTTGTCATGGCAGGGTTCTAAGCGGAAATACAAAATCAGAGACCTTCCGTCCGTTGAGCGGAGGGTGGTCCTGATGTTATACTCTATCAGCGTGTCTGCGTCAACGCATGCTGGATGATGTCGGTACTCCGGTAGATAGTCAGTGTGTGGGAGCCGGGCGAGTAGGTGACTTGGCGGATGTCGGTATCGCCGATGGCGGCGTTGAGCATCTCGGTATATTGTTGCTGCTCTTCGCGCAACGCGTCAATCTTATTTTTGCCTTCCTGCTCCTGGTCTTTGCTGCTTACCGACATGGTGATGTCACGGCAAAAGGCAAAGACACCCAGCATCTCACCGGCATCGTCGTGGATGGTCATCAGGCGGAACTCGGTTATCATGTCGTGGCCGACGGTCTGGGTACCCTGGTATCCATTCACGTCTTCCAAATCCTGCATGTCGATGTTGAACATTGAATGGATATCAACACCCTTTTCTATGATTTCCTCAGCATTGCATCCGAATATGTCGCAAGCCTTGGGGTTGATGTTGACGAGCCGGCCGTCTTTGTTGAAGAGGATGATGCCCAAAATCGGGGTATAGAAGATGGACCAGTAGCGCAACGTGCGTTCTTCATCGAGACGCTTCTGCTGCTGTTCCTCCGTCACGTCCTTCTTGGTGCCGATAATGACGGCGGGGTTGCCCTTCTTGTCGCGGCTCAATACGGACAGCACGATGTGGTAGTCGCGCTCGTTGGTGTCACCGTCTTCCACATCCTTGGCGCGCAGGTTCAACTCTATCTCCTTCTCTTCCTCATCGGTCTTCTTGGTTTCAGCGAGTTTGTCCAGAGCCGACTTCAGACTGACGAAATCCTCGCGACTGTATCGGTGGGAAAATTCCTCCATTGTGTAAGTGTAGGCCACTTGCCCGTTGTCGTTATGCCAGGAGAACTGTTTCGTCTTGATGTCGTAGGTCCAGATGTGTACTTGACTAGTCTGAAGAATCAGCGCCAGACGATTGTTGCGCTTGACGTTCTCGAGCCTTATCTTCCGGTTTTGGATACGGTAGCTGATGCCATAGACAGCCATGAAGACCAATAGCAGCAAACCGCCACCCAGCAGATACCACAATCCCTTCGGCTCTTCCATATTCTGCCGCTCGGGATAGAACCACTTGTCCTGCAAGGGTTGAATCTTCTCGTTGGTATAGAGCCTGGTATAGGCCTCGTCGAGCTTGTCGAGCAGCTGCTGGTTGTTCGACATGAACTTGTACTCACCATGAGGCATGTTGACAGGCGTCAGTTCAAGATCGTCGATATGGTAGCGGTTCATCAGCCACCCTCGCCCTTGGCGCTGACCTCCTGAATGGCTTCGCTCATGTCCCCCACGGGAGTGGCATTCTCACCCCACCCGTATTCCAGCATTAAGTGATAGACCAGCGAACTGTCGCAGACTATCACCTGGTGGTTGCTTAGGTCGCGGAAGCGCTTGATGACCACCTCCTTGTCCTTTGGCGTCACCACGCTTTGGGTGAAGAGCGTGACAGCATTCTTCGAGTATTTGCCGAACTCGTCGTGGAATCCTACGGCTAGTCCTAGCATCAGGTCCGACTTTCCTTCCTTCAGGTCACAAAAGGCCTCCGACGACGGTTTCAACCTAATTTCGTAGGGAATGTCCAGTTCCTTCATGATGAGCCGAATCAGATCGACGTTGAAGCCGTCTGGGTCGCCGTTGTCGTTCAGAAACGAGTAAGGCCACAAGTCCCACACGTCTTCATAAATCAGCGGATTGTTCACAGAGAAAACCCGTGTAGTGTCTGATTGGGCAAATGCTGCTACCAATGAGAGATATACAGAGAGTAGTAATATCATTGCTCTCTTATACCATAACATTTTATCGCATGTGGATTTATGCATATCGTACATCTGTTAGAAAAACACCTAAATCGCTGCAAAGATACAAAAAAAAACGATAAACGCCGTCCGCTAACCACATAAAAATATGATAAGATTCTATTTTGCCTCATTATTTGCATCAAAACATTATGAATTCAATGCACTTTTGATAGATTGCTCATCTTCATTAATATGTCTCTTGATAAAAACGGAAACTCTAAGTTTGAAAAGAGATGCAAAGCCCCGAGGTTTTGCCTCGGAGCTTTGAACCTGTTTATCCTGCGGAGAGAACAGGATTCGAACCTGCGAACCAGTTTTGCCGGTTACACGCTTTCCAGGCGTGCCTCTTCAACCACTCGAGCACCTCTCCCTGCGATTTGCGGGTGCAAAGATAGTCAATAAAGTTGAAAGTTGAGAGTTGAAAGTTGATAGTTTAGGGAATTTTAACCATTAACGTTAAAGACGCGGGCGACGTTGGCATTGGTTTGGCGGCAGATTTCCTCTTCGGCGACACCGTAAGCCTCGGCCAGCCGCGTGATGACGTGACGAATGAAGGCGGGTTCGTTGCGCTGTCCGCGAAGGGGAACGGGAGCCATATAGGGGGCATCGGTCTCGAGGACGATACGATTGAGGGGCACAACTTCAGCCAACGTTTCGGGCAGATGGCTTTTCTTAAATGTCAGTACGCCACCGATGCCTAACACAAAGCGGTCGAACTCCAGCAGTTGCTGAGCCTCCTGGACATTACCCGTAAAACAATGGAACACGCCTCCAGGCAGGTCGTGCGCGTACCTCTTAATAATGGCAACCATCTCGTTTTGTGCCTTGCGACAGTGAATCATCAAGGGCAGCTGCAACTCGACAGCCCAGCGAACCTGCTCCTCGAAGGCTTCCAGCTGTTCATGCTCGAACTCACGGCTCCAGTAATAGTCGAGACCGACTTCGCCGATGGCGATAACAGGAGAGGTAAGTGGTGAGAGGTGAGAGGTGAGAGAATACTTTATGTGACCCAGGACTTCTTTCCAATCTGCCTTGACTTCCTCGGGATGGAGGCCGAGCATGGGACGACAAAAGCCAGGATACTGACGGCAGACGTCGAGAACGGTATGGCACGAAGCAACATCAATGGCAGGCAGGAAGACGGCCGTACAGCCAGCCTCGCGGGCTCGCTGGACGACGGCGTCGCGATCTGCTGCGAATTCTTCGCCGTCGAGGTGGCAGTGGGTGTCGATGAACATTTATTTGTTGCGGTGGAGGAGTTCGTCCATATAGGCGCTGAGGGCCTGCTTGCGTTCGTCGGGAACGTTGACCTCGCGAAGGGTCTGACGCGCCAGGTCGAAGTAATAATTGATTTTCTCCTCGCAGAGCTGACGGATGCCAATCTCGTCGTAGAGGCGCGTGACTTCGGCCACCTTCACCTCACGATTGAACGTCTTGGCATTAATCCATCGTTCCAGTTCGGCACGCTGCTTGCCGTTGGCGCGGTTGAAGGCATTGATGAGCATGTACGTCTTCTTGTTGCACGTGATGTCACCACCAACGGCTTTGCCAAAGACCTTGGGGTCGCCATAGACGTCGAGCAGGTCGTCCTGCAACTGGAAAGCAAGGCCCACCTGTTCGCCCAGACGATAGAGCAGTTCGGCATCCTCCTGCGGAGCATCAGCAAGGATGGCTCCCATCTTCAGCGCACAGGCCAGCAGGACGGAGGTCTTCAGGCGAATCATCTCGATATACTCGTCCTCGGTGACGTCATTGCGCGTCTCGAACGACATGTCGTACTCCTGGCCTTCACCGATTTCGAGAGCGGTAGTGGTGAAGAGGTCGAGAACGGGTTGCAACTTATCGGCCGGAACCTGGGCGACACGCTGATAGGCCAATACGAGCATGGAGTCGCCCGAGAGAATGGCCTTGTTGTCATTCCATTTCTTATGTACTGTCTGCTGTCCCCGACGCAGATCGGCCTTATCCATGAGGTCGTCGTGCAACAGGGTGTAATTATGATAGGTCTCCAAGCCAACAGCCGGCATCAGGATATCCTCGGGCTGCTCGCGCCAGAGGTTGTAACCCAACAGGGCAAGAACAGGACGGATGCGTTTGCCGCCAATGGCAAGCACATATTGTACCGGCTCGTAAAGCGAGGCTGGCTTGCGATCGTAGGGCAGGTGGTCGAGAAAGTCGTTGACCTTTTTCAGGATTTCGTCGGATGAGAGTTGTTTCATATTTTTTCTTTTTTTGTTATTTTCGGGGTTGCGACATTATAGTTTAAAAACAATCGGGATGCAGACCTTAGTGCGGCAGGGCTCATCGTTTTGGATGCCGGGCTTCCACTGAGGCATCATGCCCAGTACACGAAGGACTTCACGGTCACACTCCGGAGAGAGTTTCTTGGTGACACTGATGCCACTGATATTACCGTCCTTTTCGACATAAAATACGGCCACCACCTTACCTTCAGTCTTGTCCTGACGGGCTTTGTAAGGGTAGCGCAGGTGTTTGGTGAGCCACTTCATGAACTCTACGGCACCACCGGGAAACTGCGGCAGTTCCTCGGCAATATGGAAATTGAGCGGGTTATTAGGGTCGACGCCCATCGAGGCGAGTGCCTTATCGTCGTCGAGCGACTCTTCAAGTTCCTTGAGCAGCGTATCGTCGTCACCCTCCCTATCATTCTCCATTTCCTCGTCAGGTTCGCTGATCTCCACATTGTCGTCGACGATACGCAGCTGTTCGGCCTTCTCCACTTGGTGTTCCTCCTGCAATTGGGTGATGGTTTCCAGATTCGACATCGGCACGAGTTCGCTCTCGTGAACCATTTCGCCGAGGTCCACGGGGTCGAAATCATCGTTGGCGGGAATGGTATTCCACTCCAGCGTGACATAGAACAATGCCAAGACAAACGTCAGTCCCAGAAGGAATCCTGTGGTGCGACGCTGGTCGATATCAGCCTGTGGAGTCTTTTTTTGTTCCATGTTTCTGGCAATAAAATGCGAATTACTACGTTATTATTTATGCGGTATCGCTGAAATTTTCCGCAAAGGTACAAATAAATTAAGAATTAATTGTTATCTTTGCATCGGTTTTAGAGATTATTAGATGAAAAAAGGTCTATTAATAGTCATTATGGTGTTGTCAGTGCTTATGACAGCAGCACAGGAGAGCCAGGAAGTGTACAGTTTTCTGCGCCTTCCCGTCAGTGCCCATGTTGCTGCATTGGGTGGTGACAACATCACGCTGACTGACGACGATGCAACGATTATTTTCCATAATCCGGCACTCATCAGCGGTGTGAGCGACAAGACGCTGAACCTGAACTTCATGACCTATATGGAAGGGGCGAAGACGGCTTCGGCGTCGTTCGTCAAAGCCTATCAGGAGCGCGCCACATGGGGTGTCGCAGCACAATATATGGATTACGGCAAGATGAAGCAGACCAGCGTGAACAATGAAGACATGGGTGATTTCTCTGCCCGTGACATTACGCTGGCAGGGTCGTTTGCTTATCTCTTGGCAAACCATTTGAGCGGTGGTATCACAGCCCGCTTCATTACCTCACACATCGCCAGTTACAATTCGGCAGCCGTAGGCATTGACCTGGGACTGAACTATTGGGACGAGGACCGTGGATGGTCGTTATCGGCTGTTGCCAAGAATCTGGGCGGACAAATCAAGGCTTACGAGGACGATTTCGAACGTATCCCGCTGGACCTGCAGCTGGGTGTGACGAAACGCCTCATCGGCTCACCGCTACGTCTGTCAGCAACCCTGTCGCGACTGAACAACTGGGATCAGGGATTCATCAAGCATGTGGCCGTGGGTGCCGACCTGCTGTTAGGCGAGAACATCTATGTGGCGGCAGGCTATAATTTCCGACGTGCCAGTGAGATGAAGATTACCGACGACGAAGGAGACAGCAACCACGGAGCAGGACTGTCACTAGGTGGCGGACTCCAGCTGGAGCGTTTCAAACTACACGTGGCCTATGCGAAATATCACGTATCGGCTTCGTCATTATTAATCAATGTAAGTTATGCACTATGAAGAAGATTACTATAGCTATTGACGGCCACAGCTCATGCGGAAAAAGCACGATGGCCAAGGATCTGGCCCGCGAAGTGGGTTACGTATATGTTGACACAGGAGCCATGTATCGCAGTGTGACACTCTATGCCCTGCGTAACGGACTGTTTACCGAAGGCGGCATCAATGAAGAAGCCCTGCGCCAGCAGATGGCAAACATCCAGATTTCGTTTAAGTTCAATGCCGAGACGGGACGCCCTGATACTTACCTGAACGGTGAACTCGTCGAGCACGACATCCGCACGATGGAAGTGTCGAACCACGTCAGTCCCATTGCCACACTGGGCTTTGTTCGCGAGGCCATGGTTGCCCAGCAGCAACAGATGGGCAAGGACAAAGGGGTGGTGATGGACGGTCGCGACATCGGTACCGTCGTATTCCCCGATGCCGAACTGAAGGTGTTCGTCACAGCCTCAGCAAAGGTCCGTGCCCAGCGCCGCTATGACGAGTTGAAGGGAAAAGGCATGGAGGCCGACTTCGACGAAATCCTGAAGAATGTCGAGGAGCGTGACTACATCGACAGCCACCGCGAGGTATCACCCCTGCGCAAGGCCGACGATGCCATAGAGCTGGACAACTCGAATATGACCATTGCCGAACAGAAACAATGGCTCATGGACCGCTTCAACGAAGCCGTCAAAGCATAACATTTATTCCATTGCGACAATCACATCGCGACACTGTTCCATCAGCCACTTCGGTGTGCTGGTGGCACCGCAGATGCCTACTGTTCTGACGTCCGCCAACCACGAAGGGTCTATTTCTTCAGGTCCTTCGATGAGGTGCGTATTGGGATTGACGCGCAGACATTCGTTATAGAGCACCTTGCCATTCGAGCTCTTCCTTCCACAGACGAAAAGGATGAGGTCGTGCTTGGTGGCAAACTGCGAGATGTTCGGCATCCGGTTGGCTACCGAACGGCAGATGGTATCGAAACTCCGGAACGTGGCAGACGGTGAGATGTGCTGCTGGATATACTCAATGATGCGATGAAACTCATCAAGCGACTTCGTGGTCTGCGAATAGAGGTAGATGTCGTGTGAGAAATCGAGCTTCGTCACCTCCTCGAGACTCTCGATGATAATGGCATCCGAATGGGTCTGTCCGACCAGTCCCAACACTTCAGCATGACCTTTTTTGCCGAAGATGACAATCTGCCCCGCCCCAGCCTCATACTGTTTCTTGATGCGTTTCTGCAACTGCAACACCACAGGACAGGTAGCATCAATGATTTCGATATTGTTACGACGAGCCATCTCGTAGGTCTCAGGGGGTTCGCCATGAGCTCGCAACAGCACCGTTACGTCGTGCAAGCGAGCCATCTCCTCATGGTCGATGGTCACCAGTCCCATTGCACGCAGGCGTTCACACTCCATGCCGTTGTGAACGATATCGCCCAGACAATAGAGCTGTGTACCCTTCTCCAGCTCTTCTTCGGCCTTCTGAATGGCGGTGGTCACTCCGAAACAGAAACCGCTACCGTTATCAATCTCAATCTGTAACATGTTTGATCTGTTCAAAATAGTTGTCAAGCAACTGCTGGGCGGCAGCAAACGACGTCTGTTCACCAGCCAATACGGAACGTTCTGCAGCCTGTAACTGGCGCTTGATGACGTCATTATTATAGAAGTTCAGGCGCAGGTGTTCATTGATGCTTTCATACATCCAGTATTTCGACTGTTCGTTACGACGATAGGCAAAATAGCCGTTGTCCTTGACAAAATCCATATATTCGTAAATCATGTCCCAGACCTCCTTGATGCCATAGCCGTAGAAACCGCTGTAGCACAGCACCTTCGGCAACCATCCGCTCTCGGGCATGGGGAAGAAATGGAGGGCATTACGGAAATTCGTCGCCGCCATGTGGCATTTGTCGACGTTATCGCCGTCACACTTGTTGATAACGATGGCATCGCAAATCTCCATGATACCACGTTTGATACCTTGCAGGTCATCGCCTGTACCTGCCAACTGGATGAGCAGGAAGAAATCGACCATCGAATGGCAGGCCGTCTCGCTCTGTCCCACACCCACCGTCTCAACGAAAATCTTGTCGAAGCCGGCAGCCTCGCAGAGAATAATGGTCTCACGCGTCTTACGGGCCACACCACCCAGAGAACCTGCCGTCGGACTAGGACGGATGAACGAGTCCGGATGCGTGGAGAGTTTCTCCATACGCGTCTTATCACCTAGGATACTACCCTTCGAGCGTTCCGATGAGGGGTCTATGGCCAACACCGCCAACTTACCGCCTTTCTCTTTCAACACATGGATGCCAAACTCGTCGATACTCGTCGATTTTCCTGCACCAGGAACACCACTGATGCCCACACGGATGCTGTTGCCGCTATAGGGCAGGCACTTGTTGATGACCTCCTGGGCCTTAGCCTGATGGTCGGGATTGACACTCTCCACCAGCGTCACAGCCTGCGAGAGGATCGTGACGTCGCCTTTGACGATACCCTCTACCATATCGGCAGCAGAGAGTTCACGACGCTGTACGCGACGATGCTTCAGATAGGGATTGATGATGGACGGTTGCTCGACACCGCTATTCACCTGCAGGCCGGCATATTCTGAACTATTCTCGGGATGATCCATATTTGATGTGAGATGTAAGATGTATGATGTAAGGGATTATTTCGCATTGATGGTGATGGTCACCTTCGACTTCTGGGGATCGTTGGTAATCATCAGGATTCGAGGTCGCGTGCGCACCTTCAACAGGTCGCTACGAAACGCCGTAATCTTCAGTTTAGCACTCTCGCCTGGTTGCAGACGACTCTTGTTCAACGATATCTTCAGTCCGTTGGTAAACATCTGCAACGAAGAAATCTGCAATTCCGTCTGTCCGGTATTGACGATATCGATGACCTCCGTCTTCTTTGACTTGTCCTCAAACAGGATATCGACGGTTTCCTTCGACAACTGGATATGGGGAGGATTGCTCACATGTTTTGGGAACGACGGCAGCAATACTGCCGACACACCGATTTCGTGGTCGGCACGGACCTTGTCACCAATGTTACTTGCCATATACACAGCCGTCTGCGTCAGTCCGTAGTCGTGCAACTTGGCAGAATTCAGTCGCACCGTCATCACGCCCTCTTCATCAGGAGCCAACTTTTCGGGCTGCATCACCGCCGTCAGATAAGGAGGCAGATGGAGCAGGTTGGGTTGCATGACCTGCGAGCCATGATTATACAGGTGCAACTCCTGCACCAGCTGGTCGCCACGATTCACGTCATCAAACTCCAGGTCGTTCTTGTCGAGGCGCAGTTCACCCATCGCCACAGGATAATTGCCAGAGAGATCGACATAATGTTCCAGCACATGTCCTTTCATCGTCACATACACGGGTTTCGACGACGCATTGCTGACGATGGCGGCCTGCTGGGTGAAATGTCCCAATTGCCGGGCATTATATGTCAGTTGAATCTGGAAATGTTCACCACCGGCAATATCACCTTTCGGATATTCTACAGCCACACAGTAGCAGTCGGGCTTCACCTGACTGATGCGCAGTTTCTTGCTACTTTTGTTACGACACTTGAAGACTGCCGTAATAGGATGCTCATAGCCTGTTCGCCCGACATCGACGGTGGTCTGCTCAACAACCAGTTTCTGTGCAGCCACCGGCAACGCCGCCAACAGGAGCAACGAGGGTATGATCAGTTTTCTTTTCATCATTCTTTTACGTTAAAGGTCATCGACGGTGCCGTGGCACGATATTCCGGAGCATAGGCACACTGCACGGTACATGTACCGCTCTCATACTTGCCAGCACGGTCGATATAATATTCGGTCTCTATCTGGTGCTTGCCCTTCGACAGACCATAATAGAAATAATTCGTAGCACAATCCTTCGGCGACACATAAGCACCCTGCTGATAGCCCGAGAGTTGCTTGACGGGTTCCATACAAGCAGCGCGGCGGTCGGACACTTGTACGAAGTCAAGGTCGCGCGAACATTCGATGGTGATGCGGACTTTGATGCGATCGCCAACCTTCAGCGCGGCGGCGGCTTGCGGTTTCCCTGCAACCAGTACCTCGCGCTTCACCGTAATGCCGCCATTGCTCTGTTCCACCTCGCTGGTCTTCTGGAAGAACTGTGCATAGACGGCACCCCACGATGTACCTTCAGAAGTCTTCGTGGCCGTGAAGGTCTTACCGATAGGATCCGTCATGGCGGTCTTCACATAACCAATGCCTGCGGTGGCCTTGGGGGCATCAACGGGTGTACCATCGACCGCAAGCACCGTGGCGGGCTGTGTGGTGGTCAGCGTGGTAGCATTTCCATTAAGGAATGCCCAGATGGCGTTGACGCTATTGATGGGGGTGTCCCACATCTGTGTACGCTTTTCCTGTAACAGCCAGCGACGCATCTCATCAACGGTCTGCACATCGTTTGGCGTCACCATCTGGATAGCTTCAATGGCTGCCACCTCCGTTGGAATCTTGTAGTCGTACCACGAATATCCGGCACGCGGGGTGTCATAGTAGCGGCCCATCTCCTCGGTGAATACCGTATATTCCTTCAGGCTCTGCACGTATTCGGTAGCCTTGCGCGTCTCACCATTCTTAGAGAGGATGATAGCCGAGAGGGCCTTCTCATAAATCGTCTGACGCTGGATGTCCTTCTTCAGCAAAGGCAACAGATAATCATTGGCAGCCTGTACGTCACTCGGCAGTTTCCGTCCGTCGAGTGCACAGAGGTAGAGCCAGCGCAGGGCCGTAAACGACGGGAACGACGGCTTGCGGCCTTTCTTCTCCTGTTTCTTCATCTCCTTCACCATATCGACAATCTCATTGCCGATGAATTTGAAAGCCTTATCCTCCATCTGCTTTGTGGCATTCTGCGTTCCTGTCATCCGGTTCAGACGTACCAGCATCTCTTCGACAGCCACCGTAATATATGTGCTGCCTTGCATGCCGGGATACCACGAGAACGAACCGTCGCCATTCTGCAATTTCTGCAGCTTCTCGAGGGCCGTCGTCAGGCGGTTAGAAATGCCGTTCTCGTCGAAGAAGTCGGAGAGTCGCTGCTTCTGTTCACTCTCACGGTCGGCAGCCCACACCCACGGTGTTTCACTCAACACGAGGTCCTTCAGTTCCTGGTTCTTCTCCAGTTGCGAGGTCAGTGTCGCCTGCGCCTCTTCCTGCTGCCACAGTTTGAAGGTCGTCTTCACTTGCGGACTCTGGTTCAGCAGCGTCTTTGCCAACAGATTGCTATAGTAGCTCGCAGCCTGGTCGATGGCACTATGTTCACACGGCTGTCCCAAAGTGGGCAGCGACTGCACCATCAGCCACGCAGGATTGTTCGTATATTCTATCGTCAGTTTCTGCTGCGTCGTGCCCTGCGGGAAGAGCTTTGTCAGGTCAATGGTCTTCACACCGGGCTCATGCTGGGTATAGGGAACGGTCTTGGTGACATATTCCCTGTCGGGCAACACGGGCAGATAGTGTTGTTCACCATCCGAGAAACCGTCACCCACCGCACTGATCTTGCAGATCAACAGAGAAACGTTGAACGTTGAACATTGAACGTTGAACGTTGCAGAGCCCGTCTTGCCGGCCTCAATACTGAACGGCTGCTGCTGTTCAAAGATGACAGCATTACTCTCAGGGTCAATCAATTGCAGCCTAGCATTGCCTGCAACTGCCTTTTCGCCAGTATTAAAGATACGGGTCGAAATCTGCGCCTCATCACCCATACGGACGAAGCGAGGCACATTGGGCTGCACCATCACGTCCTTCTGGGCCACAGCCTCACCCTCGATACGGCCATACATCATCTGCTGCGTATTGGCAATACCCATAAAGCGCCATGTCGTCAGACTCTCGGGCAAGGTGAACGTCATCACCACCTGACCCTTTTCGTCGGTCGTCAGCGTAGGATAGCAGAAGGCCGTCTCGTCCAGATTCTCACGCACCTGTACATTATCTTCATGCTGCTCTTCTGTCGTTTCACTCCCAGTCTCAACAGCATCAAAAACCTTCGTTTCCTTCTTCTCGGCAACAGCAGACAGTTCCACGGCGTCGTTCGAGGCCATAGCCATCGCCGGAGCCTCTTCCATCACCATCATACCGGTGTCCTCTACAGCCATCCCCCTCATCAGACGTCCGAAACCATAAGCCCGTCCGTAGGCGATATAGGCGCTGGGCAGGATACTCTCGTCGAACCGGCTGAAATCAAGGTTCTTATAGTCCAACGGCGTCTTGTAGGCCTGCGATGCGCCCCACGACAGCTTGCCCGTAGTACGGAACTGCCAAATGGTCGAGGGTTGCGGCAGATAGTTGGTAGGCACGAACGACCAATTGTGCATCTTGATTTGGTCAAGACTCTTATCGTAGAGCACCGCCATCAGCGACACATCAGCAGGTGTGCCATCCGGATTCACCACCTTCAGGCGCCATTCCTCCTGCTGTCCGGGGGTCAGGCGGTCGCGGAACGTTTCCCACGTCAGCCGCAGCTTCTTGTCGGGCATCGGGCGTTTGATGGTTTGCTGGTGACTATAGCACACGCCATCCTTCACCCACGCATAGCTCAGCAACAGACCGTTGCCGTATTCCTCCTTATATTTCAGTTTCCTGTTCAACAGTTCACCACTCTTCTTTACCACCCCACGCTCAATGACCTTATCACCGGCATAGATGGCATAGACGATGTGGAGGTCGGGATCGCTGGCACCAACCTGCAACGTCACGGGTGTGCCGTCGTTGGGGAACTGACTCTCCGACACATAGAACCAGTCGTGCGTCGTCGTGGCGGGTTTGGTGTCGTCGAGTCCGAAAACTACAAAGGTCATATCCACACTGTCGTCGCCACACGTCGCTTCCAAGCGATGCTCGCCGCTCTTCAATTTCCACGATGCCGTCGGCTGAGCCTCATTAGCGGGGCACTCCTGCCACTTACCACCGTCAACACGGTATTTCACCACGCCTTCTATCTCCTTTCCGGCAGCATTCCTCCGTGAAAAAGTCACCTGCGGCATCTGGTCGCTGCGCACCTTCTGCGGCATGCTGCATGTCAGGGCAGTAGCCTTCGTGCCAAGGGGCAGACTCATCGAACCATGATGCGTCTCACCAGCCACATCCGTCACCTCCGTCTCGGCCACAAAGCTATAGTACATCGGATACTTGCCGTCATCCTGAGGCAGCGTCATGGGCATCTCCACCTCGAACGTGCCGTCGTCACCGGTCACGGCCTCGCCTTCCTTCACCACTTCCTTCGTCCGGCCGTTGCCGAAATAGCCGCCTTCCCAGTACCACGAGTACGTCAGCCACCAGAATGCCACCTGACGACTGACGGTATATTTCACTTTTGCACCCTGCACGGGCACACCGGCATAGCTCATGGCCTTACCCTTGGCACGCACGGTATCGCCTTGCTGGTACGACGCCTTATATTCGTCAAACTCCACCTGGAACGTCGGACGCTTGTATTCCTCTACGCTGATGGTCGTCGACGTGTTGTTGGCTCTCACCGTAAAGCGTCCGTTCAACAAACCCTTCGGCAATGTCAGTTCCGTGGCACACTTACCATAGCGATCGGTGGTCACCCACTGCTCTGCCACCATTTTGTAGTTGGCGTCACGCAGTTCCACATGTACGCGCTTGTTCTCCACGGCGACATTGTCCAGTGCCGACTGTTCTTTCCAAACGATAGCGGCCACGTGCACCGTCTGGCCCGGACGGTATATCGAACGGTCCGTAAACACGTTGGTATGTTCCGACGTATATTCCCGCGAATAATAGGTATAACGACCGCCGGCACTCGTCGGCGGGTTATACTCGTCGCTCTTCGTATATACCATCACCTCCGACGGTGTACGCTCGCTGAAGTCACACATCAGCTCGCCCTCGTCGTTACATGTCAGCGCATCGGTCTTCGCCTCCTGTTTCCACCCTCCGCGGTACTTCAGTCGCACCGTAGCCTTCGGAATGGGTTGTCCCGTGCGTGCATCGACGACGACATAGCGCATTTGCTGTTCCGGCATGGCCTGCGCCATCAGTCTCACGCCCGACACGAAATACAGTTTCCGCGATGTCTCCGTCTGGGGCGACGACCATTCTATCATATACACACCGGGCTCCAGTCCGGGCAGTTCTACGGAGTCTTCAAAACTCTCGTAGTCCTGATGACCGCTGAAATGCAGCGTCCGCGTCAGGTCTGCCCGCAGCGTCAGGTGCGACTTCATTTTCTTATAGTCTTTCTCGATGTCGGGATTCAGCTCTGTATCACCCTTCAGATTCGTGCCATACACCTGCATGGTCAGCGTCTCGATGTTCCGCAACGATGTCAACTTCACGGTCTGACGCTCCTGGGGCATCGCCACCCGATGAGGCATGGCGGCCGTAAACCTCGGACGTGTCATGTCCGTTTCTTCGTTACGCAACCTGTTGGCACGCTGCCACGAACCCCACTTCTTCAACGACTCGCGCAAATAAGTGATGCGCTCTTTGACGGCAGCAGCGTCACTTTCGTCCATCATGCCCAGCCGCTTGATGGCTATCTCGCAGGCCTCGGGCAGGTCACCATACACTGCCGCCAGCGAGTCCAGCGACGCCTTGTCGTCGAAGGCTTCGACACCCGTCAGACATGCTGCCCGGCGATTGCCCGTCTTCGAATAGTATTCGTGCAACCACTGCCACGCCTCCAACGACCGTCCTACCACGTTCAGCAGGTCATCGCCATAATACGTCTTGCTGTCCTTGCCCTTGATGACGAAGGGTTCATACGGCTCGGCCTTCACCTTCGCCAACGCCTCGGGATGCAACATGGCCTGCTGACGGTATTTCGCTGCCTTGTCGACCGACTCCTCGCCCAGCGTGCGACCGTTGTCCTCGTAAATCTTCGACAACACGGTATGATACACGGCCTTCAGCGCCACGTCCTGCGTCGCCTCGGCTTCCTTTTCCAGTCGCACGACGGCTGGTGGCAGCGAGTCGGGGGCTATCCGCGACTGCTGACGGGCATACGACAGCGTAGCCCGCAACAATTGTCCGTAGGCACGCTCTTTCTGCGCCTTCGCCTCAATCTTCTGCAGGTGCTCCATTGCGGTCTTGGGCAGGTCCTTGTCCAAAGCCTTTTCCACCTGCTTCCACATCTCCTGATATGTCTGACTAAATATTCCCATAGGTACCAGCAGCATGACTGCAAATAACATCAAAAAATTCCGTTTCATAACACGTATGTTTAATACTAAGGGACAAAAGTACGAAAAATCTATCAATTTTCAATGATTAATTATCAATTATTAAAAATAATTACTATCTTTGCACAAATCTTTAAAACTATACAACAAGCAATATGATCAATCGCGAGCTGCTACAACCCCAGAGCATCGTCGTCATCGGAGGGTCCAACAACGTCCACAAACCCGGTGGCGCCGTCGTACGTAATATCCTGCAGGGAGGATTCAAAGGAACCCTGCGCGTAGTGAACCCCAAAGAGGACGAAGTACAGGGCATCAAGGTGTTCCACAATGCCAACGAACTGCCACCCACCGAACTGGCCATCCTCGTCGTTCCCGCCAAATTATGTCCAGATACTGTCGAACTGCTGGCACGCGACAAGGGCACCCGCGCCTTCATCATCATCTCTGCGGGCTTCGGCGAGGAGACCAAGGCCGGTGCCGTCATGGAACAGCGCATCCTCGACACCTGCGAACAATATGGTGCCGCACTCATCGGCCCTAACTGCATCGGACTGCTCACCCGCGACCACCATTCGGTATTCACCAAACCCATTCCTGCACTTAATCCCAAGGGTGTCGATTTCGTCTCGGGTTCCGGTGCCACGGCGGTATTCATCCTCGAGAGTGCCGTCATCAAGGGACTGCAGTTCAACAGCGTCTGGTCCATCGGCAACGGCAAGCAGATTGGCATCGAGGACGTGTTGCAATACATGGACGAACACTTCAATGCCGAAACGGACTCACTGGTCAAGCTGCTCTATATCGAAAACATCTCCAACCCCGACAAACTGCTGTTCCATGCCAGCTCACTCATCCGCAAGGGCTGTCGCATAGCAGCCATCAAAGCCGGTTCGTCGGAGAGTGGCAGCCGTGCGGCGTCCAGCCATACGGGGGCCATCGCCTCCAGCGACTCCGCCGTCGAGGCACTATTCCGCAAGGCGGGCATCGTACGCTGCTTCAGCCGTGAGGAACTCACCACCGTGGGCTGTATCTTTACCCTGCCGCCACTCAAAGGGCGTAACTTCGCCATTGTCACCCATGCCGGCGGTCCTGGCGTCATGCTCACCGACGCCCTCTCGAAGGGTGGTCTCAACGTCCCGAGTCTCACCTCTGACCTCTCACCTCTCACCTCTAAATATGCCGACGAACTGAAGGAACAGCTCTTCCCCGGCTCTGCCGTTGCAAACCCCATCGACATCCTCGCCACGGGTACCGCCGCACAACTCGGACTGGCCATCGACTACTGCGAACACAAGTTCGACAACATCGATGCCATTGCCGTCATCTATGGCACACCGGGACTCTCCACGCTCTATGAGGCCTACGAGACGCTGCACCAGAAGATTCTCGAATGCAAGAAACCGATTTTCCCCATCCTCCCCAGCCTCCATACCGCAGGCCCTGAGGTGGCGGAATTCCTGCAGAAGGGCCACGTCAATTTCTCCGACGAGGTGACGCTGGCCACCGCCCTGTCGCAGGTCATGAACACCCCCGCACCGGCACCCCCCGAGGTACAGCTCTACGGCATTAACATCTCGCGACTCAACAAAATCATCTTCGGCATCGAGGAGAATGGCTACGTACCGCCACAGACCGTTCGCGACATCCTTTCCTGTGCCGGCATACCCCTCGTTCCCGAACTCGTCGCCACCTCAAAAGAAGACCTCTCACCTCTCACCTCTAACCTCTCACCTCTCACTTTTCCCGTCGTCGCCAAGGTCGTCGGGCCCGTCCACAAGAGCGACGTCGGCGGTGTCACGCTGAATATCCGCACCCCCGAACACCTCGCACTCGAGTTCGACCGCATGATGCAGATTCCAGGCGCTACGGGTGTCATGGTACAAAAAATGCTCCGTGGCACCGAACTCTTCATCGGCGCCAAATACGAGGAACGCTTCGGACATGTCGTACTCTGCGGACTCGGCGGCATCTTCGTCGAGGTCCTCAAGGACGTCCGCTCCGGTCTCGCACCGCTCACCTATGGCGAGGCCTTCTCCATGATCCACGGTCTGCGGGGCTATAAGATATTACAAGGTACGCGCGGACAACAGGGCATCAACGAACAGAAATATGCCGACATCATCGTCCGTCTCTCTACCCTACTCCGCTTCGCCACCGAGATCAAGGAGATCGACATCAATCCCCTCCTGGCCGATGGTGACGATGTCGTCGCCGTCGATGCCCGCATCCTCATCGAGAAATAAACGTCCAGATTACCTACGATCAGGAGGTGACTATCGACAATAGTAAGCAGATAAGTGTTTCTGGTGGGACTCTCCGACGGTGCGCTACTGGGCTCAACGTTCCAGCGTATCACCCTCCAGACGAATGCCGGTCCACAGACCGCCAGAGTGAGGAGCGTCAAGCTGAAGAAGGCTGATGGCTCCGAGGTGTCTGGTACGATTTCAGCGGCCTGGGGCTGCGAGGTGACGGGCGAAACCACCGTATCAGAATAAGTTCCTTTTTCTAGGCGTTTAGGGGGTGATGACCTTGTGGACGCGGCCCTTTTCGTCCCTGACGATGGTGACGGGACCGAGGCGGTAGAGGACGTTGGCAATTGATAATTGATAATTGACAATTGACAATTGACCGTCGATGGATGAGGGGGTGTCGATGAAGACGTCGAAGGAGGCGAGGCCGTCGGTGAGGGCCATGCGGGTGATGGGTTTCGACATGAACATCGAACCGTCAATGTTTGCGTGGTTCAACGTGGCGGCGGGTTTTGATGTGTTGGTGAGGGAATCGTTGGCCTCGTAGGGATAGGCCCAGTCGGATTCGCGCGACGTATTGCCGGCATGGAAGAGGACGTAATGGTTGACGCTGCCGCCATTGGCGGGCTCGTCGAGACTGGTCCAGAGCTCGGGGTCGTAGTCGATATGGAAAATGACGATGCCGTAACCTGGCAGCGACTGGTCCCAGCCGCTCTGCTGACGGTGTTCGACGATATAATATTCCTGGTCGTAGCCGTCGTTACGTAGGAGGTAGGCACGGCCTTCGTCGGCGAGTGGCGGCAAATCGGTAATGGTGGCAGTAGTGGTGATTTCCTCGGGTGTGAGCCAATCCATGAGCCAGCGCTCGTGTGCGGAATAGCCACAGGGGTGGAAACCGCCGCCGTTGTAGTTGCCATAGTCCATGAGGTCCCAGTTGCCGACATACTTTTTACTACCATAGTAAAAGTCGGGGAATCCGAAGCAGTGGCTGTATTCATGGCAGAGGGTGCCGAAGGCGCCATAGCTGTTGTTGGAGGCCAGTTCCTGTACGGCACAGTAGCTGTCGACGAACCAAGTGCGATAGCCATCAGTGACATCGAGCGGATTGCGGTAGGTTTGTGTCACGGGATCCAAATGGTTGCTCATCCACCACTGGTGGGGCCAGATAGCATCGTAGCCTCCACCGAAGCCGCCATAGCTGCTGCCTTTGCCGGCATAGATGATGAGCAGTTGGTTGATGTATCCGTCGCCATTCCAGTCGTAGAGGCTCCAGTCGATGTCACGTTTGAGGAGGGAGTCAACAACATCGATGACGAGGAACTGGGAGTACTCGTCGTCCCTTATCGTGCTGCTATACTTCTTGAGACTATCGACGACGACGTATTCGAGGTCGAAGATCGGTCGGAATTGGTCGTAGCTCTGGGCAACGAAATAGTCGCGGACGGAGCCGACGAAGGGTTCCTCGGAGAAATTCTCAGTATTGAAGATCTTGTCCCACTGCTCGAGCGTCTGCGCCTCGTCGCCCTTGAAGGGACGGTCGGCAAAGGCGGCCAGCACCACCAATTGGTGGAGGTCACCCTTGTAGAAGTCGCCCCCAGGTTGGCGTGATGCTGCGGCACTGCGGGTGAACGGCCTCGGCGTGCCGCGGCGACAACCCTGCTGTTGTGCGACAACAGAGAAAGGTAAAAAGGTAAAAAAGTAAAAAAATAAAAAACATCTTACCACACCTATTGTATGCATATATCTTCTACTCTCCATACCTTTTTACCTCTTTACCTCTTTTTTACCTTTTTACTTTTTTACCTTTTTACCTTTTTACCTTTTACAAGGTGTCCAGGGCTTGAGCGTCTTGAAGAAGTCGTTACCCTTGTCATCGACGAGGATGAAGGCAGGGAAGTCCTCAACGTCAATCTTCCAGACAGCTTCCATGCCGAGTTCGGGATATTCGACGCACTCGATGCTCTTGATGCTGCTCTGAGAGAGTACGGCAGCAACACCACCGATAGAGCCCAGATAGAAACCACCATACTTCTTACAAGCCTCGGTGACGACGTCGCTACGGTTACCCTTGGCAATCATCACGAGCGAAGCGCCATTAGCCTGGAACTCATCCACGTAGGGATCCATACGGTTAGCGGTGGTGGGACCCATCGAACCGCAAGGATAACCCTCTGGTGTCTTGGCAGGTCCGGCATAGAGCACGGGATACTTCTTGAAGTAATCGGGCAGTCCCTCGCCGGCGTCGAGACGGGCCTTCAGCTTGGCATGAGCGATGTCGCGAGCCACGATGATGGTACCCTTCAGGTTGACACGGGTAGAGACGGGATACTTCGACAGTTCCTTGCGGACGGCATCGATACCCTCGCTGAGGTCGATGGTGATGGTGTTGGCACCCTCGCCGGCCTTCGCATATTCAGCAGGAATGAGCTCTGAGGGGTTCGAATCCATCTTCTCCAACCAGATACCGTCGGCATTGATCTTTGCCTTGATGTTACGGTCAGCCGAGCAAGAGACACCCATACCGATAGGACAGCTGGCACCATGACGCGGCAGACGGATGACGCGGATGTCGTGAGCCAGATACTTACCACCGAACTGGGCACCCAGACCAATCTTGTGAGCCTCCTTGAGGAGCTTCTCCTCGAGGTCGATATCGCGGAAGGCACGACCGGTCTCGTCGCCCGTGGTGGGCAGACCGTCGTAGAACTTGATGGAAGCGAGCTTCACGGTGAGGAGGTTCTTCTCAGCAGACGTACCACCAATGACGAAGGCGATGTGATACGGCGGACAAGCAGCGGTACCCAACGACTTCATCTTCTCTACGAGGAAAGGAATCAACGTACCCTCGTTCTGAATGGTAGCTTTGGTCATGGGGTAGAAGTAGGTCTTGTTGGCAGAGCCACCACCCTTGGCAACCATCACGAACTTATACTCGGCACCCTCAGTGGCTTCGATGTCGATCTGAGCGGGGAGGTTGCAACGGGTATTTACTTCATCGTACATGTTCAGCGGCGCGTTCTGCGAGTAGCGCAGGTTGTCCTGTGTGAAGGTGTTGAACACGCCCAGCGACAGGGCTTCCTCGTCCTCGAAACCGGTCCAGATCTGCTGACCCTTCTCACCGTGGATGATAGCCGTACCCGTGTCTTGACAGAAAGGCAGGATGCCACGTGCAGCGACCTCGGCATTGCGCAGGAACTGCAGGGCGACATACTTATCATTCTCTGAGGCCTCAGGGTCGTTGAGAATCTTTGCCACCTGGAGATTATGCTCGCGACGCAGCATGAACTCCACATCGTGGAAGGCCTGCTGTGCCAAGAGCGTTAAGGCTTCTTTAGAAACCTTCACGATTTGCTTTCCTTCAAACTCGGCGGTGGTCACGCCTTCTTTCGACAACAGACGATACTCCGTCTTGTCCTCGCCCACCTGGAACATCGGGGCGTACTTGAATTCTACTGTCTTTGCCATAATTGTATTTGTTTAATAACCGAAAATTTCTTCTGTCGTCAGGCGACGGATGGGGCCGAGCTGTTCCAAGGCCTTCATGTCGAGTTCCTTCTCGTCGCCGAGGATGATGTAACGGTACTGCTTGTTAGCCATCACCTGTTTCTCGAAGTCGACGATATCCTGCAACGTCAGAGCGGGCAGCGCATTGTAGACCTTCTCGTTGATGTCGTAGTCGATGCCACGGCGCTTGGCCATGAGGTAGTCGCTGATGACACTGAACTTCGTGACACGCTGACTGGCGAGCTGCTTGGTGACGGCATCCTTCGCAATACGGAAGGCATTCTCGCTGGCAGGCATCTCGTTGAGGATGACATGGAACTGGTTGACGGCATCCATCATCTTGTCGTTCTGCGTGATGATGTAAGCCTGACTGAACTCTTTCTCGCCCTTGATGGACGGTGTAACATAATAAGCAGCAGCGCTGTAGGCCAGACCGCGGGCTTCACGCATCTCCTGGAAGACGATACCGTTCATGCCACCACCGTAATACTCGTTGAAGAGGTCGACAACAGCCTCCTTGTCGGGATTCCAGTCGCGGCCTTCGTTGTTGTACATCACCAGATAGATGTTCTTGGCATCGTAAGGTGCGATGAACACCTCGTTCGTAGCAGCCTGCTGACGCTCGTAAGGCTTACCCTTAGGCACGTCGGCCAAAGTCTTGGCAGTCTTATGGGTAGCTGTCAGCACCTTCGAAAGCTCGTCGGGCGTCAGCTTGCCATAATACAGCACGGTGTGCTTGAGGTTCGAGAGATTGGCCAACAGGCCCAGCAGCTGCTGTGGATCGGCCTGACGGAGCTCGTCGGCAGTCATCACGTCGCGATTAGTGTTATGAGGGCCATAGGTGGCATAGTTCAGCAGATAGCTGAAATTGGTGCGCTGGTCCTTTTTGCCATCATCACGGTTCTTGAGAACCAGTCCGACAAACTGGTCGTACGACGTCTTGTCGGCCTTGGCATGGTGCAACAGTTCCTCCAATAGTTTCAGTGCCTTAGGCATCTGCGACTGCAGACCGGACAGTGAGACGGTGAGGTTATCGGTATTGACATTGACCGAATAATTGCAGGCCATCTTGTAGAACTCCTGCTTCACCTGCGCTGCAGTGTATTTGTCGGTGCCGACATAGTCGAGATAGCCGGCAGCAACATCGTAACGGTTGTCGTCCTGCTTACCGAAGTCATAGCGGAACACGAGGTTGAAGAGGTCGTTGTCGGTGTTCTGCTTGTACACCAGGGGCAGATTCTTGTTGACTGAACCGAGGGTGAGGTCCTTTTGATAGTCGACGAATTTCGGCTGGATGGGCTCGACCTTCGAATCCTGGATGTCCTTCACAAACTGACTCATCATGTCGCGATTGGCGGGGATGGGCGTGATGGCAGGCTTGTCAATCTTCTTCTGCAGGGTGTCAGTGCCCTGTTTCTTGAAGACAGTGGCATAGCCGTCGGTGAAGAAACGGTTGGCAAAGGCCACAATCTGTGCCTTGGTCATCTTCGCAATACGGTCCATGCGATGTGTCTGCTGCTCCCATGTGGTACCATCGATGAAAGAACCCATCATCTGACGTACGCGCCACATATTGTTGTCGAGGGCACGCTGACGCTGGAGTTCCATGTTATTCACGATGCTCGGCAGGAGGTCGTCAGAGAATTTACCCTTCTTCAGGTTCTCCACCTCGCCTAACATCAAGGCACGAACTTCTTCCAACGACTGCTCGGGTTTCGGCATGCCGATGAGTAGGAACGAGGAATAGTCCTGCAGGTCCTGCAGATAGGCCTGAGCACCCTGGATCTTCATCTGCTGGTTGAGGTTGATATCGATGAGTCCGGCCTTGCCGTTCGTGAGCATCGAACTGATCACCTCCAACGTGTCGCACTGTGCATCGGAAGCCTTCTTGGCAAGCCATCCGACGATGACTTCCTCGGCCTGCTGACCTATCACGGCGGTATCCTTCGGTGCGGTCAACGGCTTCTGCACGGGGAATACGGGCTGACGCACATCGTCGCCGGGTTTCCACAGTCCGAAGTAGCGGTCGATGATGGCAATGGTCTTGTCAGGGTCGAAATCGCCAGCCATACAGATGGCGACATTGTTGGGTACATACCATTTCTTGAAGTAATTCTTGATATTGGTAATCGAGGGATTCTTCAGGTGCTCCTGCGTACCGATGGTGGTCTGGGTACCGTAGGGGTGAGTGGGCGTCAGCAATTTACCCATCGCACTCCACACCTTGTCGCCGTCGTCGGTCAGGTAGAGATTATACTCCTCATAGACGGCCTCCAACTCGGTGTGGAAACCGCGAATCACCATGTGCTGGAAACGGTCGCTCTGAATCTTCGCCCAGTTCTCAATCTCGTTCGACGGGATATCCTCCGTATAACACGTCACATCGTTCGACGTGAAGGCGTTGGTACCCTCGGCACCGATGGCTGCCATCAGCTTGTCGTACTCGTTGGGAATGAAATACTGTGCTGCCAGCTGCGACACGGAGTCAATCTCGTGGTAGGCCTGCTTGCGGGCTTCGGGGTCCGTCAGTTTGCGGTAGGCCTCGTAGCGCTGCTCGATATCGTCGAGCAACGGAGCCTCAGCAGTAGGATTGCTGGTGCCAAACTGCTTGGTGCCCTTGAACATCAGGTGCTCCAGATAGTGCGCCAGACCTGTCGTCTCGGCAGGGTCATTCTTACTTCCCGTCCGCACGGCGATATACGTCTGGATACGAGGCTTCTCCGGATTCACGGAGAGATACACCTTCAGTCCGTTATCTAACGTGTAGATGCGGGTCTTCATCAAATCCCCATCTACGTTTTCATACTTGTAGTCCTTCGCCTGTGCGTTCACCCCGAGCGCAATGAGGCATCCTGTTAGAATGAGTTTGAGTTTCATAGATTCGTATAATTCGTTGTTAAAAAATTAGTCTTCGTAGTCAATTTCGTGGTCGAGTTTAGAGATGAAGTCGTCATATACCTCCTGCTCGACATCGCCCATGTCGAACTCCTTCTGGGCGTCTTTGCGGATTTCGGCAATCCACGCACGACGAGCCTTCACGTAGTCTTCACGGATACGCTGCATCGTCGGCTCCGTCAGTTCGTCGACGCCATAGTAGTCGAGAATGAGTTTGTAGGTCCATACCCACTGATAATTACGATAGTTCGCATCGATATCGTAGAAGCGTTGCAGGACATCATGGATGCTCTCCACCGAACCGCTCTTGATGTCGTCAATGAGTCGCTGTTCCTCACTGGCAGGCAACAACAGACCACTGAGGTCAATCCAGTCACCCTCGCCCACGGTACTGTCGGGTTTACCCAAGAAACCGCCCTTGACAGCACGTTTCAGCACAGCACCCATATAGATGCGCAGGGCAATATCGTAATACTTAATACCTTTCTTCAGTGACGAGGCATTGATGATATACTCCTGGAAGTTATAGCTCGACACGTTTTTGCCACCGGCCTGACGCAAGTTCTCCAGGATCTTCTTACCCTGCACGATTTCACCAACGGTAAACGGTGAGAGCCAATCGAAGTTGATGACACTCTTGCGGCACGAGGCAGCACGCTTGTCACGCTTCGGCCACTTCTTGATGTCACGATAGAGACCCACGGTGGTGATGTTACGTCCTGGCACGATATACATCGTCTCGCCGTATGCCAACAGGTAGGCAAACGGCAGACAGCGCATGTCGGGATGGTTCATCAGCTTACCGAAACAGACGCTGAAGGCACCAATCTTGGCAGGCATCAGCACATAGGCACCCGAGGCTGTCTTCGTACCGCGCTCCAGCGTTCCGTAATGCAATGGGCCCATCTTGTAGGCATGGTTCGAGAAATTGGTGTTCGAACCGGCATTGTAAAACGAGAACTCACCGCCGATGAGCAGTGAACTCTTATGGTGAGAGGCTGAGAACGGTCCGCAGAAAGCAGCACACGCCTCGCCATTAGCCATGTAACTGTTGGCAAAGAACACGCTGGCCTCAGCAGTGAAACCGTTGGTAATCTGGCAGGCCTCACCCACATAACAGTCCTGCATCTTCACGGAGTTCGTAATCGAACAGCCGTTTGAGATGATGGAGTTCTCACAGATGACACCCGTGCCGATATATACAGAGGCATCTTTCTGAGAGAGGATGGTACAGTCGGAGAGACGTGCGGCACCATTGATTTCGCAATCGTCCTTCACCACCGTATTCGTGATCTCCTTCGAATTGATGATTTTCACACCATTACCCAGCGTACCGCGCTCAGGCTGCGAGAAGCGAATCTCCTCGTTGATGAGTCGAATGATGCTGTCCTTCAGCTGTTTGTCGCTGAAGTGCTTCACCATGAAAGCTGCCAACTGCGAGTTCAGGTCGTGGAACAGCATCACATTGCCGTCACCCATCTCGTTCAGCACACTGACCATGTGACCCTCACCAAAGGTAGCACCCTCGGTGGTCTCCATCGTCGAGACATTCGAGATGTAACAGTCGCTGCCAATGGTATAGTTGTTGATGAAATTGCCAATCTTCTCTATCAAGCAGTCATCGCCCACGGTGACATTACGTAGGGTGGCGTCGTTGATGCCAGAGTGCTTCGTAAAGCCTTTGGCCACTTCGACCATCTTTTCAAACTTACCCAGGCGGATATCGCCATAAAATACCACGCGATGGAAGTTATACGGACGAAAGTCCTCGTCTACCTTAACCTTGTTCCAATCTTCAGCCCAACAGCTATTGTTTTCCAGTACACGAATCTCGTCTTCTGTCAAAAATCTGTAATCTCTCATAATCATTATTGTATTGGTTCAATTATCTTCTATAGTGTACAAAAAGTCGTTATAAGGATACTTTTGCACGTGCAACTCGCGCACCCTCTTATAGAGCACCTCGCGCAGCTCATCGATATTCTCTTTCTTCTTCGCACTTATAAACAGGCACTCCAGGTAATGTCCTGAACTCCCTGTCTCCTTGTCTCCCTGTCTCACCAATTTCGCCATCCAAGTCTTCTTCAACTCGTCGAGCGAGATGTTTTCACGCGTGGGTTCTGTCAGGTCGTCTTCGTCCTGCGGTGTCCACGTGTAGGCGTCTATCTTGTTGAATACCAGCATCGACGGCTTGTCGGCACAACCCAAATCGGCCAGTGTCTTCTCCACCACCGTGATTTGCTCTTCAAAGTCGGGATGCGAGATATCCACCACGTGTACCAGCATGTCTGCCTCGCGTACCTCGTCGAGCGTACTCTTAAAACTCTCCACCAGATCGGAGGGCAGCTTACGGATAAAACCTACGGTATCCGCCAAGAGGAAGGGCAGATTGTCGATAGTCATCTTACGTACAGTGGTATCGAGGGTGGCAAAGAGCTTGTTCTCGGCAAAGACATCACTCTTCGCCAACAGGTTCATCATCGTACTCTTACCCACATTGGTATAACCCACCAATGCCACACGAATCAAGCGGCCACGGTTCTTGCGCTGGGTGGTCTTCTGCTTGTCGATCTCCACCAGACGTTCCTTCAACAGCGAGATACGCTGGCGGATGATACGCTGGTCCATCTCCAACTGCGTCTCACCAGGACCACGAAGTCCCACGGAACCTTTACCGCCACCGCTTCCGGAACCGCCGCCCTGACGTTCAAGGTGGGTCCACAGGCGTTGCAGACGGGGCAGCATATAGCGGTACTGTGCCAATTCCACCTGCGTCTTCGCCTCAGCGGTCTGAGCACGCATGGCAAAGATGTCGAGAATCAGCGACGTACGGTCCAATATCTTCACCTTCAGTTCATTCTCAATATTACGAATCTGCTTGGCACTGAGCTCATCATCGAAAATCACCATACCCACGGGCTGCGGACAATCCTCGTTTCCCGTCATCACCACTGAACCATCGAATCCCCGATGAGCGTCCATCCACTCATCGTAAGCATCTTCCTGCTGTTTGATATATTGCTTGATTTCTTCGAGCTTACCCTTGCCGACATAGGTCACCTGACTGGGACCCTGCACCTTCTGCGTAAAGCGCTTCACGGTGACGGCTCCAGCGGTATCGGCCAAAAATTCCAGCTCGTCGAGATATTCTTTCGTCTTCGCCTCGTCCTGCTGCTGGGTAATCAGACCTACCAACACAGCAGTTTCGGCCTTCGCTTCCGAAATGACAAATTCCTTCATATAATGTATTATATGGCTGCGAAGGTACGAAATATTTTTCAAATGACAAAAGAAACGCTAAAAATTTACCCGATTTCTTTGTATTTCACTTGTTTTTTTGTAATTTCGCAGGCAGTTATGATTACCGATGAACTGACATATCGCATCAAAGAGGCATTTGGGCACGTTCCTACGGCAGAGCAGGAGGTGGCCATCGAGACCTTTGCACGCTTCATGTCCGACCGCAGAGAAGAGGCGGTGATGGTGATGCGAGGATCGGCAGGAACAGGTAAGACCACACTGGCCGCAGCCATCGTCAAGGCAATGACGTCGCTGGAACAAAAAATGATATTGCTAGCACCTACGGGACGAGCCGCAAAAGTATTCTCGCTGTATGCCAATCATCCGGCATACACCATCCATCGTCGCATCTACCGTCAGAAATCGCTGGAAGAGCGTTTCGACCTGAACTTCAATGCCGCACAGGACACGTTGTTCATCGTCGACGAAGCCTCAATGGTGGCCAACGCATCGACCTTCAGCGACACCATCTTTGCCGGCGGTCAGCTGATGGACGACCTCATCCGTTTTGTGTACAACGGACGTAACTGCCGAATGATGTTCATTGGCGACCAGGCACAGTTGCCTCCCGTGGGTGAGACGGAGAGTCCAGCCTTACAGGCTGACGTGTTGCGCGGCTATGGACTGCACGTCCACCAGTGTACGCTCAACGAGGTGTTGCGACAGAGTCAGGAGTCAGGCATCCTGTGGAATGCGACGGATGTCAGAAGTCTCATGTCTGATGGGGGATGTACGTTACCAAAGGTGCGTTTCAAGGGATTCGAGGACATCAGGAATGTGCCTGGCGATGAACTGATAGAGACGCTGGCGTCGAGTTATTCGAGGGTGGGACTGGACGACACCATCGTCATCACACGCTCAAACAAACGTGCAAACATCTACAATCAGGGCATCCGTAATCAGGTGCTCGACCGCGACGACATGCTTTGCAGGGGCGACCAGTTGATGATTGTGAAGAACAACTACTACTGGATGAAAGAAGAGCTGGCACAGGCTGTGGCAAATGGCGAGAACACCCTGGCGCAGGAACTGCCCATGGAATTCATTGCCAATGGCGACAGGGCCATCGTACGAAAGGTGCGCAACGTACACGAACAACATGGGTTCCACTTTGCGGAGGTCACGATGACCTTCCCCGACTACGACGACTACGAACTGACGGCCACTACCCTACTCGACACGTTGACGTCGGAGGCTCCCGCCCTGACGCGCGAACAGCAGGAACTGCTATATAATAAGGTATTGGAGGACTATGCCGACATTCCATTCAAGGCCGACCGTCTGAAAAAGTTGCGCGAAGACCGTTACTACAATGCCCTGCAGGTGAAGTTTGCCTATGCAGCCACGTGTCATAAGGCGCAGGGCGGACAATGGGCACATGTGTACGTGGACCAGGGATATATGACCGACGACATGTTGAGTTACGACTATCTGCACTGGCTCTATACGGCTTTCACGCGTGCTACGGAACGCCTGTATCTGGTCAACTGGCCCGACGCCCAAACTATATAAAGATATGATGATAGCAATATATATAATAATAGGTATAGCCCTTGGGGCTGTGGTCATCTATCTGCTGATGAACCAGCGGATGGGTGCGTTGCGTGTGGAACTCGGTAAGAAAGAGACCGAGATAGAGATGATGAAAACCACCAAGGAGCAATTACGCGACATGGGGGTGCTGCTGGCGGAGGCACAGGCTCGTCACCTGAACAAAGAGAATCAGGAGAGCATGGACCATATCACGCAACCGCTGAAAGATGCCATCTCGGAGATGCGCAAGGCCATCAACGACAACACGAAGGACCATACGGCCCAAACGGCGTCGCTGAAGGAACAACTGCGACTGATGATGGAGACGGGACGCGAAATCAGCGAGAAAGCCGAAGGACTGGCTAACGTGCTGCGTCGCGACAACAAAATCAGCGGTAACATGGGAGAAATCATCCTTGGCGACCTGCTCAGTTCGCAGGGACTGACGGAGGGCATCCACTACGAAGTGCAAGCCCGACTGCGCGACGAACAGGGCCGTCCCCTGAAGCACGACGACACGGGTCGCGAGATGCAGCCCGACGTCATCCTCCACTATCCGCAGGGACAGGATGTCGTCATCGATTCGAAGGTGTCGCTCGTGGCCTATCAGCGTTACGTCAATGCCGAGACACCCGAGGAGAAGGAGCGTGCCCTGCAAGAACACATCCGCAGTGTCCGCTCGCACGTCACCGAACTGGCGCGTAAGGACTATTCGAAGTATATCAAGGCTCCCCGCGAGGCTGTCGATTTCGTCATCATGTTCGTACCCTTCGAGTCGTCGCTCCAGCTGGCATTGGTCAACGACCCGTCATTGTGGCGCGAGGCCTTCGAGCGCAAAGTGTTCATTACGGGTGAACAGAATCTGCTGGGCATTCTCCACATGATACACCTGGCATGGGTGCAGAACCAACAGGCCGAAAATCAGGAGAAGGTGTTCGGTGTGGCCGAACAGCTGTTGGATCGTCTGGGTGACTTCATCCAGCGCTATACCAAACTAGGCGAACACCTGGAACTGGTGCGCAAGGACTTCGATTCGGCAGGCAACAAACTGTACGTCGGACGCCAGAGTGTAGTGCAAAAGGGCCGTGAACTCATCGACCTCGGAGGCAAGGAGAATCCCAACCGTCGCATCCCCAAAGCGGAACTATCACTTGAAGACAACACAAAAAACCATGATCTATCTGAATGACGACATAGCCGGTTTCGATTTCGAGGCAGCACTCCCGCTACTGAGCGACCAACGCCGCGAACAAGCCCTGAAGTTCAAATTCGAGCAGGGCCGTAAGACCTGTGCGATGGCCTATCTGCTGTTGTGTGAGGGCTTGCAGAAGGAGTACGGCATCACGGAACGCCCCGTCTTCGAATATGGTGAACACGGCAAACCGTTTATCATCGGCCATCCGGACATCCATTTCAACATCAGCCATTGTCGTGAGGGCGTCATCTGCGTCGTCAGCGACCGTCCCGTAGGTGTCGATATCGAGAGCATCCGCGAATACAGGGAGTCGCTGGTGCGTTACACCATGAACGACCGCGAGGTGCAACAGATAGAACGTGCCGAACATCCCGACGTGGAGTTCATCCGTCTGTGGACCATGAAGGAAGCCGTGCTGAAACTGTCGGGCGGGGGCATTATCGACAACATGAAAGGTGTCTTGACAGGTCGCGAACAGATAGAAACAGTGTATAATGAAGAAAAAAAATACATTTATAGTGTCGTTTATTAAAAAATTATCACTATCTTTGCAGGCAAAACAATAAACTTAAAACAAGAATAAGCTATGAAATTAGACGGAAGACGCGAAAGCTCGAATGTGGAAGACCGCCGTGGTATGAGCGGTGGCACAAAGGCCGGTCTGGGTATCGGTGGTATTATCGTTGTGGCTCTGATGGCCTGGATATCGGGAGGCAATCCCCTGGAGGCTGTCGTACAGCAGGTAAGTGAAAACGGTGGACTGGGCTCACTGACGGGCACCAATACGGAGGTCAGCGAAGGTCAGCGCGAGTTTACCGAGGAAGAACAGGCACTGGCCAAGTTCTCGACGCAGATTCTGGCTGGTACCGAGGATGTATGGACGGAGATTTTCAAACAGAACGGTGCGCAGTATCAGAACCCCACCATGGTGCTCTATACCGATGGCACGCAGACCGCCTGCGGACAGGGCTCTGCCGCTATGGGTCCCTTCTATTGCTCTGGCGACCAGAAGCTGTACATCGACCTGTCGTTCTTCACCACGATGAAGAAGCAGCTCGGTGCCGATGGCGATTTCTCGTATGCTTACGTCATTGCCCACGAGGTTGGTCACCACGTAGAATACCTGACGGGCATCCTGCAGAAGACCCACCAGCAGATGGCAAAACTCTCGCAGGCTGAGGCCAACAAGCTCAGCGTACGTCTGGAGCTGCTCGCCGACTTCTATGCCGGTGTGTGGGCGCATCATGACAACAAGCGCTTCGGTTCGCTGGAGGACGGCGACATCGAGGAGGCCATCAACTGCGCACAGGTCATCGGCGACGACTACCTGCAGAAGAAAGCCCGCGGCTATGCCGTTCCCGAGTCGTTCAACCACGGCACCTCCAAGCAGCGCATGAAGTGGTTCAAACTCGGTCTCGAAACCGGTGACATCTCGAAGGGCACCACCTTCCAGTGCTCCGATGCTGAACTGTAATAATATAAAAACAAAAGATTATGAAAGTAGGAATTCCAAAGGAGATTAAGAACAATGAGAATCGTGTGGGCATGACGCCTGCTGGTGTAGCAGCCATGACGGTCAGAGGACACGAAGTGTTTGTGCAACATACTGCTGGCGACGGCAGCGGATTCTCAGACGATAAGTATGTGGGTGCCGGAGCGAAGATCGTGCCAACGATTGAGGACGTCTATCGTGAGGCTGAGATGATTGTGAAGGTCAAGGAGCCCATCGAGCCGGAATACAATCTAGTGAGGAAGGGGCAGTTGCTGTTCACCTATTTCCATTTTGCCTGTGAGAAAGAGCTGACGGATGCCATGCTGAAGAGCGGAGCAATCTGCCTGGCCTACGAGACGGTGCAGTTGCCGAATGGTTCACTACCCCTGTTGCAGCCCATGAGTGAGGTGGCTGGCCGAATGGCTACGCTGAATGGTGCCTATTATCTGCAAAAGACGAAAGGTGGAAAAGGCAAGCTAATCAGTGGTGTGCCTGGCGTGAGCCCCACAAGGGTGCTGGTGCTGGGCGGTGGTGTGGTAGGAGAAGCTGCAGCCCGCATGGCTGCAGGCCTGGGAGCCGATGTGACGATAGCCGACATCTCGCTGCCCCGTCTGCGCCAACTCGACATCGAGACACCTGCCAATGTACATACCCTGTATAGCTCGTCGCACAATATCCGCCAACAATTGCCTACGGTGGATATCGTCATTGGCAGTGTGCTGGTACCTGGCGACAAGACGCCTCACCTGATTACTCGCGATATGCTAAAGAGCATGGAGCCTGGAACAGTACTGGTAGATGTAGCTATCGACCAGGGCGGATGCTTCGAGACATCACGTCCTACGACGCATAGTGAACCTGTATATACAGAAGAAGGTATCGTACACTATTGTGTGGCCAATATCCCTGGGGCAGTGCCAAACACCTCAACGCTGGCTCTCACCAATGCCACACTGAGCTATGCGCTCAGTCTGGCAGACAAGGGATGGCGTAAGGCCTGCAAAGACGACAGTTCACTGGCCAAGGGTCTGAATATCGTAGAGGGGAAAGTTGTATATAAGGCCGTAGCCGATGTGTTCGGTCTGCCTTATGAACCTTTGGCGTTGTAGTTGGCGCAAGGATGCAAGGGAACTGGAGCCATACGCAGTGGTATGAAGAGTGACGAGAACAATCTTCCAAATCCAGAGTAAAAGGTCAGGATCCAGAGTAGGATATCAGCAATGGTAAGAAGAACATCAGAAATTAGTAAAACAGGAAGTCAAGAGGGTAATTCCGTACGTTGATTCCGAAAAATAAATTCTCACCTAATTATTTGGAACTTTCGAGATTATTTCTTAACTTTGCGCGGAAATCTAAGAGTTAAACTATAAAATTATGGCTAATCAACACATGTTATCAAGTATCTTCATTGTCGCCTTGCTCTTTTTAGCAGGCGGTCATGCTGACGCCACCTCGTGGCGTATCAACAACAATGCCAACCGCAAGGCGCACTTTACAGACATCAATGCCGCCATGTCGAGTAGTGAGGTGCAGGCTGGTGATACCCTCTATTTGGACCCAGGATGTTCGCTGACCAGCACCCAGACCGTCAGCAAACGTGTTACGATTATTGGTGCGGGCTACTTTCTTCCTGCTGGCACTCACGGGGCGTCCGTCATCAGCGGCGTACTTTACCTGAGAGCAGCAAAGACGAAGATGGTAGGTGTCACCATTACCAACTCAACAAATATTCAGGCTGATCAGATTACTATCGAGCGTTGCAAGACAGCCCGAATCAATGTTGGCAATTCCTCTTATTCCGCACAACATGCCACCATCAGACAGTGCTACATTACAAGCGTCATCTATGGAGTTGGGACTTCCGACATAAAAGGAGCCTACTGCACTATCGAAAACAATATCGTCATCAGCAGTCAGAGTACTGGGTGTATTTACCAACTTTATTCGCCTGAAATTCGCAACAACTATTTGAAGGAGACGGCGAAATATGCAATATTTAATTCTTTATCAGACGCTATCATCGTAAATAATATTGAGGTGAACACCAATACGGCTAACTATATCTTTACCAGCACTTCCTATAATATCAATCACAATAATGTGCAGAGTAGCGACTCGGGGGCTGAAGGAAACCTTTTTCTAAACAGCAATGATGAATCGCTCATCTTTGCCCTTGAGGGTAGTAACGATCAGCTTTACCAGTTGAAAGATGACAGTCCAGCCAAAGGTTTTGCCGAGGATGGTGGTGACTGCGGTCCTTTTGACGGGTCATTCCCTTATGTGGTTTCAGGCTACCCGTTAGGCATGCCGCGATTTGTCAGCAACAGCGCAGGCACCCGCGCTACCGACGGTACCGTCAGCTTCTCGAACCAAGTAAGCATACAGGAGAAGTAAGACCACGAATTACTCAAATTAAACGAATAATAAACTAAAAACAATAAAGACAATGAAAAAGACTATCACAACATCCATTTTCGTGGCCGTGTTAGGCTTCACCGCCCTCGCAGCCAACGCTAAGTCGTGGCGCATCAATAACGACGCCACAAAGAAGGCTGATTTTGCAGACTTGAACGCAGCCATGAGTAGCACCGACGTTGAAGCAGGCGATACCCTCTATCTGGATCCAGGATGTAATATTAGTGGTGATCAGACTGTAACCAAGCGTGTGACCATTGTTGGTTCAGGTTATTTCCGTACGGATACTCCTCATCGCTTCTCCTATATAACTGGAAAATTGTATCTGAAGGCCCAGTACATTAAAGTGGAAGGTGTCATTATGACTACAATAACACATCTCTGTGCTAATTATATTACGCTGGAGCGTTGCAAAACTAATACGATTTATATTAATGAGAACTGGACTACTGCTGCTGCCCAGTTTGCTATCATTCGCCAGTGTTATGTAGTAAACATTAAGGGTGGATCTCCTGCTAATTCTTCTAGTGATAATGAAAGATTAAAAACGGCATTCGCTACAATTGAAAACTGCATATTAAGAATTAATAACAATAATACTATTGAAAGTCTTTATTCCCCCACTATTAGGAATTGTTATATATCATATACAGGAACAGGTACATCATCTTATTTGTTTGAAAATTTAGATAACGCTACTATAACGAACAATATTATGATTAACAAAAGCGATAAAACACATATTTTCAGTAGAGTTACCAATTCCACTGTTTCCCATAACGTGATGTCGTGCGCAGAAAGCACCTATGCCGGATACGCTGCCAGCAACCAATTCCTGGATAGTAATGATGAGTCACTCGTCTTCAAGATGGAAGGCACCAATGATCAACTTTATCAATTGAAGGATGATAGCCCCGCAAAAAACTATGGTTTGGATGGCACAGACTGCGGTCCGTTTGGCGGGCTCTACCCTTACGTGCTGAACGGTCAGCCTGCAGGCTACCCCTACTATACCAAGGCCAACATCGCCACGAGGGCCAAGGACGGAAGAATCAATGTCTCACTAAACATCAAGATGCAAAATGAATAAGCACAACAGTCAGACCTTTCGCATGCTGATGGCGTTGGTACTGGCGGTTTGTGCATCCGGAAGTCTGAAGGCCCAGTTGCGGGTGGAGTACTTCTTCGACTCCGATCCAGGCTTCGGCCAAGGGCAATGGATGACGGCAACCACCGATGCAGACGGCAACTTCAGCTTCACCGCCCCTACCACAGGGTTGGCGCCGGGTAGCCACCTGTTAGGTTTCCGAGCCTACAAGCCGGGCAGCGGTGACGTGCCGACACACTTCGCACCCACCATCTTGCAGGAGGTGTACGTTCCTCAGAGCGAGACACCCACCATCAACTACGTGGAATATTTCTGGGACACCGACCCAGGAGCAGGTAAGGCTACCAAGCTCAGTATCACGCCGAGCAGTGACCTCAGCCTCAACAACATCTCTATACCGACCACTGGTCTCAGCAAGGGCAGCCACCTGTTAGGTATCCGTGCCAAAGGTGAGCGTGGCTGGAGTCCCCTCATCACACAGGAAGTCAATGTACCTGCCACAACGGCGGGTGCTACGGACATCACCTATGTGGAATACTTCTGGGACACCGACCCAGGCTTCGGCAAGGGCACTTCCCTACCCTTCACCAAAGGACAAGAAGTGAGTATCGACAATGCGGCTATCTCCGTAGAAGGATTGTCTGCCGGCGACCACAACCTGTTTGTACGTGCCTACGGCAATAACGGCTGGGCACCGACCTTCTCACAGGCTGTCTATATAGAGCCGAATACCGCCAACTGGAAGGTGTATAACGCTGAATACTTCTGGAACGAAGACCCAGGCTTCGGCAAGGGAACGCCCATCACGCTAACTCCAGGCAAGGAAGTCAGCATCAACGACTTCACCGTACCTACCGATGTGGTTAATGGTGACGCCGTGCTCTACGTGCGCTACCGTGGCACCTTGGGATGGAGTCCTACCGTGGCCTATCCCGTCATGGTGAACGCCAATGGGGAGTACACGCTGAACAGTACGAAGGAGACATCTTTGGCCGACCGTATCTACAAGTCAGTGTCTGACGCGTTCTTCGACTTCGACGACCGCGGCATCTCCGACAACATCACGCTGAAAGCCGCTACAAAGAATGTGGTCTATGAGTTGGACGCCACCGACGAGACGACACTGAATAGGCTGAGTCGCTTGGCGAAGAACCTCGACGACATTTCCGTGGCTCGCGACCATAAGACCATTGCCTTTAAGTGTAACGCTACTTCTAATACAGGCAACAGCGTCAAGGTCACTACCACCACAGAGGGCATGCCCAACGTGGTGAACCTCTTCGCACAGACCTCACAGGACAACGTGGCACTGACCATCAATGACGTTGCCTACAACTTCACACCGGCATCCCAGCGCTGGCAGATAGGCTGTGGTAACACGACAGCCGTTGAGCTCGCCTCCATCAGTGAGGCCATCAAGGTCACATGGAAGGCACAGCCTCACGCAGGTACTACACTCAGTGGCTTTACTGCTCAGGGCGAAGGTAACCTGCCTGAGATGACCATCACCAACAGCGGTACCAAGACCGACTCCGTAGCCTATCAGGTGACGCTGAACACTGCCGACGGACAACAGCAGCTCTGCACCTATACCTATTATATATATGTATATGCACCAATGCAGAATCAGACATTCACTGGGATGTCGCCTGCTACGGGCAGCATTGTAGATCCTGTAGCTACCACGTTGAAGTGGAACGCGTTCAACGACGCTACCGGCTACCGGCTGACGGTGACTGCCACGGACAGCGAGGGCAATGCCGTGACCGTGAAAGACGCCTCCTCTAACAAGGTGCTCACCGACTATGCCGTCAATGGAACTTCTTATACGCTGACCGTCAACGAGGGCTACACCTATACGTGGACTGTAACAGCCATCGGACCTTGTGACGAACTGAGCAGTCCAGCGATGACCCTGCAAGGTCGTCTCTTGCCTGACCTCGTCGTGGAGAGCATCAACCTGCCTGAGGCAGCACCTGGAGGCACAGAACTGACGGTGACGGCCGTCATCAAGAATCAGGGCCAGGGTGCTACTACCGAGGGTGAATGGACGGACCGCCTCTACTACACCATTAACAGCACCAGTTGGTCTAATGCCGTAGAGGCTACAAACGTGAAGCATAATGGTAATGTCGCCATTGATGGCAGCTACGAAGCAACATTCAACATGACTGTACCCGATGTGGATTCTGGTACACTGCGCGTCTTCGTTGTTACGAATGCTGACAATGCTGCTATGGAGCATAATGCCACCGCCAACAACAACCGCCTGATGAGTTCGACGACGGCAACGATGAGCCCGTGTTATGTCAACGAGAACGACCTTGCCGTACTGCGCAAGCTGTACACCGACTTTGGTGGTGACACATGGAGCGGCACCAAGTGGAAGACGTCCTCGCAACTCGTGGCCAGCAGCAACTGGAGTGGTGTAACCTTCGACAGCGACGGCTACGTAACAGCCATCAACCTGCAGGCACGCAACCTGAGTGGATCGCTGACCAAAGCAACACCGCTGAATCTGTCGAAGTTGAAGACACTCAACCTGAGCCGTAATGCTTTGACGGGTGATCCCGCCAAGTTCATCAATCGTGGCAACACACCACTCTTAGCTACACTCGACCTTGGCTATAACCAGATTGACGAACTCTCGGCTGCACTTCCTGCCACCATCACGACACTGACATTGGTCAGCCAGCACCGAACATACAACCAGAATAACGTAGTAAATGGTCTGGAGGACTTGCCAGTACAGACTGTTAACGCAGGAAAGAACATCATCATTGACGTACCCTCTATCATAGGCTACGACCATAGTGCCCAGACACTTGGCAATATCCAAACTCTCCACATTTATAGCAAGGACAATCTGAGTCGGCTTCTAGGCACACTTAGTTGGTCTCCCACCAATGAATGCTATTCTTATATTGGATACTCAGGCTATACATACATACAGTCACAGGAACAGGATGAGGATATAGTTATCACTGCCTATACAGGCCCCGCCAAGAACTCAGCTTTCCCTGGTAAATTCCACATGATTTTTGGCGATGCCAACCTGTCGGGATTGGTTGACGTGAATGACGTGCAGCGCACGCTGAACTATGTCATCAATTCGAACAACGGATCCACCTTCAGTCTTTGGGCTGCCAATACGTGGAACAGTGATGACATCATCAACATCCAGGATATTGTATGCACCGTCAACATTGTGCTCGAGAACCAAGGTGACCTGACGTCTTTTGCATCTCGTCGTACAAGTCGCGCCGATGCGGCAAACCGCTTCTATGCATCAGGACGCAACATCTGTCTTGACGCCCAGGATGAGATTTCAGCCTTTGACCTGACGTTGGAGGGCGTCAACAGTTCGCAGATCAGACTGATGTTGAGTAGTGCCGACTGGCAGATGCAGACTCTCGACACAGAGTATGGTGTAAGGTTAGTGGTATTCTCACCGACAGGACAGAGCCTGCCGACTGGTACTACACAAGTGCTGCGAATGTCGGCCGACGGACTGCCAATGGATGCCCAGGCTACCGATGCCAATGCTGAGGAAGTTGCGGTCAGCGTTGCTTCTGGCACGACAGGAATTTCTGCATTGGAGCAGAATGGTGATGACGGTTACGTTTACGACCTGCAGGGCCGCAAGGTAAAAGAAAATACAGGACGTAACAATACCAGGATATATATTAAGAATGGTAAAAAGGTAATGAAGTAATGGAGATGAAGAAACGAAATATTTGGGGGCCCATGCTCCTTGTCGTACTTCTCGGACTATTGTTCTCTGGTAGTATCACAGCACAGAATGTGTTACGGGTGGCCGACTTTACGGCACCTGCTGACAAAGAGACCGTAGTACCTATATATCTGGACAATAGTGCCGAAGTGGTGGGTATGCAGTTCGACATCACGATGCCCTACAAAAAAGGCTCCACCAATGCAAAGCTCGTTGACGAGCGCATTGCAGGCCATAGTATCAGTATGCGAAAGTTGTCGGACACGAAATATACCATTGTGGTGATGTCGATGGAGAACCGACCACTGCGTGGCAATAGCGGTCTGATAATTCGTGTGCCGATGAAGGTGCCGGCTGACGCACAGGCCGATGACACGAAGCCGGTAACGCTGACCAACATCGTCTTGACGGCGCGTGACGGTTCGAACGTGGCCACAGAGAACACTGCTGATGGCATCTTCACCGTGCTGCGTACGCCAACGCCTGACTTTGTAGTAGATGATGACTTTAAGATTTCCAATACAAACGAGACGCTCGTGCCTGGTGGACAAATGCGATTGGAGTTCACTGTCATTAATCAGGGCAACGGCGACAGCAAGGATGGATGGAGCGAGAAGATTTATTTAGAGGATCAGACTGGTCAGCGCACGTATGTCACTGCACAAAAGTATGGTAACACACTGCCTGCTGGTGAGCGGATGTGGCGCAGCTATGAAGTGACTCTGCCAAAGGATCTCCATCTCGAAGGTGAGGTAAGGGCCGTTGTAGAACTGGTTGCCCTGAAGAGCAACGACGAACTGATTGCGGACCAAGGCAATAACACCAAGCTGTCGTCCAATACGAAAATATTGGAGAAACGCCTCTTTTTGAGTACTGACCGATTGTTGTTGAACGAAGGTAATAGAAAATCAGTGACGCTGACGCGCTCTGGTGACTGGACAATGGCAGAGACCTTCAACATCAGTGAGTCGAACGACCACGGTGTGATGATGCTTTCCCTGCCGACTACCGTTACCATACCTGCCAAGAAGGCTGGTGTCAGTTTCTACGTACAGTCGACAAATAACAACGATGTAAATGCTGAGTACCGTACAGGACTGTTGGTGAAGGGAGACGACTATCCCGACGTCACGATGATTGTCGACGTGGAAGACGACGACAGCTATCCGCTGACGTTGACTACTGATAAGTCTTTCTATAAAGAGGGTGATCCTTTGACACTGACCGTCACCATTGGCAAGGCTTTGGACCATGAGCTGAAGGTCGATATTGCCAAGACCAATGCCCAGCGTTTCTATCCCTACATACGTAGCATCACGATTCCTGCTGGACAGACTTCTGCCTCGGCAGAAACGGCTGTTGTCAACGACGGATTGCCGATGGTCGACGACAATGTGACGTTCACTGCAACTGCTACAGGCTACGTGACGGCCAAACGTACTGTTGGCATTCAGGATGATGACTGGCCAACACTCACGATAAACCTCACAAAGACGCTTATCAGTGAGGATGACGGCTACGGTGCCACCATGGCTACCGTCACCCGTCAGGGCAATACGTCGGAGAACCTGACCATCTACCTGAACTATGTAGCTAAGAATGTGCCGTCAGGGGCTAACACGAAGGAGCTGTTCTTCGATTCACAGTATGTCATCATACCTGCCGGAGAGACATCGGTCACCTTCCCCATTAGCGTAGAGGACAACTCGCTGATAGAAGGTACACGTGTATGGACCATTACCGTGGCTGCTTGTGACGCCGCTACAGGTAAGCCGGTGGGTGCCGGACACCAGTCGAGCGTCACAGCAGACCTGACAGTAACTGACAATGATACCGATAAGACGCTGAAGATGCAGTGCTCGACAGCTACGTTGCCGGAGACAGGTAAGACGGCCACTATTACGCTGACACGTAACAGCCCCGTGGGTAATCTGACAGTCAATCTGACCGCTGAGGGAGCAGACCTGAACATGCCGGCAACGGTGACCATCGCCAACGGCCAGACTTCAACGACGTTCCAGGTCAGTGCCAAGGCCGACATGACGACGGAGGAGAACTACTATGCCCGTGTGACGGCGACGGCCACCGACTACCAGCCAGCGCAGTTCGTCTTCATGGTGAGCACGCTGCCTGATGCGGTATGCTCACTGCCGGAACTGGCTAATGCGACACCCTATACAGGACAAACCGTCGATGTGATTGTAAACGTCACCAACCAGGGTACGAGTTCGCTGGAACCGGGCATGGAGATACGCTTCTATCTGCTGACGGAAAAAGTATATAATCCAATTACCAACAATGCATCCGACCTGTATAAGAGCACGCTGACGGAGACGGTGCCTGCAGGACAGACGGTGCCAATGACGTTCAACATTCCCATGCCTGACTACGTCAAGTCACGCCAGTACTGGTTGATGGCCTGGCTCAACCCCAAGCAGTTGACGCCGGAGTCGAACAGAGGCAACGGACAGTCGCAGAACAACGTTCCTATTTTTATTAAGCCTGCCTTTACGCTGGAAAGCATCAGCACCGACAAGCATAACTATACCCGTGGCGACGTTATTCACTTTACGGGTAAGATGAGCAATGCCGAGTCGGGACTGCCGATGGAAGGCAAGGAAATGGATGTCTACTTCACTAATGATACGAAGCGTTATCAGACCAATGCAACGCTTGATGCTGCTGGTAACTTTACCGCCCAGTACACCTTTGGTGAACAGACCGGTGGTCTCTACAAAGTCGGTGCCTGCATCCACGGTGCTGGTGGTACCGAGACAGGTCCGACCATCAACGTGACACGTCTGAAGATAGAGCGTACCACTTACCTAAAGGAGGATGTCACCGAAGGAGTTCCATTGGAGGGCGATATCAAAGTCACCAACTTATCGGAGGAGGCTGTCTTTGACGTCAACTTCAAGATGACCGACCTGCCTGAGGACTGGACAGTGGAACTGACAACCATCTCCAAGTTAGAGGGAGGTGCCACTGGTAATGCACACTACCGCATTGTGCCCTCAACACCAGACAAAGCTAAAAAACTCATTAGCGGTACCTTTGTTGCCTCCGCTACGGATAGTGAGGGTGGAAAGGTTGCTGACAGTGAGATGCCAGTCTACTTCTGGTGGTACGCTGCCAAGTGTAAACTGGTGGCCGATGACGTAAAGACCACGCTCTACCGCCTGGGACAGCGCCAGGTGACGATGACCATTGAGAATGTCGGACTGAAGGAGTCGGGTAGCATCAGTGCAGAGTGTTCGTCCGGACAGTCTTGGCTGTCACTGCCTTCCACACAGCTGGCATCGGTTGATAAGGACGGCAAAACCACGCTGACACTCAATCTTACGGGTAACGAGAGTTTGATTGTCGACGGCACCTATCAGGCTGTTGTGCGACTGAAGCCGGAGAACGGCGACAAACTCGACGTGAAGGTGAAGTGCACGGTGGTGAGCACTGACATCGGCCGTCTGGTAGTTGACGTGGTAGATGCTTACACATTAGGTGCCGACGACGGCAACGGACCTCATGTCAGCGGTGCTACCGTCCGAGTGACCAACGCCTTTAATGGCGAGGTAGCCTTGACGGGTACCACTGACGAGAATGGTATCTTTGCCACTGACTACGAGACGAACAAGCTGAAGGAAGGAACGTATTACGTATATGTGACGGCTCCTAACCACTTCTATACGGAAAAGACTATCACTGTAGAACCAGGCGTTGATAATCCGTTGGAGGTGTTCCTAAACTACGAGACGGTAAAGATTACCTATACCGTAGAGCGTACTACGGTCACCGACGAGTATAAGACCGTGCTGGTGATGGATATTGTGCCTGATATTCCACAGGCCATCGTCGTACCTGACCTGCCCGCAGGCTGGGGACTCGGACAACACGCCTTCAGTATTCGCCTGACCAACAAGGGACGACTGACGGCCTATACGCCATTCTTGGAGTTCCCCAACATAGAAGGCATCGACTTCGAAGTGAAGAGTGAGTATCCCGCTGTGCTCTATCCTAACGAGAGTGTCGATGTAACAGTGGAATATACTGGTCCTGACAGTCCCGGTCAGACGTATGTGGGTTACATCAGGATGCATTACGCCTACAAGATGCGAGGTGATCTCTATTGGGGCAGCGAGACATACGCCGCCACGTTCGGCCAGGGCGACGTGCTCTTCATGGTCGGAGGCGGACTTCCTATGGCTGGAAGTGACGTCGAAGGACGTAATTTCGGTAAGTACATCCCGCCGGCAGGTGGCGGCTTTGGAGACTGGATGTTAGGCTTGGACGACAACCTCGGCGACTCTGGCAGCAGAGAACCGCAGATTTTCATTCGCGACTACACGAAGTCCATCGACAACCGTATACGCCTGCAGTTCGAGCAGAAATTCCTGCTGGAGCGTGAGGCCTTCAAGGGTTCGCTGAAGGTGGAGAACCTGCAGATGAACAGTATAGAGGATGTCATCATGACACCCAACGTCAAGCGACTCGATGGCACTGATGCTACCGACCTCTTCAGTATTACCACCCAAGGTGTTGGCCTTTGGGGAGGAAAGGATCGCTGGGATCTTGCCAGCGACAAGGTGGGCGAGGCATTGGTGCTTTACGTGCCTGCCAAGGAAGCAGCACCCACTGAGCCCGTTGAATATCTCTTCGGAGGTACGGTGACCTATCGCAACGTTGCCGATGGTAAACTTGTTACTGTCGAACTGACTCCGACGAAACTTGCCGTGAATCCGTCACCCGACCTGCATCTGACCTACTTCGTACAGCGTGACTTTATTGGCGATGACCCATTGACACCAGAGGTAGAACCATGGGAACCCGCACAGTTTGCACTGCTTATACAGAACAAGGGAGCAGGACAGGCACTCGACCTGCAGATTGAGACCAGTGATCCTACAATCGTCGACAATGCCTGCAACCTGCCGGTGAAGTTCACGAAACTCTATTGTACTATTGACGGCAAGCAGTCGAACTATAGCTTCAATAAGCTCCACATTGGCAGCATTGCACCGGGACAGAATATTATGGCCCGCTGGTGGTACTACTGTAATGTGGCGGCTCACGTGGCCAACTATGAGGTCTATATGACCAAGCATTCCAGCTTCGGCGAGGAGTTTGACCTCATCACGATTGACGGCGTACGCGAACTGACCGGCTCTGTGAAGGGCTCGATTCCGGGATTTGACGCTGCACCTTCCAGACGTACCCAGAGTGTGACTGGTGCCGACGCAGAGCCAAACATCTTCCTGCTGAACATGATTGCCGACGAAGAAAACCTGCCGGACTATGTCGTCGACCAGAATGGTAATGGAACCGATGATCTGGAGATTGTCAGCGACAACACCACTTGTACGGCAGCAGCGACATCAGGACAGTACATCCTGACCGTCAATGCATCGCGCCAAGGCTGGGTATATGGTGATATTCACGACCCGACGAACTGCACCATGCAACTGGTGAAAGCCATCCGTAACAGCGATGGTGTCGACGTGACAGCCAACGTCTGGCAGACTGACCGCACTGTTACCTCTAACTACTCGGTAATTGTCGACAACCGCCTGCACTGGGCTGATAACATTGGCACTACCGAGAGTTACACGCTCTACTACGAGCCTAAGCCTGCTGCTGCTCCGCAAGTCAAGAGTATAGAGCTGGTAGTCAATGAGGGAAGTACCGAAGGCAAGGCTACAAGTGCCCTTGTTACCTTTGCAGATGCCATCGATACCAGTTCACTTGATGCAGAGGACTTTGTCCTTTCATGCGAAGACTGGACTTATCAGCCCGTCGTCACGGTGAAGAGTTCTACGAGTTGTCTTATCAAGTGGGACGACAACATCCTTATTCCCGGTGAATACCTGCTGACCGTCTTCACCTCTGGTATCAAGAATACTGAAGGAACAGTTGGTGCTACCAACAAGACCATACAATGGATTTCTGACGGTAATGTCGTGAAAGGTGATGTCAATGCAGACCGCAGTGTCGACATTGCAGATGCAGTCTGCATTGTGAACCGTATTGTGGGCAAGCCAAACACCACATTCATCATGCCTGTAGCTGATGTAAACAAAGACGGTGACATTGATATTGCCGATGCCGTACACATCGTCAATCTGATTGTGGGCAAGATACCGGCACTGGCTCCACGTAATGGGAATAACAGTCCTGAGCCGGAATAATTGAAGTTATCATTACCCGGAACTATAAATAAAGTCCGAATCGTTTGGCGGTTCGGACTTTATTTTGTAAATTTGCAACGACTCTGAGTTATTTAGGGAGTAACGACAATTATAACTTAAAACAATAGATTATGAAGAAAAGAATTATTTTATGGCTCTTAACTGTGGCGATGCCAATGCTGGCGAATGCTGCTGTTACGGTGAATGGTATTAAGTATGAGCTGAATAGCTCGTCAAAGACAGCTTCCGTAGTTCAAGGTTCTACTACTAATTCTGGAAATATAGTCATTCCAGAGACTTTCGAGTATGGCGGTGTTACCTATACTGTGAATGTGATAGACTTTAAGGCCTTCTATAAATGTGAAGAACTGACGTCTGTCTCGTTGCCTAATACAGTTTATTATATTAGTAACGCAGCATTTTATGACTGTACTAAGCTGGAAACTATTAATCTGCCTACAGGATTGATGTATATGTATGGTTTTACTGATTGTCCTTCATTGACGTCCATACATATTCCGGCAAATTTACATACAATTTATGGCTCCTTTGAAGGTTGTACGGGTTTGACAACCATTACTGTTGACCCAGACAACACCGTATATGATTCACGTGGCAATTGTAATGCCATCATCCTTACTGCTGAGAATAAGTTGGTGCAAGGATGCAAGGGAACAGTTATTCCTTCCAACGTGACAGCCATCGGTGATTATGCGTTTAGGTATATGGGCTTGACATCTATAGATATCCCAAACAACATCGTCTCTTTAGGCCACATGGCATACGGAAACCTTGATGGAATCTATTCATTTGAAATCCCTGATGGTGTACAAACGATAGACTGTGCAGCATTTTGCTGGAGCAAGGATCTGGAAACCGTAACATTGGGTAAAGGCTTAACCAATTTAGCCAGTGACGCATTTCAGGACTGTCAGAAGTTGACAACAGTGAAGATGATGTCAGCCACTCCTCCAACAATAACAAATGAATATGAGGACGAAAATCCAGATCCTTTCAGTTCCTATGGTAACCCATCGCTCCGCAGTGGTATCACTCTATATGTTCCTGCGTCATCTCTTGAAACTTACAAAGCAGACTCTTACTGGGGAACGTTTAAGGAAGTACTGGCTTTGCCGGATGAGTCAAGTGAGCCGGAACCATACGCAGCATATGACAACGGTACGCTGACGTTCTACTACGACAAGCAAAAGGCGATTAGGGGAGGCTACGACATTGGTCCGTTCGAACTAAACGACACCCGCTGGGGAGGCCATACTGGCGACATTACTAAGGTTGTCTTCGACGATTCGTTCGCCGGATACACGTCACTCACCAGCACAGCCTATTGGTTTATGAATTGCTATAATCTTACCACCATCGAGAAAATCTGGAAGTTGAAGTCTGACAATGTGACCGATATGCATGCCATGTTCTATGATTGCAGGAATCTGACTGAAATTGACGTCATGAATCTTCACATGCAGAGTGTGAGGGATATGTCGTCAATGTTCATGAAATGTGCCAAGTTGCAGTCTCTTAACTTTATGGGTGAGAAGATAGCTAATGTGACGGACATGAATTGCGCGTTTCGCGAATGTTCCAGTTTGAGTTCTATAATGATGACCGAATTTGACACGAGGAACGTGACGGATATGTGGTGTATGTTCTATGACTGTTCTAAGCTGGCGATTCTCGACTTGGGCACTCAATTCGATACTGGGAACGTTACGAGGATGGTTGCAATGTTTCAAGATTGTCCTCTTCTGACGAGTGTTGATGTAAGCGGGTTTGACACTAAGAATGTGACAGACATGACCCAGATGTTTGACGGATGCTCCAGTCTAACGAGCCTCGACGTGAGCAATTTCGACACGAAGAACGTAAAGAAATTCCAGTGTATGTTTATGGACTGCTCTGGTTTGAAGTCGCTTGATGTGAGTGGTTTTAACACGTCGAACGCGGAACACTTCGGACAGATGTTCCAAGGATGCTCTGGCTTGACGGTTCTTGACGTGAGCGGCTTCAATACAGGAAAGGCAACATTCATGGCGAGTATGTTTAGAGGCTGTTCCGATCTTGCAACTATTTATTGCAATGACACATGGTCTGGCGATAATGTCACCAACCACTCAGGAATGTTCGATGGTTGCACCAGTCTGCAGGGCTATTCCGACGGCAATGTCAATGACATCAGCTATGCCAAGCCCATTGCCGTCGGTGGTTACTTCACACCGACTGGTGAGCCGTGTGCCAAGCCTAAAATCATATTCGCCAATGGTGAATTGTCGTTCACGTGTGAGACGGAGGATGTAGAGTTCGTCTATGATGTCGAACTGACTGGTGCCAAGTCGGGTAAGGGCAACAACATACAACTGACGCCTACTGTCACTATCAGTGTCTATGCAAAGAAGGAGGGTCACCAGAACTCTGAGGTAGCGACGTTGGAACTCCCCATTCGCAGCGGATTGAAGGGTGATGTCGATGAAGATGGCGTGGTGGATATTGCTGATGCCGTACGTATTGTAAACTTCATTGTTGGTAAGATACCGGCCTTGGCACCGCGTAATGAGAACAACCTTCCTGATCCGGAATAAAAAGAATCATTCTCAGGAAATACAAAATAAAAGTCCGAATCGTTTGGCGGTTCGGACTTTATTTTGTAAATTTGCAGCGACTCTGAGTTATTCAGGTCGTAACAATGATCATAACTAAAAAACTTGAAGAATATGAATAGAATTATCATTTGTATCGTAATTTTGCTTTTTGGTCTCCAGGCTTATGCCCTTCCTATTACAGAGAAGGAGGCTTTGCAGAAGGCTCAGGCTTTCATGCAAGGGAAAGAGTTCCAACATTTTGTTGGTTCGAAAAACATACGGCGCGCTCCACAGGGCACAAAGGCTGACAACGCTTACTACGTGTTCAACGTCGAGAACGATGGGGGCTTTGTCATCATCGCTGGCGACGATGTTGTCGAACCAGTTATCGGTTATGCTACCGAAGGCCACTTCGATAGCAGCGACCTGCCGGAAAATATGCTCGAATGGCTGAACCGGATATCTGCACAGATTAAGGATGCCGCTGATGCTCCTGTGCCATCCCGTGCCTCGTCGGTCGCACCGTTGCCTGTTCAACGTGCGATACAGAACCACATGGCTATCGAACCGCTGATTATCACGACGTGGAATCAAGGTAATTACGGCAATGAAACCAATACGGATGGTGTCTATAACATAAAATGTCCGATGATTAATGGCCAGTACACCTGTACGGGGTGTGTCGCTACGGCTGGTGCCCAATTGATGTACTATTATAAGTACCCACAGGCACCAACCAAGATAGTGCCCGGTTACCAGCTGATAGACTATTATGGCAATAATTATTCCAATGGTGCCAACACCAGCGCCGACCTGCCTTCCATCCAGTTCCAGTGGGATAAGATGCAGACCAGCTATACTTATAACGACCCCAACACGGAGGCTGTTAATGCGGTAGCCGATCTGATGCTCTATTGCGGCTATGCCGCCCAAATGAATTATGGTGTTGACGGTTCCAGTGCCTCCACATATACATTGGCCCAGGGTATGGTGGAATATTTCGACTACGACCCGAATACGTGGAAAAACGTCTATGCTTCCAGTTATTCTATCGCTGAGTGGGACGAACTGATGTACAATGAGCTGGCACATTCACGGCCAATTATATATAGTGGCAAAAGCAAGACGGGTGGAGGACATGCCTTCATCTGCGACGGCTATGACGGTAACGGATTTTATCACTTCAACTTCGGATGGGGCGGTAGCGACAATGGTCCATACAAGCTGTATGCCGCTGGTGACTACATAAAAAACCATGATGCTATCATCGGCTTGCAACCCAATACGGGTGTCGTGCCTGACGACCCCAATGGTGATGATGAGTGGGAAGAACCTGTCATCGAGGGGATTGTGGCTACGGCCAGCGACGTAAGTGTAAACGGTACAACGGTGACAATGCGATTAAGCAATCAGAACGAAAGTACCTATGGATTCGGATTTGGCATAGGCGAACTGAACAGCGATGGTACCATCACACCTATTGATACGAGTAAGGAATCTTACAAAAACACAGAACTTAACCAAGGATGGGGATTCTCAAATGTTTCCTTTAATTTCTCGTCTTATTCCCTATCCGAGGGTACTCATAAGTTGGTGCCTATCAGTCTACTCAATGGCGAAACGGAGTGGAAACGCTGCCATCCTGGCGACCTCTGGTTTGAGGTGAAAGTGGCTGGCGGACAGAAGACAGTGGTGAAACATCCTGTAGAAAATTTGCAGATTGACCGTTTTGCGATGGTATCAAGCGGAACCCCAGGAAATAACCAGGCATTTATCGTTCAGGTTACCAACAATGGTGACAACTTTGAAGGGACTCTGTATGTGTATGACGGTACGGAAGACGATAATGGTAGCTGGGCAGGCACTAAGTCCTTTAAAATTAAGGCTGGCAATACCAAGGAGTTCCGCATATCAACAGGCAATCTGGCAGCAGGCACCCATGTGATGAGATTGCTGAATAACTCTGATGTAATAGCAAAGATAAATGTAGACATCAAGGTAGACTTGGCCGCCACCAATTTTGATGTTCCTGTAACTCCGAAATTCACAGGCTCCTCACTGCCTGTGGACGTCACCATTGAGAACCATGCAGGCGATTACATTCAGCCGCTCTACCTCTTTGCCTCTAACAATCCCGACAGCAAGGGCTCTTCTGCCGTATATGTTGCAGGATCAGGTATTGAGGGAGGAGGTAGTGACGTTATCAGGTTCTACTTTAATCCTAATACCGCTGGTACATGGTACTTCTGGGTGTCGACGGCTTCGTCGCCCACTGATGAGAATCTGATTGGCCAAGGCTCTGTGATCATAGACGAGGCACCTACAGGTACTGTCACATTGCAATTGACGGACAAGGAAATAACCTGTAGGCCAAATGGAAAAGTCACATATAAGATGACGGTAAAGAACACGGGCGACGTTACTAATTACCGTGGTGTCTTTGTCTACCTGTGGGCTCCTGCCGGAGGAGGTTATTGGTCTGTAGTGGATTATCAGGAGTCATCTGACAAGGTCATTGAACCAGGCGAGACAGCAACCTTTAGCTTTACGTTTGAAGGTCTTACGGATGGCAACGAATATAGTTTTGACCCATATTATTATACCACATATCAAATGAAACAATCTGTACGCTTTAATGAAGCATTTTATACAGACTACTTCACCTATCAGAGTCCTTCTTACATTCTTGGTGATGCCAACGGCGACGGGGATGTGGACATTGCGGATGCAGTGTGTATCGTGAACTATGTCGTGGGCAAGCCTAATACCACTTTCATTGAGGCTGCTGCTGATGCCAATGGTGATGGTGACATCGATATTGCCGATGCCGTACATATCGTGAACCTTGTCGTGGGCAAGATTTCAGCCTTGGCTCCGCGCTTCGACTGGAACCTGCCAGAGCCGGAGTAGTGTGTTAAGTTGATCATTGGGATGAGGAAAAGATGGCAAGTCGAAAAAACATCAAGTATAATTAAAAAACAAAAGTGATATGAAGAAGCTGTTATCATTGTTGGTGCTGATGACCATCTCAGCAAACCTTTGGGCTGTGGAAGCCGTTATTGACGGCATTAAGTATGAGATTGTAACGAAAGGTAAAACGGCAACGGTGCTCAGCAACAGCTATGAAGGCGACATCGTTATCCCTGAAACAGTTGTCTATAACAACGTTGAGTGTAATGTGACTGCTATTAAAGAATATGCATTTTCCAGTTGTAAAAGCCTGAGGTCTGTCGTTGTGCCAAATAGCGTCACTGCTATAGGTAATAATGTTTTTTACAATAGCTATGTTGAATCAGTGACTTTGGGAAATGGCATCAGTGCAATTAGTAGCAATGCTTTTTCTGGTTGTATAAAATTGACAGATGTCAACATCCCTGAAACAGTAACAAATATAGAGTATCGTGCTTTTCAGGGTTGTGTTAACCTTGCCTCCATTTCTTTCCCAGACAATGTGACATCTATTGGTAATTATGCGTTTTCAAGTTGTACTGGCCTGACACAAATTATTATAGGCGACGGTGTGACGACCATTGGTGATGGCGCATTTGGCGGATGTACCAACCTTACTTCAGTTGCCATCGGGCCTAATGTGGTGACGATAGGTAACTATGCTTTCCAGTCTTCTGGCTTAACCTCAGTGAAGATTCCAAATAACGTCAAGTCTTTGGGTACGAGGGCCTTTTGTGAGTGTGCTAAGTTGCTTTCCGTCCAGTTAGGAAGTGGTTTGACGTCGATACCCAATTATGCTTTTTCAAGTTGTCCCCAGCTAATGTCCTTTACCATGCGAGAGGGCATCGTGAGCATTGGAAGCTATGCTTTTTACCAGTGTTCGGACTTGATAGTCATAAAAATTCCTGCAACAGTGGTGTCTATCGGTGGGTATGCTTTTTCTGGTTGTACAAAATTGTATAATGTGGAGCTTCATGAAGGTCTGGAAACGATTAGCGCCAATGCTTTCGACGGTTGTACGGACTTGAACTTCATTCAAATACCCAATAGTGTGACAACGATATGGGAATCTGCATTCGAAGACTGTAGTAGTCTTGTCACAGTCATGATGGGAAGCGGCATGGCCCATATTTACAGTTATGCATTTAGAAACTGTGAAGCTTTAGAAGACGTCTATTGCGAAGCGGTGACTCCCCCCTCTACTGGCGGCTCTAATCCCTTTGCCAATTCCTATATGGAATTTGCGACACTTCACGTTCCGGCAGCTTCCGTGGCGACCTATAAGAGCCAATCTCCCTGGAATAAGTTCAAGGAAGTTGTTGCAATTGACGGTACGCCGGAGCCTGAACCACCCGTGCTCGAGAAGTGTGCCACGCCGACCATCAGCTATGCCGACAACATGGTGACGTTCAGCTGTGCCACCGAGGGTGTGAACTTTGTCTATGACATCAAGGTGAGCGAAGCCACGGGTGTTAGCAGCCAGGTGGCACTGAGGCCGACCTATTCCATCAGCGTCTATGCCACCAAGAGCGGCTATGAGGACTCTGATACGGCTACCGAGACTATCACTCCGATTAATCTGAAGGGTGATGTAGATGGTGATGGCGAGGTGGATATTGCCGGTAAGATACCGGCCCTGGCTCCGCGTAATGAGAATACCATTCCCAATCCGGAATAAAAGATAATGATCCTCCGGCACTAAAATGCAATACTCCGAAAGAAATTTTGAATAGTCCAAGAGTATTTTCGATTACTCCGAAAGTATTGCCGCTAACACCTTCCCTGCTTACCGTCGCTCTCCTCCCTGCTGTCGGCTTGACACTTCCCTGCTCTCGGCCGGACAGCAGGGAGCAGAGCGCCGTTCAGCCCGTAAGGTGACGAGTCAATGTCAAATTGCTCGTCAATAACCCTTGGTTATTTGTGAATAAGTGCCACTTTTTTCTGAATAAGAGCCATTTATTTTCCGAGAAGTGGCACTTGTTCATTCATTAGAGGTACTCGAAAAGATGGAAGATATGTGGAAGAGAAAATTGTCTCTTCCATACTCTGAATTGTCAATAAATACAGGCAATATGAGCGTTTTTGTGGAAGATGGAAGAGACTTCACAACTTTTTTCCTCTACCCTAATAGTAAAGCCTCTCTAGTATGATACTAAAGGGGCTCTGGTGTGACACTGGAAAGAGTGTCGTGTTAAACTAATTTTCTGGTGTGATAGTAA
>ONKX01000102.1 GCA_900318555.1 uncultured Prevotellaceae bacterium | reverse complement strand
TGCTTGCCGAATCGAAGCAGAGCGGAGTCAGCATGGTGATGGCGCGTGGTGGCCGTGAGTTCTTCATCACTGGTCATCTTGAGTATGCTCCCGACACGCTCGACAAGGAGTATCGCCGCGACAAGGACGTGCGCGACGATGTGGAATTGCCGTTGAACTATTACCGCAACGACGACCCCTCTCAGGAGCCGCTCGTCACGTGGCGTGCACATGCCAACTTGCTGTATAGCAACTGGATAAACTATTACGTCTATCAAGAGACACCGTACGATATTAATGCGATCACTTGAACTGCTGGCGCCCGCCAAGAATCTGGAGTGTGGCTTGGCAGCCATCGATCATGGTGCCGACGCCGTCTATATCGGCGCGTCGCGCTTCGGTGCCCGCGTGGCGGCAGGCAATTCCATCGACGACATCCGCCAGCTCTGTCTTTACGCCCATCAGTTTGCGGCGAAGGTCTATGTCACCGTCAACACCATCATATACGACAATGAGTTGGAAGCAACCCGTCAGTTGCTTGCCGAACTGTCTGATGCCGGTGTTGACGCCATCCTCGTTCAGGACATGGCCGTTCTGCAAATGTTGCGGCAAGGGGACTGTCCCCGTGTGAGTAGCGCAGCGGATTACAAGGGGACTGTCCCCATGTTGCATGCCAGTACGCAGACCGACAACCGCACAGTTGAAAAAGTGCGGTGGTTACGTGACGTGGGCTTTCGCCGTGTGGTTCTTGCCCGCGAACTCTCTGCCGACGAGATTGCTGCCATCCACGAGGCCGTGCCCGATGTCGAGCTCGAAGTCTTCGTTCATGGCGCGTTGTGTGTCAGCTATAGCGGCTTGTGCTACGCTTCCGAACACTGCTTCGGTCGTTCGGCCAACCGCGGTGCCTGCGCACAGTTCTGCCGCATGAAGTTCGACCTCATCGATGCCGATGGCCGCGAACTGGAACACCAGCGTCACCTGCTCTCGCTGAAGGATATGAACCTGAGCAGCCACCTGCAGGAACTCATCGATGCCGGTGCGACGTCGTTCAAAATTGAAGGCCGGTTGAAGGATACCGCTTACGTGAAGAATGTCACTGCGGCCTATAGCGAGGCGCTCAACGCTATCATCCGCCAGCATCCCGACCGATACAGCCGTGCCTCGCGCGGACAGTGCACCTACACCTTCCGTCCCGACCTGCACAAGACCTTCAACCGTGGTTTTACCACTTACTTCCTGCATGGCCGCCAGCCAGACATCTTTTCGCCCGACACGCCCAAGGCATTGGGCGAGTATGTCGGACGTGTCAAGGAACTGCGCCGCGACTCGTTCAATGTCGCAGGCACGGCGACGTTTGCCAACGGCGACGGACTCTGCTTCTTCAATGCCGACAACGACTTGGAGGGCTTCCGCGTCAATCGCGCTGAAGGCAACCGCCTCTTTCCGCAGCAGATGCCGGCGAATCTCCGTCCGGGCGTGGCGCTCTATCGTAATAACGACCAACAGTTCGAACGCCTGCTCAGTCGTCCCAGCAGCGTGCGAAAGATACCTATTGTGATGCATCTGTCACAGACCCCTAATGGTTATTCGCTTGCTGCCGAAGGTGTTACTGTCACTATCCAGTGTGAGCACCAGCAGGCCGAGAAACCACAGCGCGACAACATCATCCGCCAACTATCCAAGTTGGGAGGCACGATTTACGAGTGTAGTGGGGTAGAGATGCCTGCTGATTTCAACGCCTTCATTCCCAGCAGTCTGTTGGCCGACCTCCGCCGCCAGCTGGTGGCAGCGCTTAACGGGGACGGTTCTCGCTGTGTCATGCCTATGACACAGGAGAACCGTCCCCAATATGCCGGTCCCCAATACGACCACCCTTATCTCTACAACATCGCCAACCGTCTCTCGTGCGAGTTCTATGGCGCCGACGCTCCCACGGCCTACGAACTGCGTGGCGGCGACGGTCCCATCATGCAGTGCCGCCATTGCCTGCGCTATGCGCTGGGTCGTTGTCGGAAGAACCCCGCCGACCACTCGACCGTTGAATGGCGTGAGCCGCTGTTCCTGCGTTTAGGCGACGGTCGCCGTTTCCGTCTGGAGTTCGATTGCAAACATTGTCAGATGAATGTCTATGCCGAGGATTAAGATATACATATTGCTTACGCTGGTGGCCATGCTGCTGACGGGGTGTTACAACCACGGACAGCGCACACCCGACGCGTGGGACCTCACCGAGCAACAGCTCGACTCCATCTCGTTCTCCACGACGCATCACTACACCCAGAACTACAATTTCGTGGTGACGACCAGCAGTCTGCCGCTGGCCGACAATCTGCCCGATATGGCCTTCGACACCATGTTCGTCGTACGTGGCGAGCGCATCGTCGTGGCAGAGATAACCACCGTGCCGACCGACTCCATCGACTCCGTATGGGTCAAGGTGGCGCGCGACCAGGTGACGCAGGGATGGATTCGCGAGAGCGAGTTGCTGAAAGGCGTGTCGCCCGACGACCCCATCTCTCAGTTCATTGACATCTTCTCCAACACCCACCTGCTCATCTTCCTCGCCCTGTGCGTTGTCGTGTTGGCCTTCTATGCCATGCGCCGACTGTTGCGACGCCGCGCATATATCGTACATTTCAACGATATCGACTCGTTCTACCCCACGGCCCTGTGCCTGCTGGTGGCAGCCTCGGCCACGCTCTATGCCTCCATCCAGATGTTTGGTGCCGAGTCGTGGCGGCATTTCTACTACCACCCCTCGCTCAACCCCTTTGCCCTGCCTATGCATCTCGGCATCTTCGTGGCGTCGGTGTGGGCACTCATCATCGTAGGCCTTGCTACGGTTGACGACGTGTTCCACCAGCTGCCGGCCACTGATGCTGTGCTCTACCTGGCAGGACTCTCGGCAGTATGTGCTGTCGATTACGTGGTGTTCAGTATCTTTACGCTATATTACATCGGCTATGCCCTGTTCATAGCCTACGCCGTCTTCGCCATCACTCGCGCCAGAGCCACGTTGCGAGGGCGTTAATCCAGCGAATGGAAATGTGGAACCAGCGATAAGCGCTGACCTCCTTGCCACCGAATTTCAGGATGAATTCGCGGTGGGGATTCTTGCGGAATGGCAGTCCGACGTCCATAAACCTTATATGCTCCCATCCCTCGGCGTGTGCGTCGCGGATGGTGTGCCAATAAGTCACCGCATTCGGGTGCAACGGCGCATAGCTCTTACGTCTCGCCGCACTATACCATAGGTAGGCGTCCTTTCCCGAATACACCAGCATCGAACATCCGATGACCTTCTGCTTGTATTTCGATACAAACAGCTTCGCATGTCCGCTGTCCATCAGTCCGCGAAACAGCTGGTCGGCGGGAATAAACCGTCGCGGCTTCAGCCAGTGGTGGTGGTGCATCAGTTTCGAAAACTGTCGAAACTCCTCGTCCGTCTCCACCGCCTTCGTATAGATGCCGCGTCTGGTGGCGGCATCGATGCGCTTCAGCAGTCTTGGCGATATGCGTTCCTCCGGCGTCCGCGAGTGCAGCGAGTTGTGCACCTTCATCCATTTCACGGGGAAGAACTCCGCCTTGCGCAGCGTACGGTATCCGAACATCTTTTCGCTGATGTTGCTGATTTCGAAGTACAGCACCTTGTTGTTCAGCCTTTTCTTCACCGCCTTCAGCATCGCGGCAAACAGTTCGTCCTTGCGGCTCGCCGCAGCTGCGGGCGTGTCGTCCGCGTTGCCCTCGGCCACGTATTCCCCTTCGCCTAACACGCGCGCGTGCATATATATATAAGGTGGTAGCCACGACCGGCGCGTCCGCACCGTCACTAGCATGTGCGCCACGACGCGTTTCTCCGCAGTCGAACCGTCTGGCGCAGCGTCGTCGAAGGCCACAACCATCAGCGGCCGTTGCCGCGGTCAGCACAGCCATCAGTTCCGTGCTATGGAAGAAATCCTCGCACGTCATCTCCGGCACCTCTGCCGCCTTCTCGTATATCTTTACTGTCACCATTTCGTCACGCCCATTATCCAATATAAAAACTTTTTCTTCATAGTCCTTCGTTTTTAGAATCTTGCTGCGAAGGTACAAAAAAAAAACGAACTCACCAAATGATGGGCTCGAATTTTGTGCTCGAAAATTTGGAAGATACATTTTAATTTGCTAATTTTGCACACAGAAGTGTGCGAAACTGCTCACGCTCGGCCAATTGCAAGTGAACTTGCTTGGCTCTCGCTTAACCGCAGCTTTGTCACAATAGAAATCGACAAACGAAGATATGACACGAACCGGAACAATATATAACTCGCTGAATTGTTGAACTGCAGGACTTGCACTATCTGAAAGGAGCCTCGTTTATCAATCAACTGAAATTGATTATCAACTCCGGCGAGTTTTTTCCCGTTGAGGGCGACCCGGGAATTTTCAGTGCCATCAGCAATCAAAGTGACGACTACGACAACTTGATTAAGGCTGCACGCAAGGCCGTAGAGCATGGCTATCGTGTATATCTGCTGCCCAATCCCAAGGGTATTCGCTCCGCTGACTTCATATTTGTGCGTAAAGGAGTTTTGAAACTATTCGACCTAAAGACCATCACTGGCAAAAACTCTGTGGGCAATCGACTTGCAGAGTCTATTGGCCAGACAGAGAGAGTGCTTCTCAATATGCAGACGGACTATAATATCCGACGTCTGACTCTGGAGATAAAACGCTATTTTGAGATGTCTGCCGCTGTACAAGAAGTGTTGATTTACAGTGGTAGTAAGGAGATTTCCATCAAGCGAAACATTGCAAGCAGCAAAGGATTCCTGAAAATGATGATGAATAGTCTTAGATAAAATCAAAGCCGCACATTAATGTACGGCTTTATAAATTGGGTAGTGACGTATGCGGCTTGCCCTCTCAGGAAACTTACCTGGATAGTCAAAACATACATTCTGACGCTGCAAAGATACGAATAAGTGAGCAAACTTCCAAATTTTTGAGCCTTTTTTCGAAAAAAGCAGGAAAAATCGACCCGTTATTGAAATCTTTTTGTATCTTTGCACCAACAAATATATATAATTATGGCAGCAACAGTATTGAATGAAGCACAACTGGAATTGTTGAGGATGGTGTCCGTCTTTAATACCCCGG
>ONKX01000010.1 GCA_900318555.1 uncultured Prevotellaceae bacterium | reverse complement strand
GGGTTATCGCGTAAACAGCGTTCGTGCCACGCAATTTCGTCAATGGGCAACAAGTGTTTTAAAGGTTTACGCCATTCGTGGCTATGTGCTGGACAGAAAGCGTATGGAGAATGGAACATTCTTAGACGAAGACTATTTCGAGCACCTGTTAGCGGAGATTCGTGAGATTCGTCTGTCTGAGCGTCGTTTCTATCAAAAACTGACAGACATCTATGCCACAAGCATGGACTATAACAAAGACGCACCTACTACGCGATTGTTTTTCAAACGGATTCAGAACAAGATGCACTATGCTGTCCATGGGCGCACGGCAGCGGAACTGATTGTGGATAGAGCGGACGCAGAAAAGGAACATATGGGACTTACCACTTGGGAAAACGCTCCTGACGGGAAGATTGTAAAGACAGATGTGTCAATTGCCAAGAACTATCTAAAACAGATGGAGCTGGAGGATATGGGGCGTATCGTAACCGCCGTTTTGGAGTTTGCTGAAAGTCGTGCCAAACGACATATCCCTATGACGATGGAAGATTGGGCTAAGCGTATAGATGCTTATCTGAGCAGTGACGAACGCCCATTGCTTGACAATGCAGGTAGCGTAAGCCATGAAGAGGCAGTGCTACACGCTGAGACTGAGTTTGAGAAATATCGCATCGTTCAAGATCGTTTGTTCCAGAGCGACTTTGATAAGTATTTAGGTGAGTTACCTTTTGATGGAGAGTAAAATTTCCAGTGCCACATACCATTTCGGTAGAAGGACGTAGCCTCTTACGCACTTTTCTAGCAGATGCCACACAAAATGTCGCAATCGCAATTCATGAGACGAGCAAGCTCAAAAGAAGATTCAAATAAACAATTGATAAACATGAAACAAGATAAAACACTACTGAAGATTGTACAAAGACTACAGAGGAAAGAACTCATCAGATATGCCTCGAACTTAGGCATGGAATGTGATGAGACATGGGACATATCTAAGTTGCGCAAAGCATACACTGAGTTTATCCTGTCAGACTCAAAGAAATTGCTTCTGATGTTGCCAAAGGCAGACCTTGATATCATCAGAAAGGCAAAGGGTGGCAAAGCAGGAGAGGGTATTGACAGAGTAAATGATCACCTGACACCTATCATGGTGCTGTACGGTCTGGCTGACTGGGCTTTGGAATATGATCACAATCAACAGCGAATGAGCGTGGAAATCATTGTCGAGGGATTGGCTAACATTCTTGGCATCGTTACTCAAGATGAAATCAGGAAGTATCTGAAACTGCTTATGCAGAATGATAATGACAAAGAAGCGGTGAAGGCGTTTGAGATCATACGCCAGTATTCATTACTGCTTGACAGTATGGAATATGCAGGAGATCTCGAAAATGCAGAGAACGAAGACATCCGATTTGTATCAAGATATGGATGGGAAGATAAGCGAAAGATGGAACAGTTCATTGCACAGCATTCCAAGAAGATAGATTCCATGCGTGAGTTCTCGCTCGAAGAATTGGCAAAAGCGTCAGGAATCTTGTTTCCTTTCATTCCCAATCCGAAGATGGACGAATTCATGCATTTCCTCACTCGTCAGATAGGGCTTAGCGAGGCAAGCGCACATATCGTTTGCTTCAATCTGTGGTATTACAAGATACATTATGGCGAGTACGCCCTTGATGATATGCCAATGGAACTTCATTTCTTAAGCCACGCACTGACAGCAGGAAAACAAGAACTGACAGACAGGCTGGCGGAAGAAGGGATGCAGCACCTTGCTGACTTTGCCAACAATCTCCCACTATGGCATTTGCGTGGATTCACGGCTGCAGACTATCCTACAGAATCCTTTGTTCCGAAACTGTCAACCAAGGAGCCATTAGGTCCTATGTTGAGGAAACTGAAGAAAGAGGCTTACCTGATGACAGACATCCTTAATGGTAAAACATCCTTGCCCAATCATGCAGAGTCATCAACAGAGGAGAACCCATGGGAAGGACAGAAGATAGGCCGCAATGATCCATGCCCCTGTGGTAGTGGTTTGAAATACAAGAAGTGCCACGGAAAGAACCCGTAGTGCTATTTCTATATATATAAAGTATGGTAAATGAAGAAGAACATCGACATCAAAAAGGCAATACAGCAGATCCCCGTCAAAGAACTACGAGAGTTTGTGGAGGTGCAGACAGGAAAGAACCAAAAGTTCCAAGCTGCTTTCTTAAAACATTTTGAGGACTTTTTCGTAGAGAAGGAATCGGGCGATGCATACGTGGAACAGGTGCAGGATGCTTTCTGGGATGCGACCCTTGAGGGCGATTGGGTAAACTTCAGTGCCCAAAGCCGCTTGAGCAGTGAAATATATGACGTGGTGGAAACGGCACGCAAGTTCATAGCAAGAGACAATCCTGAGCCAGCCATCGAAATAGGCTTTACCATTATAGAAAACGGCATCGACCTCATCAACCATAACGATGACAGTTGTGGTTATTTAGGAACCATCATGAGGCTTGGCTTGGAATTGCTGCACGATGTGTCAAAACTTGAACTTGATGACGATTGCCGGGAACTATTCCAAGACTATTGCGAGGATTGTCTCAAAAAGAAAATTCTTAGCGGTTGGGATTGGGATTTCGACATATACGAATGTCTGATAGCCCTTTTACAGACACCAAAGGAAGCCAGAAAACTCATCAAGCGCATAGAAAGTGACGAGTATCTGGCAAAGGACTACAATGCTGAGCGTCGGATGAAACTAATTCTTCGGCTGACTGAGAAAGCCGATGGCAAAGAGGTTGCCCAACGACTGATGATGAACAACCTTCACATAGAGGACTTCCGCCGCCAAGCCATCACAGAGGCCGTCGAGGCTAAGGATTTTGCCAGAGCATACCATTTGGGGGAAGAAGGTATCGCTCTGGACTCAGACCATCAATCGCGTGTGAGTATCTGGAACCACTGTCTGCTAAAAGTTGCACAAGCAGAAAAGAATCGCGAGAAAACTATCGACTATGCGCGCCGTCTGTACATCGAACCATATTACGAAGAGGGAGACTTCTATGCCATACTAAAGAAGAACGTACCTAAAGAGCAATGGGAAGCCTTCGTCCGTAAACTGGCCGATGATGTATTGAAGAGCCGCACACCAGAGCGCTATGCTAAAATATGTTCCAGCGAGGGCTGGCATCAGGAACTGATGGATTTCGTGCGTAAGCAATCACGCATCGGATTGTTGCAAGAGTATGAAAGGCAATTACTTCCATACTATCGCAATGAAATCATAGAATGCTACGTACACTACATCTATTGGCTGATGGAGTACTCACGAGGACGCGACACCTATCGGGAAATTTGCAATTACTTACGTCGTATCAGTAACTACGGAGCAAAGGATCTGGCAACTGAGACAGCAACAGACCTCCGCACAAAATATCGTCGTTGTCGTGCTCTGGTAGATGAGTTGGACCATATATCATTCGATTCGTAAAGGAAATAAAAAGGACAAAGAACAAATGGAAGAAATAAAAAGCAGATATAGTACGCGTGAATCATTCATTAGTGAATTAGCCTTTGCAATGAGCGATCACGACATCCAGGAAGAGCAGTATCTGAACCTGACACAACAGAATCTGTCAGTCATCCTGCGAGAAGATTATAGTTGGGGCAAGAAATGGCCTGCGGAGGGCGATGAAGTCATTTTTGTGGACAAGACTCCCTCGTGGGAGGCATTTCAGCAGATGGAGGAGTTTGCTGACAGCATAGCCGACTGTCGTATCACTAGAGAACTCTATCATGCCTTAGAGAAACGTCATCCTTTTAGTGCATTTCGCTATGCGGCAGAAAGTACGATTTCAAAGACGGTAAAATCGTAGCCGACGGGAAACATACATTTGTATGGTCATGGAAGGACGAATAGCTTAGTTCTGAATTAATTATGAGCGTTGAGCAAGCTCAGAACAAAAAGAAGTGAATAGATTTGGTTCATTCAAAAAGAATGATTACCTTTGAGACGATGTCTCGAAGTTCTTGGACAAGCCAAGCGAACGAGTTCGAGTTCTCGCGTTCGAAAATACTCAAATGAATTTGGTATTTTGCTCACTTATTCGTAACTTTGCACCCGATGATGAGTCATTAAAACGGCTGGTGGCTCAGCATCGGGTGTTCTTTGATGCAGTTTATAGCAAAATGTGGAGTTGAGTACGGTTGCCAATTCGTAACCCAGTTTTTCCTCAATCCCCCAGACAGCCTTTATACAAAGAAAAACTGAGAAATCTTCCAAAGTTACGGAAAGTCGAGAGCAAAACAAAAGAATTTACTCTTTTTCTTTGCCGAAGAATGGTAAAAAGGTCGCGATTAATAAAAAATAGTGAAAAAAGTAGAGATTGTCGGAGATTTTTCGTATCTTCGCAGCATAATATGCGAAATTATCAATAATTATGGTACAAGATTTATACATTTTGATGATTACAGCAGCTGTAGTCAGTATCGTGTTTAAGCTATTGAAGCAGCCAGTGGTGCTGGGTTATATCGTTGCAGGTGTCTTGGTTGGTTCTAATCTGTTTGGCGAGACCTTAGTGAATGAGGCCAATGTGAAGGCATGGGGCGACATCGGCGTACTGTTTGTATTGTTCTGCATCGGTCTGGAGTTTCGTCTGAAGAACCTCATCAGCAGCGGCAAGGTGGCAGCAATAGGTGCGCTGACCATCATCGGCGGTATGATGATTTTTGGCTACCTCGTGGGATGGGATGCTGACTTTGACATGGTCAACTCGCTGTTTCTGGCGGGCATGCTTTGTATGTCGAGCACCACTATCGTGATGAAGGCCATTGACGAGGCTGGTTTGAGAAAGGAGCGTTTCGTCAAGGGAGCGACCAGCATACTGATCGTGGAGGATGTGGTGGCTGTAGTGCTGATGGTATTACTCTCCAGCATTGCCATCCGCCATCAGTTCGAGGGTGCCGAGCTGGCCAGCAAGGTGCTCGATCTGGCCATTACGCTTGCGGCATGGTTCGTCTGCGGAATACTGATTATCCCGACACTGATACGCATATTGAAAAAGCATTTGAATGACGAGACGCTGATCATCCTCGCCTTGGGTCTGTGCCTGGGTATGGTGCTGACGGCTGAGGAAGCAGGGTTCAGCAGCGCTCTCGGTGCTTTCGTGATGGGATCTATCCTTGCCGAGACCATGGAGTCGCACCGTATCGAGAAACTGATGACACCGCTGAAGAATGTCTTTGCTGCCATCTTCTTCATCTCTGTGGGCATGCTGATCAATCCCGCTTCATTGGCGGAATATTGGGTTAGCATCCTCTATGTCAGCCTGGTAATCATCGTCGGAATGATTCTCTTTGGCACCTTGGGTTGCTGGTGGGGCGGCGAGACGATGCGCGACTCGATGTTGACCAGCTTCTCGTTCGTCCAAATTGGTGAGTTCTCGTTCATCATCGCGTCACTGGGTACCAGCTTGGGAGTGCTCAATCCTATCGTCTATCCCATCATCGTGGCATCCAGTGTGGTGACCACCTTCCTCACGCCGTATATTATGAAAGCTGCCGGGCCATGCTATACGTTCCTATATAATCACGCTCCAGCGAGCATGCGTGCTAAGATTGACCAGCGCGAGCAGCAAGTGGCAGAAGCAGAGGCGGCTAAGCCATCTGGCGGCAAGAGCTCATTAGCAAGCAGGGTGCGCCATGCAGTCAGGAACACCTATATCACGAAGCATCTTGTCAATCTGTTTATCAAGAACATGAGTGCTCATGATGAAGAACAACCTGTTTCTTAACAAATAACGCCATAACATTATGTACGATCAGATTCGGGAAGATACGCTGTATATCATACTTTATTCCATCGTGACAGCGATGAACGCAATGGCAAGCATTTATCTGCTGTTTCGGCGGGGCAACGCTTTTGCTGCCGACATCACGCCGCCAGTGCGACTGCGTCGGTGGACAGCAGCGTTCTTCGCCGTCTTGGCCATAGGTCATTTGTGGTACATACCGGCTATGATGTTCGATTCGCGCGAAGCCGCCATGGTGAGCTTGTTCATTGGCGCATTGCTCGACTGCATATTGACAATCCCCCTGGCTCTCGGCGTCATGCTCTGCATGCTGCAGGACCGGCGCCGGCCGCTGTGGCCCATCGGCGTGATGGTGGCACCGCTCGCGGTGGGAATGATTGTGTGCATTATCACCCGTAGCGATGCCCTTTTGCCGTTGGTGCGCGGCTATTTCCTGCTGACGTTTATAGGCTTCACGGTATATCTGGTGGGCGCCGTGCGGCAGTACGGACGCTGGCTGCGCGACAACTACGCTGATTTGGAGCACAAGGAGGTATGGCAGAGTTTCCTGGTGCTGGCCTTCATGATGATCATGTTCGGCTATTATGTGTCGGGATACGGGGGCATGTTCTACGAGTACATCGTCCAGGTGTTCGGTCTCTTCCTGGTATTCTATCTGCTATGGCGCGTAGAGACACTGAGCGACCTGAGCATTCCCCTGGCGCAAGACCAGCCTGAAACAGAGCCTGCCACAATAGAGGCAGAAGATGTGAAAAACAATGGACTGTCGCAGACTAACATCAACAATGTTGAAACATTGCTACAGCAGCATTGCATAGATACGCAACTCTACTTACAGCACGACCTGACCCTCCCCCAACTTGCTCAGATTATCGGAACCAACCGTCTCTATCTCAGCCAGTATTTCTCTAGTCAGAACACCAATTACAATGCCTATATCAACGACCTGCGCATCCGGCATTTCGTCAGTCTCTATCGTGAGGCTATCGCTGCCAAACGCTCTGCCACCGCCCAACAGTTGGCCAATGAGTGTGGTTACCGCAGCTACAGCACCTTCACACTCGCATTTAAGCAGCGTATGGGACAGTCTGTGACGGCATGGATGCGTGATTCGGGCGAGTAATTAACGGAAACCTAAATATTACAAATCAATAAAGCAATGAAAACTAAAACAATGAAAACCATCCAATTGTGGATGCTGGCCCTCGTCCTGATGATCAGCAGCTCGACGGCCCTGACATCGTGTAGCAAAGACGACACTTTAGTTCCTCCATCACCAGCGCAGCCAGTCATCCTCACAGGCGAAGCTGCCGTGGCGTGGACAAGAGATCATCTGGACTCGCTGGTGAACGTATATTTGGCCGACTGCGGCAATCTGCTGGACCCTGACATGACGAGAGACCTGCTGAGTTGCATCGGCTATACACGCCTGAACGTGTTCGACTACAGGGAGGCCGGCTGGCTGATAGACAGCGTGGTGCTTGTTCGTCTGATGGACCGTGCCGTCGAGAGGAATAATAAAACCATCCTCTTCACGATGGGCATGTACGGCTGCGGCAAGACGACCAGTATCAACAACAATCCCGACCTGAAGAGGTTGGTCGAAGAGGCTGGTGTGGTTTCCGAAGGTGCCTACAACAACGTGAAATACTTCGACGGTGTGGTGGAGGATATGGACAAGAAGGGATTTGAGTCGTCGCTGATTTATGTCTATAACGATGCCGAGACGGGCTATACCAACTGCATGGAGCGACTCATCAGTTCGAACCGTGCCGTGACTTGTGAGGCCTATATCTCGGTATTCCCACAGTTCCAAGGCAGGGTGGAATACATCGAAGAACATCATCCCGATATGCCGCTCTACTGTATTGACAACAGCCACAACAACGGAGGCCGGCGCGTGACCAACGAAGAAGCCAAGCTGTGGGATTACACGATGACCGAGGACTTGCAGCAGAAGCTCTATGCCATCAAACAATCTTATATCAACTCCGGCAAGTTGACCCCGGAGCAGATTGCGGCTTTACAGTAATTTAAATGCGAGCCCAATTTTTACCATGCTTCCAGACATCAAGGAACAGCAGCAGGGCGTTTTTGAACGAGTAGCGCCCTATCCTGGCAGACTGTCCGCAACAAGGGCAGTAGCTTCCCTGATACTCCTGTCCACAGGTACAACAGCGGTGATGCTCTTCCGTCATCTGAGGTATACGCGAGGGGCGTCGTTGCCACTCACAAAACGCCTTCCACTTTTCAACAAGATTACTCATAACTCAAATTAATTGCTCTTTCTTAGCGCAAAGTTACGAAAAAAAACTCAGACCACAGCCACTTTGCCCCAGATTATGTATAATAGGGTCTTGAAATAATAAAAACTGTTAAAATGAGGTACCCGCTTTCAACATGGCGGGGGCTTTTGCGTTTATAGGGTGTATGACAACCATAGAGTACGAAGAGATTGCGCAGCGGATGCGCCCCAGGTTAGTGAAGCTGGGGGGCTCGTTCTTCCGAGACGACGAACAGGCAGCCGATGCCGTTCAGGAGGCACTTCTCCGTCTCTGGTTGCTCCGCGAAAGGGTAAACGACGAGGACTATGCCGAGGCTCTGCTCATCCGAATGACGAAAAACGTCTGCGTGAGTGAATGGCGACGACGCCAGAAGCACGGCGTGATGAGCATAGAAGAGAGCAGCAGGATATTGTCGGACGAAAGACAACCGATGGCTGACGACGACAACCAGCGACTGCTGCAAGCGGCCATTCGCACACTCTCGCCCCAGGAACAGCAACTCTTCCGGATGCGTCAGGAAATGGGAATGGACATACCGCAGATCGCTGCCGTCACAGGGCTGTTGCCTCGCTCGGTCAGTCACGTGGTAAGCGTAGCGCGAAGTAAAATAGTAGAACAACTCAAACGAAAAGGTATCCTATGAACGAAGATATGGAAAAGAAACTGGACCAGTTGCTGGCCGAAATGCCCAAGCGCGAATACGACTTGGACGCCTGGCTCACTGAGGACGAAACGGCGGAGTTCGACCGCATCGTCAGCGAGCAGCATATTCCCAGCGGTTTCGACGCTGGATCCGATGGCAAAACCATTGGTAGCAAGCACCGCACACTATGGCGCTGGGTGGCCGCTGCTGCCTGTTTCTTATTAATAATAGGTGTAGGCTTACACTACCACTTTGAAGAGCCAGTAGTATCAAGCGACGTTACCTTAGGTAACACGTCACGTTACCTAAAGCAACAGGCTCCGTTAACTAAGGTAACGTCAGAGCCCACTCCCGAGCCTACTCCAAAGCCCTCGACGCCTCAGACGGATTCTGGGCATACTATCGCGGCTCCAGTCCGTACGCCACGGACTGAGAGTCCGCTCCCTACGGAAAAAGATTCCGCTCCCTACGGAAAAATATCCGCCTCCCAAGACCCGAACATCCACTACGCAGCACAATCGCTGAGGAAAGACACCGTTCCGTACCAGGAACCGGCTCGCATAGACGAGTTCATTGCGAAGCTGGCCGCATACAACAAGGTGAATGAGGGCGAGCTGAACTGTTCTGCCGCTAACGACAGCAGCATGGTGAGTGCGGTCTATGTATTCCCCGACAACGACGAAATCGATGTCTTTGGACGCTTGTTGCAAGTGGCCTGCTGGTACGACTCCAAAACGCCAGGCTATCTGCTGAACTTCTCGCACCAGCAATTTTTCTTCGAGTTGAAGGACTTACGCAAGCAATTGCAGTATCGCTGGATTGCAGAGCGTGTGAACGGCAAGATTCTTCTCTACGGCACGCATGCTCCTTTGGGCGCCAAAGAGTCGTCTGCCTGTTACCAAGAATATAGAAATGAGCTCATGTATCAAAATAGTATTAACATTAAAACCAAAAAGATATGAAACGTATCGTAACCCTTAGCCTCATGGCTATCACCTGTCTCATGATGCAGGCACAAGAGCAAAATATCAGAGTACTGGCTTCCAGTACTGGTGTTTTCGTTCCACGTCCGGAGATTACCACGGATAAAAAGACTAAAAAGACCTCTGCTGTCTGGCACTCCACGAACAACGACTGGATCAAGGACAACTGCGAAGCCAAGAACGTGACAGTAGTCAAAGACTATCAGCAGCTCTTCCCTGAGGTTGCCAATATGTCACTTGACGACCAGCCTTATATGCCCATGAGTTGGCGACTGACAGCTGAGGGTGGTGAGACAGTAATGCACTGCTACTTCCGTATGCCCGCAGACGAAGTGACACACCTTTGGCTGACATCAGAGGAGACTTGCCTTGTGGACTTTGAGACGGGCACACAGTATCGCATACGTCGCACAGAACCGGACACTTTCCGCAAGCACTTCAGCGTAAAAGCGAAAAAGGGTGATGTGATTGACCTGAAAATATTCTTCCCGCCACTGCCGGAAAGCACGAAGGATGTGATAGTCTTTGGCATTCCCAACTGGTATTTGGTGGGCAACAAAGTGAGTCTCATACAACAGGACAAAGGTGGATGGACTGGCCACGGCTTTGCCTACGACTCCAAGCCAGAGTTCCACCAGCCCCGCCTGCTGAAGGCACACCTCAGCGAGGACAAGCCCTACGACAAGCAGAACTGGAATACCTGGAAGGTTCTGACTGATGCCCACCTCATTAAACCGGTGCTGGACGGTACGATGGCTGTATGGCTAACCCCTGAGGCTACCTATCTGGCTATTGCCTGCGAACAGAACTGGACACGCGAGTACTGGGGATTCGGTTGGGGGAATGACAAGGCCGACGTGTTGCTCGACGATGCCGGCCGGCAGTACAAGCTCCGCGAAGTGCAGGGCGTCCCACAGAACGAGATCTTCTTTATGGAAGGTAATGCCGGCGACTATATTGCCTATCTGAAAGTGTTCGACCCCATACCCTTGGATGTGAAAACCTTCACCTATGTCGTACCAGAGAGTGAACCTTTCAACGCCTGGGGTGCAAACTGGAAAGGAAGCGTGCTCCATAACCTTAGCATTGATATGCTACGTGCTAACCAGCACCTCTTTGACTATCATCCACGCGTCGTCGTAGAATAACTATTATTACTAAATATGACAGATATTGATTCAACCGCGGGAAAGACAGGGGACGCAGCGATGCGCCCCATGTCCTTGCTATATATGCAGGTTCCCCTAAAGCAAAGTAGTTAATAACTAATAACGCTCACGGAATTACTAAAAATGAAAGTTAAAGAAAAGGATATTTAGCATTATTTGTGATTACTGAGACATCGGATTTTCAAAATCTTACTACTTTTGCCGCCAAAAACGGAAAAGACAAAGTATGAAACAGCAGACACTAACCAAGAGCGAGATGCTAGTAATGAACGTCCTTTGGGAGATGCAGCGCGGTGCCAGCGTCAACGATATTCTGGAACACTATCCTGAACCGAAACCGGCCTACACAACCATTGCCACATTCCTGAAAGTGCTGACATACAAGGGGTTCGTGGAGCATAAGAACGGGCAGGGCAAACAATACATCTACACACCGCTGATTACTAAAGAAAAGTACCTTCGTGAAATAGATAATTGAGAATTATTCATGGAAGATTTTGATTTATCAGCATTCTTCTTTACACTATGCCTTTGGTGCGTTAGCACGGCAGGATGGGCTCAGACCAATGACAATGACAGGAAGTCTATTCATCTGCCAGACTCTGTGAGGCACGACTATGAGGAGTGGCTGCGTAACGAACCAAAGAGGGATATAGTCCATGACAGTTCTAAGCTGCAGCCGTTGCCCCCGCAGTTGCCTGTCGTTGATCCGCAAAAGCTGAAACCTAAGCATTCGCCAGTCTCAGTGACCATCATGACTCCTGCCTTACGTACCGATATGCGGCTGGCCTATCAGAGTCATTGGCTCGAAGAACAACGCAAAGAGCAGAAGGGCGGTGCCATGATGGTTGGCGTCAATCCTCTGAGCATCGTCGCATGGGTTGTTCAAAAAATCTTCCCCAAGCATAAGTCGAAGAAGCAACGCCAGCGCGAACAACTTCAACAGATATTAGATAATTATTGAAACATATCAAATAACGGAATGAAACAGTATATCATCACCTTGCTCCTTGCCCTCGTCGCTGTGGGTGCTCATGCACAGACCCAACAGCAGGACTCAGTGAAGGTAAAGAAAGAAAAGAAGATTTACCTATACGGCTATTTGTCGGACTCGTTCACCCGTTCGCACATCCCCGACGTAAAGGTAGTGCTACTCAAACCCGACTCGACATTTGCGGATTCCGCACAGGTGTTCAAAGACAGCTGGCAGGGTTTTACGTCAACGGGCTGGAGCATTGAGGTGCCCGCCAAACCCGCAAAATATATCATCAAAGCCACACACCCCGACTACGAGACTACCTATAAGAACTATGAAATCAAGCATATTGCCCGCAATCGCGGTTTCGAAGTTCCTGCCATCCGCATGAAACGCACCCAGCGCGTCTACGACAAGGACGGCGGCGAACTGGACGAAGTGGTGATTAAGGCCACAAAAGTAAAAATGGTGTACAAGGGCGACACCATTGTCTTCAATGCCGATGCCTTCAACATTCCCGAGGGTTCCATGCTCGATGGACTCATCAAGCAGTTGCCGGGTGTAGAGCTGAAGGAGAATGGAGAGATATACGTCAACGGCAAGAAGGTGGAGAATCTGACGCTGAACGGTGCCGACTTCTTCAAGGGAAAGAACAAGATGATGCTCGAAAACCTACCATACTATACGGTGAAGAACGTCCAAGTGTTCAACAAGCGCACACCCAAAAGCGAATTTCTGGGCCGCGACGAAGAAGAAAAGGAATTCACAATGGACGTGCAACTGAAAAAGGAATATACCGTGGGCGGATCGGCACAGCTGGAGGCGGGCTATGGCACCGACAAGCGATATAAGACGAAAGGTTTCGGCATGCGATTCACAGACCGCACCCGTGCCGTGCTGTTCGGTGGTATGAACAATCTGAACGAATACATCGACTACGACCGCGAGGGTAATGAACGGGACCGCACGCAGGCCTCGGGAGACCGCGACGTGAAGAGCATCGGCGGCCTGTGGTCGTGGCATGCCCCCGAAGAACGCGTCACCGAAGATGTAGAATTCAAACTGCAATGGCAGGACATACATTCCGAAAACAAGAGTGAGAGCGAGAACTATCTGGCGGGAGCCAGCACCTTCAGCAAGTCGGAATCGATGAGCAATAACCGCCCCTTCGACCTGAACTTCCGCAATACGTTCTATATCCGCAAGCCCATTTACGTCTACTCATGGTTCAACATGGACTATAGCCACAGCGACAGCGACGGCAACAGCTGGTCGCTGACTGCCAACGACCAGTTTCTCAAAGACAGCGTGAACCACACCGTGAGCCGCAATCAGAACAAGTCGAACCGCTTGAATATGAACATGACCAACCTTATCGACGTGAAACTGCCCTGGGGCGACCAGCTGGAGTTCCAGATGAGCGGCTATCTAGGCCGTCAGTGGGACAACGAGAACTTCTCGCAGAACCGCTATACCTTATTTAATACAGGCACCGTCGACCAGCGTAACCAGTATGGCAACGGTCCGTCGACGAACTACAACATCAGCGGTCAGTTCGACTACCGCCTGCAACTGACGGAACACTTCTCCCTCAGTCCGAGGGTGGGTGCAACCTACCAATACAGCGACAACAGCAACAATAACTACCGACTGGACTGGTTGGGTCCCAACTGGGCGGTGAATGGACCGCACGACATGGGTATGCTACCCGTAACGGCCGACTCGCTGGCCATGGCCTTCGACGCCCCTAACTCGTCGGAACAGGGCGAACGTATCAACACCTACAACGTCGGCGGCACCCTCGGTTATAGCAAGTCGAAGGAGAACGAGGGTTACCAATATTTCCACCTCATGATTGACCGCAATTTCCGTCGCAAGCACATGAGTTACAACAGCGACGTGCTGAACACCACTATGAACCGCAACTACAACGACTGGAAGATTTATGGGCAATACTACACCAGCTTCGACAAATATCGTAAGACGTTCATGATCTACGCCCAGAACAGCATTACGACACCCAGCATTGGCCAGCTCGTCGACATCACCACGACCAGTAATCCGTTGTATATCCGCAAGGGAAATCCCGACCTGAAGCCGCAGACCTACTGGTGGTTCAACACGCGCTATTCCGCCCGAAAGGACAGCATCGACCAGAACTTCGCCGTCTCGTTGAACGCGAACCTGTCGCACAACGCCATCACCGCCGCCTACACCTACAACCCGGTGACGGGCGTTCGCACCACCTGGTCGGAGAACGTCAACGGCAACTGGAATATGAACAGCTATGTGGAATTCAGCCGCGCCTTGGACAAGAAGAAATTCTGGCACTTCAGCAACAGTCTCAATGTCAGCTACGGACAAACCACGGATATGGCATCCGTCACAGGATATACGGAGCCCCAGCGCAACCTCGTCAGCACCACCCGTCTTTCCTATGCCCCCAACCTACGTTTCCAGAAAGAGAAACTCAGCTTCACGCTGAAGGGCGACATGGCCTGGCAGCATGTTCATCGTAATATCGAGGTTACTGAATTACCCACCGACGTCTACGACTTCTCCTACGGCATCAACGCCAACTACAAACTGCCTTGGAACTTCACCATCGACACCGACCTACAGATGCACTCGCGTCGCGGCTATGCTGATGCCGACATGAACGACAATCGTCTCTATTGGGATGCCACACTCACCAAGTCGTGGCATCAAGGTCGTTGGGTAGCCAAACTGAAGGGCTATGACCTGCTCGGTCAGGTGTCGCAATGGCAATACTACGTCAATGCACAGGGCCGCACGGAATATTGGACCAACAACATGCGTCGTTACGTTCTCCTCTCCCTGTCCTACCGATTCAGCGTGACACCAAAAAAGAAATAAATAGCATTTTGTTTGGTGGTTTCAGGAAATATTCGTATCTTTGCAACGAATAATATTTGATGTATAAATCTACATTATCGATAATTACGCACAATATATGGCGCAGAAGAGGTATGTGTTTGACCCTTATCCGCTACAAGTGACCATGCAGCGGTTGGCAGAGAACCTGAAGGCGCGGCGTCTGGAGAAGAAACTCTCGACAAAGAGCCTTGCGGAGATGAGCGGTGTGCCGGCATCGTCCATTCAGCGCTTTGAACTGAAACACTCCATTTCCTTAGAGTCGTATGTGAAACTGGCAAAGGCCTTAGGCTACTCGGAGGAAATCATGCAACTATTGGCAGAACCGAAATACGATACGATGGAGGAACTGCTGGAAATCAATAAGAACCGAACTAGAAAGCGTGGCGTATGATACAGAAAGTACAGGCTGTCAACGTGATGTATCACGGACGGAAGGTAGGAACGCTGTCTATGGGTAACAGGTCGAATTGTCAGTTTGAATATGACAAGGACTGGCTTACGAACGGATTTTCACTCTCCCCATTGAAACTGCCTCTAAAAGCTGGGCTGTTCACTGCCGACTATCAACCGTTCAATGGCAACTTCGGCGTGTTTGAAGACAGTCTGCCTGGGGGCTATGGAGAGTATTTGTTGCGTAAGGTTCTAAAGGGTTGGGGTGTCGACCCTCAAACGCTTAACCCTGTTCAATGGCTGAGCATCGTTGGCAGTTCCGGAATGGGAGCGCTTTGCTATGTGCCTGTAACAACGCTACAGCATGAAGACGCTTTGCTTTCGCTTGACGAGATGCAGGAGATGGCCCTCAATGTGCTTTCAGAAAAGAGCAACGAACATGCCGACGCTCTGTATTTCAAAAGTGGCAACTCTGGAGGCGTACGCCCGAAAGCTATTATTACGGATGCTGACGGACACTGGCTGGTAAAGTTTCGCCATACCTACGACCCGAAGGATATGGGGGCGATAGAGTATGAATATAATAAGGTGGCCCGTCAGTGCGGCATTGATGTGCCTGAGTTCAAAATGATGGAAGGTAAGTATTTTGCCGTTAAGCGCTTTGATATTGAAAATGGCGAGCGCCTGCATGTGGCTACGGCCAGTGCCTTGTTGAACGAGCCCATCTCACCGCCCAAAATGGATTACCATAGTCTGTTGCAGTTGACTGGATATCTGACTCAGTCGCCTGAGGCCGTAGAACAGCAATTCCGTCGAATGGCGTTCAATGTCTATGCACATAATATGGACGACCACGCCCGTAATTTCAGCTTTATTTGTCGCGAAGGCAAGTGGTCTCTTGCTCCTGCTTACGACCTGACGAACGATTGTACCTTAGGCGAACATGCTTCAACCATCAACTACAAGGGACTTCCTTCAGATGAGGATCTGATAACTGTCGGCATGAACATTCACATGTCTCGTGCTCGCTGTCAGCAGATTATGGAGGAGGTCAGAGAAGGAACAAAAGTATTAACAAATAAAAGAAAATGAGTAAATTTTGGGAACCGTTACGAGAGGAATATAAATGGAATCCTCATGGTATATTGAACTTGATTGGTTCGATTGGCATTATCCCCGCAATCTTCGTAGGGCGGTATGTGGACAGCTTCTTAGGTTGTCTGGGATTTATCCTTCTATGGTATGCCATCGTCTGCCTGACCTTCCTTACTTTTCGTTATTTCAAAAACAAATAGCATTCAATAATTAACAAAATATCAAAGTAAATGATGAACAAGAAACTATTATCAATCATTCTAATGGCCGTGCTCTTAGCACCTGTTAGCCTGGAAGCAAAAAAGAAAGAAAAGAAGGCCGAGGTGCCCCAGTTGCAGAACTATCCCAGTGCGACACTGAGCGAATATCGCCTGCATGGCGGCAATGTGGTGGTTCAGGGACACATTGTTTTTCCAGAAGAAGCGAAAGGCGAGAAGATTCCTCAGGAAGTTCTCAATCAGTTGAATGGCCGCTTTACTATCATCATGCGTGACTATATCGTCCGCAAGGAGAAGACCTCGGTCATCGAGTTTAAGGATGACGGCACGTTCTCCATGAACGTCTATGTGCCTTACCCCATGCAGGTGCTCATCTACCCAATGGGAACGGCGTATGCTTGTCCTGGCGATACCATCAACGTCACCATTGACCCAACAAAACGTACTAAAGAGGAGGGTATAAAGTTTGATGGTACTGGCCTTGGTGGTGAGATCACCAGACTGTGGAAGCAGATAGATGAGAAGTACTGCAAGTTCGACTGGTCGAATAAGGTATATGAAAAGGGCCCCGACTCGCTGATGATGTGGAAGGATGAGCAGGTGGCACAATTGGACGAACTGGTGCGACAGATGAACAACGGACTGCCCGAATTGGCAGGTTGTTCCCTTTTGGCTTCCGACATCCTACGCACCCACATCGTTGCTGAACGCTTGCAGCAAATCAACGACTACTATATGCGTGGGGAAAACCTACTGCGTAATGATAGCACGATAGACCGCGAAGCCTATTGGCAACAGTTCTTCAGTTTTGTGGGGCCACGTGCTAAATACCTGACAGACAATCTGCTGCTGATGATTGCTGGCGACGAATTTTTCTTCAACAGGATAGAATTCCAGCAGTTCCGCCCGTTGCAAAGGAGAGTGATAGTTTTCATGCCCTTCGATTATGATCCTAAGACAGCTGAGATGATAGCGCAGGAAAAGCAGGTTTATTCCCGCGAATTTAATAGGAGTGCGATGAACGAGTTGCACGACAAGCTACACATCAGTCCTACTGATTTCAGCGCCCAGGTGTGCAAGTTGCGTGACTTCTTCAGCACGATAAAATGGCACAAGGACGAACATGATACTATTGCCGACGACTTTGCCGCCACGATGACCGTCATTACTCATCCCGAACTGATACGCCGTGCCGTACTCGCTTATCGCGACTTCATCAAGGAGAACGAGATAAAGGTAGTTGAAGACAAACCATTGACCAAAGGCGATAGCATTTTCCAGCGCATCATCGAACCCTACAAAGGCAACGTGCTCTACATTGATTTCTGGGAAATGTCGTGTGGCCCTTGCCGAGCTGGCATGCTCAGTATGCGCGATGAAGTAGAGGCCAACAAGGACAAGCCCGTGAAGTATCTCTACGTCACTGACGATACACCCGAGCATTGCAAATCATTCCTGGAGCCCAACAACATCAAGGGCGAGCATATCCACATCACCCGCGCAGAATGGGGCTATCTGCAGGAGAAGTTCCAGTTCAGTGCCATTCCCTTCGTGGTACTCCTCGACAAGAACGGCAAGCAGCGTAAAGATGTGACGGTAGAGCAACTGCTGAACGAGTAAAACAAAACACGAATATGAAGAAACTATTATTATCAACTATGATGCTGGTCCTCGTCGCAATGACGGGGCAGGCGAAAGATGTGGTGTGGGAGCAGCCCACCATTGAGTATGGAAACAGTAACGGTGACGGATTCTTCAATCTCGCCCTCGACGTGACGAAAGTCGAGCTGAAGGACAATGAAACCGTGGTATATATCACCGCACTGCAGCGGTCGGACTATCCCGAATTTAGCTTTCAGTTTGTTGGCGACACCTATTTGAAAGTGGGCGAGCAGCGCTATACCCTCACTTCTGCAGATGGCATAGAACTCAACAAGTTTGTACAGACAAATAAGGACTACAAGCGGGATATGGCGTTCCACTTTCCGTCATTGCCTAAGGATACCAAGGCGTTCGACTTCATCGAAGGTGACGGCGAACGTGCTTTCCAGATTAAGGGCATCAAACCTGTGGAGGAACGCTGGAAGCAACTCTTTCCTTCTTACTGGCGCAACGACCAGGGCGACTGGAAGATAGCCTTCTTTGAGGATTGCGCCATCTACGACTGCAAGTTTTGGGATTACAAGCAGTGCGACGTCAACCCCAAGACGGGTGAGGCCGCTATCGTCATGACTAACGGTAACGATGAATTGAAAGTCGTCATCGGCAAGGACAAGAAAGGCCAGCGTCCGATACAGATTGGCAGCGATAAGGCTGTGTATTCAATGATTACCAGTCGTTTCATGCCCGACTATCCCACGAAGGACACACGTGCGGAGTTCGTTGACAATGGTTATAAGACGGATACCGTGACCGTCATCGGCTGGATCAAGGATATGCCGGAGCACTACAAACAACTGAAGACCTTCCAGTTCGGTTATCAGGACCTCTATACTGACGAACAGAAGTCTGCCTATGCCGACTTGGACGAACAGGGACGCTTCTGCGTAAAAATTCACGTTGTGAATAGTACAGAGTTTGCCATCGATTGGCGCCGTTGCTTCATCCGCACGATGTTCGAGCCGGGTAAGACCTACTTCATGCTTTACGACTTCAAAGAGGGACGCCGTTTCGTTATGGGTGAGGACTGTCGCCTGCAAAACGAACTCTTCAAGTATCCGCTCGACTGGAAAACCGTAGATTTGTATGACGGGGCGGAGAGTGCCGGCAAAGGCGGTGAGGAACTCTTTGAACCCTACATCACCTCGGTCGATAGTCTCCTCAAGGCACAATACGCCAACATCGATGCACTCTGTGAGCAGCATCCTACGCTCTCCACTCGCTTCAACATTTATAGAAAAGGTAACACGCTGGCGCAGCAGGCACGTGCCTTCGGACAGGCTCGCTTCCGTGGGAAAGGTATGCAACTCTCTGACCATGCCCGCCGCTATGCCTACGACACGTTCTGGACGAAGATGGAGAAGCCTTATACACTGCATCGCGACCTCGGTGGTTTCCTACGCGACTATATCGACGATGCCTCAAGTGCACGTAATGCCGTGTTTGCTTACAGCCTCCGTGACCACTACATGGAATTCGCAACCAACGATGAGGAAAGGGCACTGCTCACGCATTGGAAAGAATGGTATGATGAAGTATCTTTGCTCATCGCGGCAGAACCTACCGTCGAGGCGAAGATACGCAAATCACATGAACTCGACTCGCTGAATGCCGACTTGTTGAAAGAGGTGGATAAGATCGTCAACTCTCCGAAATCCTCGAAAATCGTCAATGGCGGACTTCTCATAAGCACCTTGAAACAATACGCCCTGACGCTCGACTCACTCGGTGCAGACCCGTTTATCAAGGACATTTGGCTCGGTCGGCAGACACTTAACCATATTGACCATCAGCGCACCTCGCTGTTGCCTAACGTCATGGATACTATTAAGGCAATGATTAGCAATCCCACTTGCATTGCGATGATTGAGAAGCAGAACGACCACTATCTCGCCATTGAGAACCGCGAGTTTGACAAGTTAGTACTCAAGTCGTCCGACAATCTTGCCAACATCTCTGAGGGTGAGGCATTGCTGAAGAAACTCGTCGAACCTTATAAGGGCAAGTTTGTACTGCTGGATATCTGGGGAACATGGTGTGGACCTTGTAAGGAGGCACTCTCCCACTCTACTGAGGAATACGCCCGACTGAAAGACTACGACATCCAGTATCTCTATCTGGCCAATCGCAGTCCCCAAGATTCGTGGGAGAACGTCATCAAGGAATATAACGTCAGTGGTCCCAACGTGGCTCACTACAACCTGCCCGACGCGCAGCAGACCGCCATTGAGCGCCACCTAAACGTGCACAGCTGGCCTACGTACAAGCTCTTCAATCGCAATGGAGATCTAATGGATCTCAACGTTGATCCACGCAATCTCGAAGAGCTCGCCCGGCTGTTAGAACAGATGAAGTAGTTTACTGCTGCGGGGTGATGATGCGGTAGTTGCCGCTGAGGTGCATGAAGGCAAAGAGACGCAGGAGTCCGTCGTAGTAAGCATCGAAATAGCCATCGTCAAAGGGTTCGTGTTTGGCGCGCCAGAAAGCGTCCACGAACTCTTTGCTTTTTTCGTGGCTGCACATCATGGAGGCAGCAGCGACGGTGGCGACAAGACCTATGCTGTGACGTAATTTGCGGAATCCGCCTGCCTGCAGTATCTCGTTGCCTTCTGGCAAAGATCCATCGGTGCGATACTGATCAACGAAGGTTTCGACGCCCTGCGAATAGAAGAAATTCTGGATGGTCTCAGCATAGTGGCGCTGCCACTCGCCGTCGGCACAGCTCCATTCGTAGTCGAGCGTGATATTCATAGGCACACGCCATGAGTCGTAGCGGAAATTGTTGTTGCCGTTTCTGCGAGGTGCTGCACCCTCAGGACGCTGTGGCATTCCTGGGAAACGCGGCATCTGCATCTCGCTGCCGTCATACTGACACTGGTCGCCGTTCAAGCCCGTCTTTTCGTTGATGCACTTATGCAGAAACTCGCGACTCTTCTGTGCACACTGGTTCCAATAGTCGCTGCGTCCGTCGTCAGCCCAACGCGCCCACACTTCGTAAAAAGCGGGAATGTGGTAGCTGGGGTCGGTAAAACGCTGTCCGAAACCATCGGGCGTAAAGGTGATGAGCTGTGTCTCGGGATCAATCAGATACATCTTCTGAGAACCCGTCTGTTGAGGACCGAAGCCAGGGAATCCTCCCTGACGAGGTTCAGGGGTATATTCTTTGGGCTGGATGCAGTTCAGAATGTTCTGTGCCTCGGCCTTGTAGTTGATGCCCGTGTTGTCGCCCCAGCGGTTGGAGGCGAAGATGAGTGCCGTAATGAAATACAGCTCACCATCGCTGGCAGCACCTTCGGCATTGCGCGTGCCGTCCGTCTTACAGCTCCAGGCAAAATAGCCCTTGCGCGGGCCATCCTGATGTTGCATATATTTCTTACTCCATCGCCACAGGCGGTCGAAAATGTCCTTTTCACCAAACTGTACGGCAATCATCATGCCGTATGACATGCCCTCGGTACGTGCATCATGATTCTTGACGTCGGAGACGTAACCCATGGTGTCGCCAACTTCGAAATACACTTTGTTGGGACCTCGGAAGACGTCGTTGAACACTTCCTTCAACTTGGCGTCGACATCAGCTTGTGAGTAGCCCATGTCAACGAGAAGGTTACGATACTGTCCGGTTTCGAACGCACCTTTTTTCAAAGGCGAGAAAGCCATTGCGTTGATGGCCAATAGCATCAGTGATACCAGAAAAAATGTCTGCTTCATACTTTGAGTTGGATTTCTGTGTGCAAAGATACGAATAAGCGAGCACAATTCAAAACAAAAATCGTTTTTTTTGTTTTAATTGTCGAGCAAAAGTTTCTTCTCGCGTAGCGAAAGGATACGAATAAAGTTTAAAAAAACAATTTTTATTTTGTTTTTCGCTGAATTCTTCGTATCTTTGCAGCCTATTTGAGAAAATATAGCTATATTTTAAAGACAAAGAACATTTTTAAGGTAATAAGAGAAAGTCATGGAATTAGACGTGCTGACCGCCATCTCGCCTATTGATGGCCGTTACAGAAACAAAACACAGGAACTGGCAGGATATTTTTCGGAGTATGCGCTGATTCGCTATCGCGTGAGGGTGGAGATAGAATACTTCATCACGCTGTGTGAGTTGCCCCTGCCGCAATTGGAGAGCTTCGACCACAAACTGTTTGAGCCGTTACGCGACATCTATCGTAACTTCTCGGAGCAGGATGCTGCCCGTGTGAAGGAGATAGAGCAGACCACGAATCACGACGTAAAGGCCGTAGAGTATTTCATCAAGGAAAAGATTGATGTGATTGGCGGTTTCCCTGCCAATGCCAAAGAGTTTATCCACTTCGGACTGACTTCGCAGGACATCAACAACACCAGTGTACCTCTTTCTATTAAAGAGGCTCTGGAACAGGTGTACTATCCTATGGTGGAGGAACTCATCGAGCAGTTGAACGACTATGCCGAGCAGTGGAAGAACATCCCTATGTTGGCCAAGACCCACGGTCAGCCTGCCTCTCCCACCCGTCTGGGTAAGGAAATCATGGTATTCGTGTATCGCTTGGAAGAACAACTGCGTGCACTGAAGGATACACCGATTACGGCAAAGTTCGGCGGTGCTACAGGTAACTACAATGCCCACCACGTGGCCTATCCCCAGTATGACTGGCGTGAATTTGGCAATAAGTTCGTTAGCGAGAAACTCGGACTGGAGCGCGAGCAGTGGACCACACAGATTTCGAACTACGACTGGCTGGGTGCCATCTTCGATGCTATGCGCCGCATCAACACCATCGTCATCGATTTGGATCGCGACTTCTGGATGTATATCTCGATGGAGTATTTCAAGCAGAAGATCAAGAAGGGCGAGGTTGGTTCGAGCGCTATGCCCCACAAGGTGAACCCCATCGACTTTGAGAATTCTGAAGGTAATATGGGTATCGCCAATGCCGTACTCGGTTTCCTGGCACAGAAACTGCCCGTAAGCCGTTTGCAGCGCGACCTGACCGATTCGACGGTATTGCGTAACGTAGGTGTTCCTATGGGACATGCCGTCATTGCCGTCCAGAGCACGCTGAAGGGGTTGCGCAAACTCATCCTCAACGAAGAAAAACTGCAGGAAGACCTCGACAATACGTGGGCTGTGGTGGCTGAAGCCATTCAGACCATCCTGCGTCGTGAGGCCTACCCCAACCCCTATGAGGCGCTGAAGGCATTGACACGTACCAATCAGAAGATGACAGAAGAAACCATTCATGAGTTTATTCAGGGGCTTGATGTCAGCAACGACATCAAGGAAGAACTGATGGCGATTACGCCAAGCAATTACACAGGAATGTAAGGAATATTTTAAAGTTTAGAGATAATAGATTATAGTTAAACAACACAAGGGAGGACCGTGAGGTTCTCGACTAAAAACAAACAAAAAGGAAAAAACATTATGGAATTCGAAAACGAAAAGAAACAAGAAGAGCAGACTGCCCAAGAGCAGAAGTCTACAAGTCAGGCTCAGGAGCAACCACAAACTGGCTATCAGTATCGTCAGGGACGTTCACCACGTCCGCGTATTCACCAGCAGACACGTCCCTATAATCAGGGCGGCTACAATCGTAATGACAGTCAAGAAGAGGGCGGTTTCCGTCCTGAGGGATTCGGTGCTGGTCTGACCAGTAGCACTCCTCAGCATGAACACGGCTACCAGCCCCGTCGTCAATATGGTCAGCAGCCTCGTAACGGCTATCAGCCTCGCGGCGGTTATCAGCCACGCGGTGGTTACCAACCACGTCCCCGTCAGCAGTATGGTGAGGGTGGTTATCAGCCACAAGGTGAGGGCGGCTACCAGCCACGTAGCGAATATGGTCAGCAGCCACGCGGCGGCTACCAGCCTCGTGGAGGTTATCAGCCACGCGGCAATTACCAGCCTCGTCCCCGTCAGCAGTATGGTGAGGGTGGTTATCAGCCACAAGGTGAAGAGTATGGTCAGCAGCCGCATAGCGGCTACCAGCCACGTAGTGAATATGGTCAGCAACCTCGCGGAGGCTACCAGCCTCGCGGTGGTTATCAACCACGTGGCGGCTATCAGCCCGGCGGTTATCAGGGTCGTCCCCAGGGTGGTTTCGGTCCTAAAAAGAAGAAGCAAAAGCCATACGATCCCAATGCAAAATATTCGATGAAGAAGCGTATCGAGTATAAGGAAGATAACATCGATCCCAACGAGCCCATCCGTCTGAACAAGTTCTTGGCTAATGCCGGTGTATGCAGCCGTCGTGAGGCCGACGAGTTCATCCAGGCAGGTGTAGTGAAAGTAAACGGGGAGGTTGTCACCGAACTGGGTTCTAAGGTATTGCGTACAGATGAGGTAATGTTCCACGATCAGCCCGTAACCCTGGAGAAGAAGGTCTACGTGCTGCTGAACAAGCCCAAGGACTATGTGACTACCAGCGACGATCCTCAGCAGCGCAAGACGGTGATGGACCTCGTGAAGGGTGCCTGCCCGGAGCGCATCTATCCTGTTGGTCGTCTGGATCGCAACACCACGGGTGTGCTGTTGTTGACGAACGATGGTGATTTGGCTTCGAAGCTGACTCATCCGAAGTTCCTGAAGAAGAAGATTTACCACGTTCACCTCGACCATAACGTGACCGCACATGACATGCAGCAGATTGCCGAGGGTATTCAGTTGGAGGATGGTGAAATCAAGGCCGACGCTATTGAATACGCCAGCGAGACCGACAAGAAGCAGGTTGGCATCGAGATTCACTCTGGTAAGAACCGCATCGTGCGCCGTATCTTCGAGAGCCTGGGTTACAAGGTAACGAAGCTCGACCGCGTACAGTTTGCCGGACTGACCAAGAAGAACGTGAAGCGTGGTGACTGGCGCTACCTCACTGAAGAGGAGGTTGACCGTCTGCGCATGGGTGCTTACGAATAAAGTTCCGTGGGCCGAGGTTCAGCCTCGGCTTACATAACAATAATAACAATGAAAAGAACAAAGATAATTGATGTGCTGAAAAGCACAGAATATGGTAAGGAGGTTTGTGTGAAAGGCTGGGTGCGCACGCACCGCAGTTCGAAGGCCGTTGACTTCATTGCACTGAACGATGGTTCTACCATCAAGAACGTGCAGGTGGTTGTTGACCCCACGAAGTTTGACGAGCAATTGCTGAAGGATATCACCACAGGTGCCTGCATCTGTGCTGAGGGTACGCTGGTAGAGAGCCAGGGGGCTGGTCAGTCTTCAGAGATTCAGGCCACCAAGCTGGAGGTCTATGGACTCTGTGGCAACGACTATCCCATGCAGAAGAAGGGTCAGTCGTTCGAGGCTATGCGTAAGAACGCCCACATGCGTCTGCGTACCAATACCTTTGGTGCCGTGATGCGCATTCGTCACAACATGGCGATGGCCATCCACACCTATTTCCACGAGCATGGCTTCTTCTATTTCCACACTCCGCTGATTACTGCCAGCGACTGTGAGGGAGCAGGCAACATGTTCCAGGTAACCACCAAGAACCTGTACGACCTGAAGAAGGACGAAAGCGGAAAAATCATCTACGATGACGACTTCTTTGGCGAGCAGACCTCGCTGACAGTTTCTGGTCAGCTAGAGGGTGAGCTGGGTGCTACTGCACTTGGTGCTATCTACACCTTCGGTCCTACATTCCGCGCTGAGAACAGTAACACTCCACGTCACTTGGCTGAGTTCTGGATGGTAGAGCCTGAGGTGGCTTTCCTCAATCAAGAGGAGCTGATGGACCTGGAAGAGGACTTCATCAAGTACTGCGTGAAGTGGGCTTTGGATAACTGCAAGGATGACCTCGCATTCCTAAACCAGATGATTGACAAGACGCTGATTGAACGTCTGGAGGGTGTCCTCAAGGAGACTTTCGTTCGCCTACCTTACACCGAGGGTATCAACATTCTGCAGGAGGCTATCAAGAACGGTAAGAAGTTCGAGTTCCCCTGCAATTGGGGCGACGACCTTGCTTCAGAACACGAGCGCTACCTCGTTGAGGAGCACTTCAAGAAGCCCGTCATCATGACCGACTATCCTACGGCTATCAAGTCGTTCTATATGAAGCAGAACGAGGAGGCCCCCGCGGGTGCAACGTTAGGTTCCAGCATCGGCTATAAGGGTACTATTGCTCCTGGTCCTACGATGCAGGGTACCGACGTGCTGTTCCCACAGATTGGTGAAATCATTGGTGGTTCCGTCCGTGAGGAGAGCTACGACAAACTGATGGGAGAGATTAAGCGCCGCGATATGGATATGACCCACCTCTGGTGGTATATCGACACTCGCAAATGGGGTTCATGCCCCCATGCCGGTTTCGGTCTCGGTTTCGAGCGTCTCATACTGTTCGTCACCGGTATGCAGAACATCCGTGACGTCATCCCGTTCCCCCGTACTCCCAAGAGTGCTGAGTTCTAACAGACCGTCACGCATCTTGATGGTGCGGTCGGTGATATTTGCCAGGCCTTCGTCGTGGGTAACGATGACGAAGGTCTGGTTGTATTTATCCCTCAGATCGAAAAACAACTGGTGCAGTTCTTCTTTATTCTTGGAATCGAGCGAACCACTGGGTTCGTCAGCCAGAATGACAGCGGGGTTGTTAATGAGTGCACGGGCTACTGCCACACGCTGTTTCTCACCACCGCTGAGTTCATTGGGCTTATGGTGGGCACGGTCTGATAATCCCATAAACTGCAATAGTTCCTCAGCTCGCTGTCGGGCTGCCTTCTGGGATGTGCCTGCGATATAGGCTGGAATCATGATGTTCTCCAACGCCGTGAATTCAGGCAGCAACTGGTGGAACTGAAACACGAAACCGATATGCTTGTTACGAAAATCCGAGAGCTTCTTTTGCGACAGGGAGGTCACATCGACAGAATCGACACACACCGTTCCGGCATCTGGACGATCCAGTGTACCGATAATCTGCAGAAGGGTTGTCTTACCAGCGCCACTGGGACCAACGATACTTACCACCTCACCCTTATTGATTGTGAGGTTGATACCTTTCAAAACTTCCAATGAGCCGAAACTCTTTTTAATGCCTTTGATTTCTATCATAATAACTTACATCTTCCTTCTTTTATTAATCCACCGTGAAATACTGTCATAGATACTGCTCTCCTCCTGATGCTGTGCAGCGGTAAAGGTCATACTCTCCTCCTTGGCATCGCCATACTGGTCTGGGAAGAGTATCATAAGGTTCTTACCACTGAAGTGCTGCATCAGTTCGTTGGGCAAACGTTCCAGCGCATTCTTATACGAGATGGTACCCTTACGGGCCGTGATAACCACGAACATGTGGTCTTCGTTGATGTTGGCAGCAAGCTTGGGCAACTCGTTCCAATGAGCCATATAGGTATATTCTGCCCTCACGCTGGAATGGCGGTTATTGATGTATTCGCGGATGAGTTCCAACGACTCGTTACGTCCGTGGAACTGGATACGACAGTCCAGATTTCCAGCCATGCGTGCCAGTCGCTCCAACCAGCGGTGGAAACCCGGCTCGAATTCTGCTCTTGAGGGTACTGCCACCTGTATTCTGCGTAACGTGTTCAAGGGCTGGACGAATCTTGTCAGCACAATCTGACGGTTCAGACCATTATAGAGACTCTGAATGAATTCACCCCAGAACTTCGGATTGACGTCCGTATGAACGTGCATACCCATAATGATTTCCGAGGCTCCGAACTCACGGAAGGCATGTTTGATGCCGTTGGCAATGTTGGTGGCCAGTCGTACCTGTGTCTGCATCTGAATATCACTGGCTGAAACCCGCTGCTCCAAACGTTCCAACAGGCGCAAACCGTCCTCACGATGCTTGCTCGCTTGGACGTCGTCATACACCACATTCAATGCTACTAAGCCACGATTCAACTTCTGGTTTCTCACCATGATAGCCAGTTCCAACAGCTGGGGAGCAATCTCGGGGTACTTCACGCAGAGCATGATCTTCTCGTCGTCCTTCGACTGCGACCCCTGTTCAGCGGGTTGCAATCTATTAGCCAGCGTAATCTGTTGTGCAGCATGCTCCGTCATCATCGTCGAAATGATGCATGTGATGAGAATCATGATGACAACACCATTCAGCATCTCGTCGTTCACCAAATACACCCCTGGGGTCACTTCCAACTTCATACCCACCATCACCATGGCAATGGCACCGGCAGCATGGGCACAAGTCAGTCCGAACATCATATTACCTGCCGACTTCGGCAGTCGGAACAGCAGGCTCGACAAGTAGGCTGCCACAGCCTTGCCGAAGGTTCCAAAGAAGACTATCAGTCCGACGATAAATAGCATGTGGACGCCCTCAAACAGTGTCCTTACGTTGATCAGCATTCCCACACCGATGAGGAAATAAGGGATAAAAATCGCATTGCCGATAAACTCTATTCGATTCATCAAGGGTGACACGTGAGGAATATACCTGTTTAAAATCAGTCCTGATAGGAAGGCTCCGACGATACCCTCTACGCCTATGAATTCGGAAATGGCAGCCGACAGGAACATCACGCAGAGTACAAAGATGAACTGCATGATGGCATCAGAGTAACGTCGCAGGAAGTAACGCGACAATTTTGGAATGCCCCATGACAACAGGACACAGAAAGCTGTGAACTTCAGCAGGAACATGATCCAGAACACGAAACCTACGTCTTCACCATACGACGCTGCTAATGCTGCCAGCATCAGCAGAGCGAGGAACAACGAAATCATCGACGACCCAACGCTCAACATCACACTCGAGTCACGTCCCAGACCGTAGCGCGAAATAATTGGGTAGGCTATCAACGTGTTCGAGGCCATAATACACCCTAATAGAAATGACGCCTGTCCGGAATATCCCAACAGCCAAATGGCCATGAAATAAGTGATTAACAAGGGGGTCAGACACGTCAGTAGTCCGAATATCAGGAACCGTCGCGAGTTTCTCTTGACACTTTCCAGATCCATCTCCAATCCTGCCAGAAACATGATATAGAGCAGACCAACCTTTCCAAACAGTTCAAACGACGAGTCACGTTCCAGAATGTTCAAGCCATATCTTCCCACCAGTACACCCGCCAACACCATACCAATGATGTGGGGAATACGCAGTTTACCCATAATGATAGGTGCTGACAATATAATCAACAGCACGACAAAGAAGATCACTGTCGGGCTTGTGATGGGGAAATATGACGACAATATCAGCATTTCGTTGGCAAAGGTACGAATAAGTGAGCAAAAAGCCAAATTTTTGAGCAGTGAATGCTAGAAAAAATGGAAAATATCGTATCTATGCTTTTTTCTCCTCGAAATATCCCCAGATGGTCAGTTCCTTGTCGGCAAGTGGCGTCTTGAATAGGTAGCTGGCCAGATAACCCACTACGAGGACTATGAGGTGGCTATAGACACCCAACATGTATTTGTGATGGGTGAAGTTCCAGTCACCTAAGTCAAGCAGAGTTTCCTTGACACCTGTACCGTGAATGTCGACCTTCGTAGAGGTGAGCACAGCATAGGCCGTAAACAGCACAGCGGCAGCAATGCCGATGTAGAGCCCTTGTTTGTTGGCTCGGCGACTGAACAGACCCAGCATAAAGATGCCGACAATACCCGCAGAGAAGATGGCATAGAGCGAGAACAGTGCACCAAGAACACCCTCCCCACCCCATGAGATGTAAAGACAGGCAACACCAATAGCACCCGCACCAGCAATCACAACCATCCATTTGCCGAAACGCAATTGCTGCTTGTCATCCGTATGTTTACGGAAACGTACGTAATAGTCCTGCACGGCGATGGCAGAGAGACAGTTGAGGTCGGCATCCAATGACGAGATAGCTGCAGCGGCAAGGGCGGCGATGATGAGTCCACGAATACCAACAGGTAACTCATGAGCAATGAAATAAGGAAACACCTCGTCGGCCTTTAGGTCCTCAGGCAATAGCGGCGCACCCTGAGCGTGGTAATAGGCAAAGAGTGCTGTACCAATAAACATAAACAGCGCCCAAATGGGAACAGACATCAGTACACCGATATAGGCCGCCTTTTTGGCCTCGCGGTCGTTTTTGGCAGCCAGATAACGTTGCACGATGGTCTGGTCAGTACCGTATTTTTGCAGTGCATAGAAGATACCATTGAGTACCATCACCAGGAAACACAATTCACTGAGGCTCCAATCGTAAGGTCCGAAGTCTATCTTGTCGTACTCACCAGCAATGCGGAACAGTTCAGACGGTCCTCCATCGATACCGAACATCAGAATCAGAATACAGATAATGCCGCCACCGATGAGTAATGCTCCCTGCACTACATCCATCCAGACAATAGCTTCCATACCACCAAGCAGGGTCAGGATGATAATGGTAATACCCAACACCAATACAATACTATATATATTAATGTTTAGGAACGTAGCCAACGCCATTGAAACAAGGAAGAATACCGTTCCTGCCTTTGAGAAGTGTCCTAACGTAAAAGCAAACGACGAATAGAGACGTGCAAAAAGTCCGAAACGGCGCTCAAAATACTCATAGGTAGACAGGCGGATGACCTTACGGAACAGCGGAACAATGATACCGATAAGTGCCACGAGTACGATAGGCACCATCAGTCCTTGAACCAACAGAATCCAGTTGCCGGCATATGCTGCACCAGGATAAGCAAGGAATGTCACGCTGGAGATGAGTGTGGCGAAAATAGAGATACCCACAGCCCAGGCAGGAATTTTTCCTCCGCCAGCGAAGTAGGTCGACGTGTCTTTCTGCCTATGGGCAAAATACATACCCATCCCGATGGCTGCAGCTATCGAGATGAGCACTATGGTATAATCAATCCAATGCATTTACCTTATCTATTATCGTTTGTTCTTCGTCAGCAGAAAGTCTCGTCAGGGGCATGAGCATCCATGGTTCACAAAGACCTTTCGTACTCATCATCACTTTCAGGGCAGTAAGACTCTGGCCCAGCGTGCGGTCTTTCTGATATATCTTGGCTATCTCGTTGGTCTCATCCTGCAGCCGGTTGGCCGTTGCCATATTACCAGCTACAGCAGCATCAAATAATTGTTGGAACATCTCTGGCACAAAGTTGCCCGTTGAGGGGACAATGCCATTGCCGCCGAGTTCCAAAGCGTGAGCCGACTGTGCCGCCCAACCACAGAAATAGGCAAATTCCGGATGACTCTTAGTAATCTCAATACACTGTGCCATACGTTCCAGATCGCGCTCCGAGTCCTTCAGGCCCACAATATTGGGATGATCAGCCAAGCGACGAATCACGTCCACTGGAATAGACATGTGTGTCGTAGCCAGAATATTGTAAAGCATCAACGGTCCCGTGATGCAATCGGCCAGCGTCTTGTAATACTCATACATCTGATCTGGCGTCAAAGCATAATAGGTCGGCAGGGTGGCTACAATGACATCTGCCCCCAAGGCACTATAAATCTCTGCCTGACGAACTTGTTCACTGAAACAGTTACCGGTAAGCCCTGCATAAATCAATATCCTGCCATTTGCTGCCTTTACTGCCTTCTCTACAAAAAGTTGCCCGTCAGCCTGACTCACGCTATTGCCTTCTCCCGTTGTTCCCATCAGAAGGGGAGAGACTTTGTTTTCAGCAAAGAAATCAATTATTCTCTCTACGGCCTTAACGTCAAGCTGTCCATCTTGCGTTACCGGAGTCACCATCGGCACCACCACACCACGATACTTACTATTGTTCATACTCTTTAAGTTTTTTGATTTATCTTATTATATATTAATGACGTACGAGTTTTTGATTAGTCATCAGTTTCTATGAACCACTCGCTGTTAACATTTTTTTATAAAAAAAGTTGCGGTAAATGATAACTATTTGGGTGAATTTTTGTACCTTTGCAAACGATTAGCGTTTACCAAAACGGAAAACTTTTTGCAAAAAGAAAAATGAAAAGTTGTCCAAAACGGAAAATTTCGCTAGCATAAAGAAACTTGAAATAACTAAACATATATAGAGAAATAAACCCATGATGGAGATTAAAAACTTTACTATTACAAAGCGTGACGGAACAAAAGATCGCTTTTCATTAGACAAAATTATGAATGCCATCGTCAAGGCATTCGAGAGTGTAGACGAACCTGCTGACCTCGGAACAGTATCAAAGATTCTGAGTCATTTGGACATGCACGACGACATCAAAGTGGAAGACATTCAGAACCAGGTAGAGGAGGCTCTGATGCGCGAAGGATTCTACAAGGTCGCCAAGTCATTTATCCTTTATCGTCAGGAACACACTGAAGACCGTGACACATTGGAGAAGATGATGTTCCTCTCTGAGTACACCGAATCGGTCAACGCGGCTACTGGTTCGAAATACGATGCCAATGCCAATGTGGAACACAAAAACATTGCTACACTCATTGGAGAATTGCCCAAGTCGAACTTCATCCGTCTGAACCGTCGCCTACTGGTGGACCGTATCAAGAAGATGTATGGCAAAGACCTAGCCAACGAATATATCGACAAATTAACCCATCACTTTATATATAAGAACGACGAGACATCGCTGGCTAACTACTGTGCCTCTATAACCATGTATCCTTGGCTGATTGGTGGCACGACTGCCATTGGCGGTAACTCCACGGCTCCCACTAACCTGAAGTCATTTGCCGGTGGCTTCGTCAACATGGTATTCATGGTGAGCTCGATGCTTTCCGGTGCTTGTGCTACCCCCGAGTTCCTGATGTACATGAACTACTTCATCGGTAATGAGTATGGCAAGGACTACTGGCAGCATCCTGACCAGCAGGCCGACCTCTCGCTGAAGAAGCGTACCATCGACAAGGTCATCACTGACTACTTCGAGCAGATTGTCTACACGCTGAACCAGCCTACAGGTGCCCGCAACTATCAGGCTGTGTTCTGGAATGTGGCCTACTACGACAAGTATTATTTCCAGAGCATCTTCGGTGAGTTCTACTTCCCCGATGGTTCACAGCCAGATTGGGAGGGTCTCTCTTGGTTGCAGAAGCGTTTCATGAAGTGGTTCAACCAGGAGCGTACCAAAACGCTGCTGACCTTCCCCGTAGAGACTATGGCACTGCTCGTCGACGAGAATGGCGAGTGCAAGGATAAGGAATGGGGCGACTTCACCGCTGAGATGTATGCTGAGGGACACTCGTTCTTTACCTACATGAGCGACAATGCGGACTCTTTGAGTTCTTGCTGCCGTCTGCGTAACGAGATTACCGACAACGGCTTCAGCTACACCCTTGGCGCCGGTGGTGTGTCCACAGGTTCGAAGTCAGTGCTGACCATCAATCTGAACCGTTGCATCCAGTATGCTGTCAACCACAAGATGGATTATCTCGAGTATCTCAGTGGCATTATCGACCTGTGTCATAAGGTCCAGTTGGCTTATAACGAGAACCTGAAGGAACTACAGGCTCATGGCATGCTGCCGCTGTTTGATGCCGGCTACATCAACATCAACCGCCAGTATCTCACCATCGGTATCAACGGTCTCGTGGAGGCTGCCGAATTTATGGGTCTCAAGATTACGCCTAATGACGACTATAAGAAGTTCGTACAGGGCATCCTCGGACTCATTGAGAAGTACAACAAGCAATACCGTTCGAAGGAGGTGATGTTCAACTGCGAGATGATTCCTGCTGAGAACGTCGGTGTGAAGCACGCCAAGTGGGATCGCGAAGACGGTTATTTCGTACCTCGCGACTGCTACAACAGCTATTTCTATGTGGTAGAGGATGATTCACTCACCGTACTTGATAAGTTCAAACTGCATGGCGCACCATATATCGAACACCTCACTGGTGGTTCGGCACTCCACATGAACCTCGACGAGCACCTCTCGAAACAACAGTATCTGCACCTGCTGAAGGTTGCTGCACAGGAGGGGTGTAACTACTTCACCTTCAACATCCCCAACACTGTCTGCAACGACTGTGGACATATCGACAAGCGATATCTGAAGGAGTGCCCGCATTGCCATTCAAAGAATGTCGACTACATGACCCGTATTATCGGTTATCTGAAGCGCGTATCGAACTTCTCACAGGCTCGTCAGGAAGAGGCTGCCCGTCGTTTCTATGCGCATACGGAGGCTTAAACCATGCTGAAATACGTTAACACAGGAATCGTTTTTCAAGAGATACCCGACGAAGTGACACTGGCAATTAATATCAGTAATTGCCCGTGTCACTGTCCTGGGTGTCATAGTCATTACCTTTGGGAGGACGTGGGTATGCCGCTGAATACTGACGCTATCGACGACTTCGTCAGCCAGTATGGTACTGACATCACCTGCATCTCGTTCATGGGAGGCGATGCAGACCCTCGTAGCATCAACATGTTGGCACAGTATATCCACGAATATCATCCACAGTTCCACGTGGCGTGGTACAGCGGACGTATCCGTATTCCCTCTGTCGTCAATAAACAGGATTTCGATTATATTAAGGTGGGACCCTATATCAAACATCTCGGGCCCTTGAAATCAGCAACCACCAACCAGCGGCTTTATCGTCGCACGCTGGATGGTGATTTCGAAGATATTACTTACCGCTTCTGGCGGCAGCAGGATATCGCAGTATAAACAACAAGTTGGCTATCCGAACTTGATTGTACCCTGAACAGCATCGGACTGTGGCTGGTGAGTGGATTCTTCCTTTTGGGAGATATCTTCACCACTAGCCTGACTGTAGATGCTATCCAGAATCTCACGCGTACGCTTGTAGGTCGGTGTCTGCTCCACAGCAGAGATAACATCGTCGTTATCCAAATCCTCAGGACGGAACAGGTAGATATGAGGACGACGCTTGTAGCGCTTGCTCTGTCCGTCACCACCATAGTAGCGATTACGACGATCCTGACGCTGGGCTTCCTTCTCCTGCTCAGCAGCAATACGGGTTGCCTCCTCCTGCGTGTTACGATGCTGACGGTGACTGGACATACCGTCGACACGGTCGATACCAAAACCGGTAGCCAAAATGGTAACCTTCACCTTCTTGCCCAATTCGGGGTCAGTGGCCAGTCCCCACTTGATTTCGAAGTCGTTACCGAACTTACCCATGAAATCGTTGACATCGTTCATCTCCTCCATCATCAACGAACCAGTGCCGTCCTTATTGCCAGCAAACGAGATGCTGAGCAGAATCTTCTTCGAATTGAAGACGTCATTCTCGTTGAGGAGCGGTGAGTTGAGGGCATCGTCAATAGCCTTCTTTACACGGCCTTCACCCTCGCCATAACCAGTGGACATGATAGCAACCCCGCCGTCCTTCAACACGGTCTTGACGTCGTTGAAGTCGAGGTTGATGAGTCCATGAACAGTAATAATCTCTGCAATAGACTTGGCAGCGACACTCAATGTATCGTCAGCCTTACCAAAAGCATCGAGCACGGTGAGCTCAGGATATATTTCGCGCAGGCGTTCATTATTGATGACGAGCAAGGCATCGACGTGCTTCGACATTTCCTCGACACCATCCAGTGCCTGATCAATCTTACGGTCACCCTCAAAACGGAAGGGAATGGTAACGATACCTACCGTCAGAATACCCATCTCCTTCGACACACGGGCAATGACAGGAGCAGCACCAGTACCCGTACCACCACCCATTCCAGCAGTGATGAAGGCCATACGGGTGCCGTCGTTAAACAGGTTCTTAATATCATCCAGACTCTCCTCCGCAGCAGCACGGGCCTTTTCAGGACGATTACCGGCCCCAAGACCTTCCTTGCCCAACTGCAGATGGACGGGGACAGGCGAATCGTTCAGTGCCTGATTATCCGTATTACACAATACGAAGGTCACATCGTGAATACCCTCGCGATACATGTGGTTGACGGCATTACCACCACCTCCACCAACACCAATCACCTTGATGATGCTATTCTCTTTCTCGGGCTCGCCAAAATCGAGCAGTATGTTATTATCCATAATTCTATTCTTTTTAGGGTTAATAAGGATGTTAGGGGAAATTAGGGGTTATTCTTCTTCAGGACCAAGAATGGTCTCACCAAGATTCTTGAGTTTCTTCCAGCCCTTGTTCCAGAAACTGTTCTCCTTGCGGATACGTTCTTCCTCACGAGCTTCTTCCTCAGCCTTCTCTCGAGCCTGACGCTCCTCTTCTTCCTTCTTGCGCAAAGCCTCTTCTTCAGCACGACGAACCTCCTCAGCCGTACGTATCACACCGGCAGGAGTTTCCGAAGCCTGACGGGCTCGACGCTGTTCGAGAGTCTCAGGTGTTATAACGGTACGCTGTTGACTGGCAAAGAGGTCATTACTCAAAGGCAGCTCACTGCCAGCACAGTTGATATCGCCCTTAGCCAACAGTCCCAACACAGTATTCATCATGGCATCATGAGCATTGATCTCTGCAATAGTCGATGTGATGGTCTGCGTCACAAATTTGGCGATGCGAATCTTGTCAATATGCGTATAGTTCTGGAAGGCTTTCTCGATATCTCTCAGATTGGAGCCGCCACCAGTAAGAATAATACCGCCCAGCAACTTGTCGCAGAACTCCTCGGGAACCTGACACCACACGTTGGCAATGATTTCCTCCAGACGACCCTCGACAATCTCAATGAACTTGCGCGTTTCCACCTGACGATCCTGGTCGATGGAATATTTCATATTGTTGTCGATGTCGTTATTTTCCGTAAAGGCCGAAGCATACTTGAGCTTCATCTTCTCAGCGTCACTCTCCTCCATCTGCAACGAGGCAATATCCTTCGTGATATTGTTGGCACCGAGAGGAATGACGGCCAGATGACGTAGGATATTTTTCGAATACACACTCACCGTCGTCGTGTCAGCACCAAGGTCGACTAATGCACAGCCCGAACGGCGCTCAGCCTCGGTGAGCACACTGTCGGCCAAGGCCAACGGAGCGAGATATAGCTCGGCAATATTAATGCCCGCGGTCTCGAAACATTTGTTGAGGTTGGCGTAGAAAGACTTGCGCTGCAAGATATTCAGGAAGTTACCCTCAATACGATTACACTGAATACCTACAGGATCGAGCTGGAACTGCGAGTCCACCTTATACTCCTGAGCTGCAGCATCAATAATCTGCTGGTCAGGATATTTCATGTTACGGTTCTCATCCATCAGTTCAATCACCATGTCCTGCGTGACCTGCATGCCATTGGGCAGGTCCTTAGCAATCAGATTGCGAATAGAGCGAATAGACTGTCCACCCACACCAACATACACCTGAGTGATACCCGTCTTGAGCTGTTTTTCCAGACGGTTAATGATGTTGGTCAGGCACTGGGCTGTCTTGTCAATGTTGTAAACCACACCTTTGCGGATGCACGACGAGGAATTCTCCTTGACACAAGCCAGCACCTGAATGCTGCCGTCAAGGTTTTTCTTTCCCGCAATACCGGTAATCTTGGATGATCCCAGTTCAATAGCTACGATAAAGTCCTTTGCCATATACTTAACTTCTTAAACTTCTCTTACTTCTTTAACTTCTTCTCTTTTTACAAATAATCTGATTGTCAAATTCCAGACTGATATACGAATACTTGTTCCAGCCAGCTTTGCTTAGCCCATACTTATAAAACTTCTCCAAACGGTCCAGTTTTCTGGCAATATCAATAGGCTGACCCAGATAAATGATATGTTCTCCAACACGGGGAATCATTTCAATAGAACCATCAGCCAACACGTTGAGCTGCTCAGCCTGCGCACGCCACATCTTGTTTTGAATAAGATAGTTGCCAACATTAGCCAACACCTTCTTGGCATACTTCTTGGTTACTTGGCCTGTCACAATGACTAAATCACTGGTAAACTGGGTATTTGGCATGATATTACCATGCGTGTCGACATAATAGTCTTCACCATTGTCAGCCTTGACACGAGCCACAGGAAGACGCTGCTTCAAATGAATAAATACACGTCCAGACTGCGTCTTGTAACACTGGGCACTTTCTACAAAGGGATTTTTAAGCAGCGACTCCTCAACACGTCGGGCCGACACCTGACTCATCGGGTCACCCAACGGATAAAGACGTGCGTGCTGCAATTCATGCTTGATCTCGTCTGGAGTCAAAAATCCTTTCACCACTCCTTCCTCAATGTCGATTTTTACCTCGGCACACACATCGGAAAGCTCGTCAGGACGGTTGAAAGCCGTGATGGCGAGAACCAGATAGACTGCCAGGGCCATATCTATCAAGATGATGAATGATTTCTTCCAGTTGATGCTCATATATTATTGTTTATTTCTTATTGTTCAGAATCCTGGTGATATCAGGAACCATATTGTCAAGGTCACCGGCTCCCAGTACGATAAGGACATCGAAGTCACGGGACTTGACGAGCGGCAACACCTGATCTTTCTGAATAATTTGCTTCTCAATGCCAGGACGCAGGTTGTCATAGATTAACTGCGAGGTGACACCCTCAATAGGGAGTTCGCGGGCCGGATAGATCTCCGTGAGAATAACCTCATCTAACAGACTCAGCGCATCCGCAAAATCTTTATAGAAATCACGGGTACGAGTATAGAGGTGAGGCTGGAAAATAGCCGTAATCTTACGATTTTGATACAATTCACGGATACTGCGCGCACTCTGATAGATTTCCTTCGGATGGTGAGCATAGTCTGAAAGGAAGACGTGGCGGTCGTTCTTGATCTTGAAATCGAAACGACGCTCAACACCGGCATAGGTCTTCATACCGATACGTAACTCCTCTGCCGTACAACCGGCAAGCTGAGCCATTGCCATTGCCGCAATGCCGTTCTCAATGTTGATGGGAACAGGCTGACCTAACTGAATGTTCTTAATCGACTCAAAAGGCGAGATGAAGTCAAAAGTGATTTCACCATTGGCAATACGAATGTTCTCCGCATGGAAATCACCCTCATTCAGAGCGTAGTCATAGCGGTGTACGCCTGAAGGCAGATTCTCCTGCATCTCCAAACCACGGTGGATAATCAGTGCACCCTGAGGCTGAATCAATTCCGTATAATGACGGAAACTGTCCAGATAAGCCTCCTTAGTACCATAGATGTCCAAATGGTCTGGATCTGTCGATGTTATCACCGTCATATAGGGCGACAGCCAATGGAACGAGCGATCGAACTCGTCAGCTTCTATCACAACATAATCTGAGTTGGAAAGGATGTAGTTCGTGCCATAATTCTTGGAGATACCCCCGAGGAAAGCGTTACAGTCCAGATGACTCTGGTGCATGATATGTGCACACATCGTCGACGTAGTCGTCTTACCATGAGTGCCTGCCACACATAATCCCTTATGCTTACGGGTCAAGGTACCTAACACCTGAGCACGCTTCTGAATCTCAAAACCATGCTCGCGGAAATATTTCAATTCCTGATGGCTTTCAGGAATGGCTGGAGTATAGATAATTAGACTGGACTCCGGTCTGCGACAGGCATGGGGAATATCCTCCACATTTTCTTCATAATGAATCAGTGCACCTTCCTTCTCCAACTGACGTGTCAGGGCGCTTGGCGTCTTGTCATAACCGCCTACCACTACGCCACAATGGATAAAGTAGCGCGCAATGGCACTCATGCCAATACCGCCTGCTCCAATGAAATATACTGCCTTAATATCTTTTATTTCCATTTACTTTTTTACCTTTTTACTTTTTACCTTTTTGCAAGTGATACCACCTCCTTGGCAATGATTTCAGCCGAATCAGGCAGTGCCATCTTCAAGATATTCTCACTGAGAGCCTGCAACTTCGCATCGTCTTTCACCGTATCGATAGCCAACGGCATCAATAATGCCGGAGCTTCAGCATCCTTGACGTAGAGTGCAGCATCTTTGTTGACCAATGCCAGTGCATTCTTCGTCTGGTGATCCTCTGCCACATTGGGCGAAGGAACAAGGATGACAGGCTTGCCGAGCAGACAGAATTCACTGATAGAACCAGCACCCGCACGGCTGACAACCAAATCTGCAGCTTTATAGGCGGCACCCATATCACTGATAAAGTCTGTCACGACCAGATTCTCCAACTTTTCTTCCTTAGCTAGCTGTTCTTTTATCTGCTCATAATAATACTTACCTGTCTGCCAGATAAACTGTACACCACTCTGACGAATGACGTCAAGGTGTTTCAGCACACTCTCGTTAACGGTACGGGCACCTAGACTTCCACCTACGATGAGCACTGTCTTCTTCGACGTATCAAGATCAAAGGAACGAAGAGCCACGGCTCTGCTCTGCGTATTCTCCAACAGTTGCTGACGCACGGGATTACCCGTCAACATGATCTTCTCTGCAGGGAAGAAACGCTCCATACCTTCATAGGCCACACAAATCTTTGCCGCCTTCTTGGCAAGCAGTTTGTTGGTAACACCGGCATAGGAGTTCTGCTCCTGAATCAGGCAGGGAATACCCATGGCTGCCGCCTTGTTCAGCGTCGGACCACTGGCATAGCCGCCCACACCAACAGCCACCTGAGGACGAAACTCCTTGATGATTTGCTTGGCCATACGCTGACTCTTCCAAATCTTATAGAGCACCTTGACATTTTTCAGCAGGTTCTTACGGTCGAAACCCTGGATAGGCAAACCTTTTATCTCGTAGCCGGCAGCAGGCACACGTTGCATTTCCATGCGTCCTAAAGCACCCACAAACAGTATCTGGGCTTCAGGATGCATCGTCTTGATGGCATTGGCAATAGATACAGCCGGGAAGATATGTCCACCCGTACCACCACCGCTGATTATCACTCTTAATTCGTCATTCATAAGTGTTCTATCTCTAATACGCTACAAAAGTACAAATTTTCTATCAATTCAAGCCCTATTTGGCTCATTTTCTTTCACTTTCTTCATTTTTGCTGACCTACTGACACTCAAAATGGCTCCAATATAGGCACAGTTGATGATTGTCGACGTACCACCTTTGGATATGAGTGGCAACGGCTGTCCCGTGACAGGGGCCAATCCGACGGCTACCATCATGTTGAAAGTGGCCTGTATGACTAACAACAGTCCGAGCCCCATCGCCAGAAATGCCGGGAAATTATTCTCACAGCGGCTGGCAATACGGGCACAACGGTAAAGCAGGACAATATAGAGGAACATAACCGCGAAAGCACCCACGATTCCCAATTCCTCGATGACGATGGCATAGATGAAGTCCGAGAAGGCTTGCGACAAGAAGTCACGCTCCGTACTCTTACCGGGTCCCTTCCCGATAATACCGCTCGACACAATGGCAATATTGGCATGAGCTACCTGGGCATCTTTGTCAAGGTCGTACTCCTGAGGGGTCGGTTTGGGTTTACCAAACTTCATGATACGACTCTTCCACGTGTCTGCACGGTGGAACATTTTTTCCACGAAGTTCTTTTCTTTCTTGGGCTGATTGGCTTGATCAACCTGCTCCGTCTTGGTCAGCGTCTTTTCTTCATCACTGATATCGTGACCGACCAGCATGACCATCGAAACGGCCACAACGACAAAAATTATGATGACACCCGCCAGTTTACCCAACTGCTTCAAAGAAACCAGACCGATGAACATCATCAGAAAAACCACTGCAAAGAGCATCGCTGCCGTAGAGAGGTTCTCCAGGCCTATCAGTAAACAGGCTGGAAGGGTAATCGAAAGAATCCATTTAAAGGCTTTTTTATCTGCCCCGTTCTCACGTTGCATGGCGGCAAGGATCTGCGCTACAGCCAATACAATCGTTCCTTTGGCAATCTCTGAAGGCTGGAACGTGAAACCAAACAGGTTAATCCAACGTCCGGCATCACCGACCTTCGTTCCTGCCAGCAAAACCCAGAGCAGGGTAATCACTGATATCAGCATCAGGAAGGGTGTCATCAACTTGAAATACCGACACGGAATATTCAGCGTGAGGATAGCAACTACGACACCTGCCATAATAGTGAAGGCATGATAGGCTATAGGTCCTACGTAGTTCTGACTCTTATACGTCAGTCCGCTGGAAGCCGAGAAGACTTCCACAACACTGATCATACAGAGGAAGAAGAACACCATCCAGATGACCTTGTCGCCTTTGAAGAGATTACCTATTCGATTGTTCATATTATTCTAGTATTTCTAGAGATTCTAGATTGTCTAGAGACTTCTTGCTAACTCCTTAAACTGTTCACCACGGTCTTCCATATTCTTGAAGAGGTCGAACGACGCGCAACAGGGTGACAGCAACACCGTCATGCCAGGCTCGGCCATCTCGTAGCAGGCTGCCACACAGTCTTTCATGGAGTGGGTGTCACGAACGGGAATACCCAGTGAGTCGAAGTTATCATGCAGCTTCTGATTATCAGCACCCAGATAAACCAGTCCGGCACATTTCTCCTTCACCAATGGTTTGATAGGCTCGTAATCATTGCCCTTATCCTTACCGCCAATGATAAGGATAGTCTTGGTCTTCATCGACTCCAGCGCATACCAGCAAGCGTCGACATTGGTAGCCTTCGAATCGTTGATATACTGGACGCCGCGAACAGTGCACACCTTCTCCAAGCGATGCTCCACACCGGGGAAATCACTCAACGACTTACGAATATCCTCTTTCTTGATACCTGCAACATCTGAGGCAATACCTGCAGCCAGCGAGTTGTAGATATTATGCTTACCTGTCAGGCTCAGCGATTCCTGTTCCATATTAAACGGCTCGGGTTTCTCAATCTTATACTGCCCTTCCTCGATATAACCGATACTGCCGTTCTCCTTCAGCTCGGAGAAGGGGTACTGGATGGCCTTGATGTCATACTTCTCCAATTCCCTCTTGATGATAGGGTCATCATTCCAGTAGATGAAGGCATCCTGTGGTGTCTGATTCTGGATGATACGCATCTTAGCGTCCACATAGTTCTGCATCTTGAAATCATAGCGGTCCAGATGGTCAGGCGTGATATTGAGCAGAATGGCAACGTTGGCACGGAAATCGTACATATTATCGAGTTGGAAAGAGGACAACTCAATGATGTAATATTCATGCGGATCCTCAGCAACCTGCAGGGCCAATGAGTTACCGATATTACCAGCCAGACCGACATCATAGCCTGCTTCCTTGAAGATATGGTAGATAAGGCTCGTCGTCGTTGTCTTACCATTCGAACCTGTAATACAGATCATCTTCGAATGGGTATAGCGACCGGCAAACTCTATCTCACTGATGATATGAATGCCTTTCTCCTTGATCTTTACAATCATCGGGGCCGTATCGGGAATACCCGGACTCTTGATGATCTCGTCGGCATCCAAAATCTTTTCCTCCGTATGGTGACCTTCTTCCCAACAGATCTGGTGGTCATCCATCAACTTCTTATACTTATCATTGATCTTCGACATGTCACTGACAAACACGTCGAAACCTTGCTTCTTGGCCAAAACGGCAGCTCCTGCTCCGCTCTCTCCGGCTCCTAATATGACTATCTTACTCATCTTTATCTAATCTTCAAAGTAATAATCGTTAATGCTGCTAATATAATTGTGGTAATCCAGAAACGAATGGTAATCTTCGACTCATGGAACGGACGGTGAGGCCAGCTCTTCAAAATATACGTACTGGTCTGGTCCAACTGGGAGTCAAGTTTACGGAAGGTATCGTGGATTGGGGTAGCACGGAATACTCTCACACGCTTTCCCTTACGCTTCTGCAGTTTAAACCACTGAGTCTGGATAATGACGCTCAGACTTTCGATAAAGAAAATGCCACATAGGATTGGGAGCATCAGTTCCTTATGGATAATGACAGCACAGACACCGATAATACCACCGATGGTCAATGAGCCCGTATCGCCCATAAATATTTGGGCGGGGAAGGCATTATACCAGAGGAAACCCACCATCGCACCGATGAAGGCAGAAAGGAACACCACCAGTTCCTGTGAACCAGGGATATACATAATATCGAAATAGGCGGCATAGATGATGTGGGACGAGATATAGGAGAATATCAACAATGCCGCACCGATAATGGCCGAATTTCCGGCACACATACCATCCATACCATCATTCAGGTTGGCACCGTTCGACACAGCCGTCACAACAATAATCGTCATGATGACAAACAAAATCCAACCTGCAGCTACCTTATACTCACCCAAGAACGACATAATATTGGAGTAGTTCAGATTATGATTCTTAATAAAAGGAATGGTGGTCTGCAGCGACTTCACGGCCTCTGTCTTGTGCTTTATCACTATTTCTTGATTCTGCTTGACCTCAGACACATTCTCACGGACTACAGCGTCAGGACTGAGCCAGAGTGTCAGACCGACAATGAAACCGATTGACACCTGTCCTACTATCTTATAGAGACCTTTGAGACCTTCCTTGTTCTTGCGGAAAATCTTGATGTAGTCATCCATAAAGCCAAGGAATCCCAGCCATACGGTAGTGCCTATCATCAGCAACAGATAGATGTTACGCATACGTCCCAACAGCAGTACGGGAATCAGGATACTGACAATGATGATGATACCGCCCATCGTGGGAACGCCTTTTTTCTCTACACCGAACGGGTCGATACTCGGGTCACGGGCGGTCTCCGAAATATTGCGACGCTTCATCCATTTGATGAAATACTCACCAAACCACGCTGAGATAACAAGCGACAGGATGAGCGCCAACAACGAACGAAACGAGATATACGACCAAAGGTGCGCACCCGGGATGTCATACTGCTCTAAGAATCTGAAAATATAGTATAGCATAACTCTTTCTTTTTTTCGTTATTTCGTTATAACGTTATTCCGTTGTTACGAGAGACTAAAAATCTCCCTAACAATCTCCCTGTCATCAAAATGATGCTTCACACCCTTGATCTCCTGATAGTCCTCATGACCCTTGCCGGCAATGAGGATGACATCACCCTTTTGGGCCAACATACTGGCCGTACGGATAGCTTCCTTGCGGTCTACAATACTCACTACCTTCTTCATCTGCTTAGCGTCAAGACCTGCCAACATATCATTGATGATATCCTGAGGTTCTTCAAAACGCGGATTATCAGAGGTGATAATGACCTTATCACTCTGCTTGACGGCCTCCTGAGCCATCAACGGACGCTTGCCCTTGTCGCGATTGCCACCAGCACCACAAACGGTAATGACTTGTCCACCCTTACCATCCAGCACCTCATGAATGGCATTGAGCACATTCTCCAAGGCATCGGGCGTATGGGCATAGTCTACGATGGCGGTCACGCCGTCCTGTGAACGAATAGGTTCCAGTCGACCTGCCACACTCTTTAAGGTGCTGAGCACCAAGAGGATATCCTCTGGTTTCTTTCCTAACATCACAGCAGCACCATAGACTGCCAACAGGTTGGAGACGTTGAACTTTCCGATAAACTGAACACCTACTTCGCGACCGTCAATTTCCAGATACATACCTTCGAAATGACATTCGATGATGCGGGCACGGAAATCAGCCATCGAACGGGTGCTATAGGTCTTCACCTGTGCCTTCGTATTCTGAACCATCACACGACCATTCTTATCGTCGGCATTCGTAATGGCAAAAGCATCCTTTGGCAGTCCGTCGAAGAAAGCTTTCTTGGCATCACGGTAGTTCTCGAAGGTCTTGTGGTAATCCAGATGATCACGGGTGAGGTTGGTAAAGAGACCGCCTGCAAATTTCAGTCCGCCAATACGCTTCTGGGCAATAGCATGACTGGAGCACTCCATAAAGGCATACTCACAGCCTGCCTCTACCATCTTAGCCAACAGTCGGTTGAGTTCGATGGGATCAGGGGTGGTATGATCGGCAGGAATCACTTCGTCCTCAATATAGTTGCTGACAGTAGAAAGCAGGCCGCACTTGTGACCAAACTTACGGAACATATTATATAATAAGGTGGCAATAGTGGTCTTGCCATTGGTTCCTGTCACACCGACCAGCTTCAGCTTCTGCGAAGGCTCACCATAGAAAACAGTGGCAACCTTTCCAACAGCATCTTCCGTCGAGGCAACCTGCACATAGGTCACACCGCCCGCGTGCTCAGCGGTTCTCCCGCTGAGATTCTCGGGCAAGTCCTCACACAGCACAGCCTTCGCTCCCAACTCGATAGCCTTGGGAATAAAGCGGTGACCGTCTGTCTGCGTACCTTTCATTGCCACGAAAAGATGACCATTCTCTACCTTGCGGGAGTCAATATTCACCCCCGTAATGTCCACCTCCGCATCACCTACGATGGTCAGAGGGGTTACATGCTTCAATAGTTCTGTCAGCTTCATATATACCTTATTATATTAATGTAACGTCAAAACACATTCCCCGCCCTTGACAATTTCCTTGCCAGCAGGATAGCTCTGCGACTTCACCTTGCCACGACCTTGTATCTTCACCTTCAGACCACGGTTCTCCAACACATAGACGGCATCTTTGGCACCCATGCCTGTCACGTCGGGGGTCACCGTCTCACCATAGACCTTGGCTGGCTGACTGACACGTTTGTTGACACCTAACTCACCCAAGATGTAATTGGCCGATGCAGCATCACCATTCTTCACATCTGGAATGACTACCGAATGCTCGTCATGGGCATCGTCCACGCTCATCTTCAGATGACGTGCCATCACTCCCTCAGCGATATGATGGAACACAACACCACTCATACCACCACCTGAGGCAGGCAGTCCGGACTTTTTGATACAGACGATACAGGAGTAACGGGGGTTGTCGGCTGGGAAATAGCCTGCAAACGAGAGCCAGTATTGTACCACACCACTCTTATATCCTGACTTACCCTGTGACACCTGGGCTGTACCGGTCTTTCCTGCCACCTTGAACAACGGCGAACCGGCCTTTCGACCCAATCCCTGACTGACGACATGCTCCAGAATGGTCTGAATAGTCTTCAGCGCCTCAGGTCTTGCAATGCGTTCCTTGATGACCTCTGGTTCGAACTCCTTGATGGTTTCGCCATTCTTGACAATCTTCTTGACGAAACGCGGCCTCATCATCTTACCATTATTGGCAATGGCATTATAGAACGTCACCGTATTGATGGGTGCAATCTGGGTCTCATAGCCTATCGACATCCAAGGCAACGTAGTGGCATACCAGTTGTCATCATAACGTCCGTTCTTCTTACGCTGCGGCATACGGATAAGGGGAGGACGATAACCGGGAAGGATATCCTGCAACTTCAGGTCCTGACCGATACCTACCCTGTAAAGGCCTTTGACATAGCGCTCGGCCTCGTTATGGTAGAATTTGTCTATCACATGACTCACACCGATATTCGAACTGACCTCCAACGTTCTGGCCACGTTGATATCACCATAGCCGCCACGACGCCAGTTGTGGTCTTTCATCTCACGGCCATACATCGGCATGACACCACCACCGGTATGGATGATGTAACTAGTATCTCGGGGATTCTCTCCCAACACCTTATCATCCAACGCAACGAGTATAGAAGCAGTCTTAAACACAGAACCTGGTTCACAACGGTAACTCATGGCCGAGTTGACGGCTTCGATGTAGTTGCCGTTTTCGTTCCTCATCAAATTGACGATAGCCTTCACGTCACCGGTCTCTACTTCCATGAGGATAGCCACACCTAACTCACCATTGACCTCCGGCCGCTTCAGCATATCCAACAACGAACGCTCTGCCAAGTCCTGCATATTGACATCAATGGTCGTCACGATATCACAACCGTCTTCAGGCAGTGTCACAGGGATATTCATATACTTATTCAGCACCTTGCGACGACCCGTAATACCAGGAATACCGCGAAGGACAGAATCGTTAGAGAGTTCCAAACCATAATAGGCGGAGTCTTTGGCACCATACAGACCACCGATGGTACGCATGGCCAGAGAACCAAATGGACGGCGGCGGGAATTGAAGGGCTCATCATGGAAACCGCTCTTGTAACGGGGCATATTAAAGAATGGCAACTGGCTGACCTCTACAAAGGTGTTATAGTCGATACGGCGTTTCCAGATGGGCCAGTGACGGGCTCCAACGGTACCGTTCTTGTTGACCTTATGGCGTCCCTCCTCCAAATCGTGCTTGAACTCTGCCGCAGATTTCGACGGAAAAATCTTGTTCAAACCATTACAAACAGAATCCAACTTGTCAAGCCACAACGAGTCGTCCTTCTCAAAGGCTGCTGCCTGGAAATCCATAAAGATCTTATATTCTGGGATAGAAGTAGCCATCAACTGTCCGTCACAGCTGAGAATATTACCTCGGTTGGGCTTCACGCTGACACTGTCACGCTTCAAGCGGTCGGCAACCTCCGTCCAGTACTGCTTCTGGGCAGTCATGATATAGAGGGCCTTGCCTATGACAGCAAGCCCGATGATTGTCAGCAATACGGCAATCATCATGTATCGGGGCATGACTTTATCGTTATCAAACTTACTCATCTCTTCCTATTCTGGCACTTCTATGATGTAGGGCGGCTGGTCGGCTTGATGCAACAGCGAGTCCTGATTTTGTTTCAATATATCTAATACGTGACTCTCACGGCATTTTTCCGTCAATGTACTCGACGAGGAGAGAGCCTTATATTTAGCGTCTGTCAGTTTCTGCTCGAGCTTGTCAATGGCAATCATGTCCTGTTGACACTGATAACGAAAGGCTACATAGACAATAGAGAAGGCCACGATTAGCACGAACAACCAAATCTGCGAACGGACTACTTCCGTCGTCAGCAGGTCGCCACCCAGTATGGTACGCAAGTTCAGCTGGCCGGAAGGTTTCGGATCTTCCTCGCTAGCCGACTCCTTAATCATCTGAATCGTCTCCTTCAGTGTTGACTCCTTGGCTTTGCCCTCTTCCTCGGCTTCGGAAACATGTTCCTCGGTCTGGGGCTCCTCTATCACCAAGGGCACCTCGTCTTGTTTCTTGTCTTCTGCCATTATATTTTCTCTGCTATTCTCAATTTTGCACTTCTACTACGTGGATTACGCTGCTGCTCATCCTCCGTGGGAGTAATCATCTTCTCAACCAACCGATAAGGTGACGAGATACGGCCATAAAAGTCCTGCTCAACCTTACCTTCCGCATTGCCGGCCTTCATAACATTCTTCACGATACGGTCTTCCAGCGAATGATAGGTAATGATGCTCAATCTTCCACCCTCACGGAGCAGGTCTGTAGCACCTTTAAGCATATCACGTAAGGCATCCATCTCATGGTTCACCTCTATACGCAGTGCCTGATACAACTTGGCCATATCTTTCTTCTCGCGTTCAGAACGCATCAGGGGCTCAACAGCCTCAGCCAAATGACCCGTCGTCGTAATCTCATGCTGCCGACGACAGTCGCAAATTGCTTTGGCGATGCGACGGGCATTCTTCAACTCTCCGTAGAGATAGAACACATCGGCCAACTGCTCCTCACTATAGTTGTTCAAGATGTCAGCGGCCGTCTGTCCGGCACGTTTGTTCATCCTCATGTCCAGCGGAGCGTCAAAACGGAAAGAGAACCCTCGCGTCTCGTCGTCGAAATGGTGACTTGAAACACCCAAATCTCCCAACAGACCGTCTATCTTCTCTACTTCATAGTAGCGCATCCACTGACTGATATATCTAAAGTTGCTGCGAACGAAGGTAAATCTATCATCGTCGACAATATTTTTCTCCGCATCAGCATCCTGGTCGAAGCTATACAAATGACCTTTCTTACCCAAACGGGACAAGATCTCTTTCGAATGACCACCACCACCGAAAGTTACATCCACGTAAATGCCGTCGGGCTGGATATCCAGCCCGTCGACGCTCTCTTTCAAGAGAACAGGAACGTGATATGTCTCTGCGGTCGTTATCATTGTCTTCTATCGTTTTCGGGGTCATTCTTGCTCTACCGTCATCAACTGTTCAAGGGCATTTCCGAAGTCCTCTGGTTTCATTTGCTGTTCTTCAACCTTACGACTGCTCCATATCTCAATGGTATCATCCATGCCGACAAACTTAATGTCCTGGTCTATTTCAGCCATACGCAGATAACGCTTTGGTATCAGAAAACGCCCATTACCGTCAAGGGTCACCAATTCTACTTCCGACACAAACTGACGAAACACCTGCTGTTCCTGGCGATTCCATCTGTTGAGACGGGCCCTCAACAAATCCATCTGCTCATTCCACACGCTTTCAGGATACAATACCAGACAGGCTTGGAACACATCCTTGCGCAACACAATGCGTTCTTCACCACCTGCCTGCAAAACCTTGCGGAAGGTGGCGGGAAGGAATGCACGTCCCTTCACGTCAATCTTGGCCTCTATATTACCTAAAAAACGCATGCGTACCTCTTTTATATATTTTTTTATACGAGTTTGGCTGCAAAGGTAATCATTTTCCCCCACATTCCCCCACTTTTCTCCACTTTTTTTAGTGAATAAACTATAAAAAGTTACTTTATTGCACATTTTTCTAAAAAAGTGCAATCATTATATAAATAAAATCACTATCTTTGCATCCTGTTAGGGACAATATAGAGAAATGGGACAGATAACGGAGAAAACCATTGACATTGATCAGATACTAAAAAACAAAATGGGGTCCAAGGCAAAATGGGTTCCTGGTTTCTTAGTATCGTGGCTCAAACGTATTGCCCATCAGGATCAGGTGAATGCATTCCTTTGGAAGTCACGCGATAAAGTGGGGACTCCTTGGCTCGAAGCTTGCGTAGAGTATCTGCAGATGACACTCAAGGTAGAAGGAATGGAAAACCTGCCCGCAAAAGATGACGGACGGCTATATACCATCGTGTCAAACCATCCTCTGGGGGGCGCCGATGGTGTAGCACTCGGAGCCATCATCGGAAGGCATTATGATTCCCGATTCCGCTATCTGGTCAACGACCTCCTGATGTACCTGCCGGGACTGGCGCCACTCTGTATCCCCATCAACAAAACCGGTCACCAAAGTCGTAACTTCCCAGCTATGGTCAAGGCGGGATTCGAAAGCGACAACCACATGCTGATGTACCCGGCTGGCATCTGCTCACGCCGTAAGAACAAGGTCATCAGAGATATTCCTTGGTCGAAGACGTTCATATCAAAAAGCGTGGAATACCAACGCGACGTCGTACCCATCCATTTCAGCGGTCAGAACTCTAATTTCTTCTACCGTTTGGCAAATTTCTCCGACCGTTTCCTACCCTTCAACCTTGCTATGCTTTTCCTCGTCGACGAGATGTACAAAAACGTCGGCAAGACATTCGAGGTGAAAATAGGAAAACCTATCCCCTGGCAGACTTTCGACAAAAGCAAGAGCCCATCGGAATGGGCACAATATGTGCAAGATTTGGTCTATAAACTCTAGACCGTCTAGATTCTCTAGAACATCTAGTTAAGTTAAGAACTATAATAGCTTCAAACAATGGAACAACCTATCATCTCTCCCATCAGCAAGGAAGTCCTCAAGAGTGAGTTGACGCCCGACAAGCAGTTGCGTATGACCAACAAGAGCAACAACGAAATCTACATCATCACGGCGCATAATGCTCCAAACGTGATGCAGGAGATTGGTCGTCTGCGTGAAATTGTATTCCGTGAGGCTGGCGGTGGAACGGGCAAAGAGGTAGATATCGACGAGTTCGATATCTGCGACAACTGCTACAAACAACTCATCGTCTGGAATCCGGAGGAGGAGGAGATTATAGGAGGTTACCGCTACCTGTTAGGTTCCGATTGGGAGTACGACGAGAAGGGACAGCCCATCCTCGCTACCAGTCATATGTTCCATTTCTCTGAGAAATTCTTGAAGGATTATGCCCCTTGGACGGTAGAACTGGGACGCTCTTTCGTCTCACTACCCTACCAGTCATCCAAAATGGGTGCTAAGAGTATGTTTGCCCTTGACAACCTGTGGGATGGTCTGGGAGCACTGACCGTCATCCGTCCTTCCATTAAATACTATTTTGGCAAGATGACCATGTACCCCTCTTATATCCGTAAGGGACGCGACATGATACTCTTCTTCCTCAAGAAGCACTTTGACGACAAGGAACGGCTCATCATTCCGATGAAACCACTGGAAATCGAGACAGATTCAGCTGAATTAGAGGCGCTCTTCTGCGGCACTAACTTCAAGGAGGACTATATGATTCTGAATCGTGAAATCCGCAAACTGGGTTATAACATCCCGCCATTGGTTAATGCCTATATGGGACTCTCACCGACGATGAAACTCTTTGGCACCGCCATCAACTATGGCTTCGGTGATGTAGAGGAAACGGGTATCCTCATTGCCATCGACGAAATTTTTGAATTCAAGCGTAAACGCCATATCGACTCATTCATCCAAGCACACCGCGACGAACTCGAACTGACCTCTGGCGCCAACAAGCTGATTTACAAGGACAAAGGTTAATCGTCAGATAATCGGCAACGAAATACCATTGATCTTCTGATAGACATCCAGGGCATAGACATCCGTCATGCCTGAGATATAGTCGATGATAGCCATCAGTCGCGTCTCTAAATCCTCGGCATTGATGTCATACTGTGACGAGACACGCCCTATCAACTGTTGCGAATAATAACGTTCCGGATTCATCACCGCTTCAGTCATTTTATCCATCAGTGTTGCCATAATTTGGTAACCCGACAACTCCACATCCAGTACAGGACGGCTCTTATAGATCTTCTGCACGGAGAGCTTGGCACACCGTTTATAGGCCTCACACTGTTTGGGACTGATATGGTCTATCAGACTGCCCTCAAAAGTGCCATTCAATATCTCCTCCTCATGGTCCACAAAGGTCTTGACGCACTCATTCTCCAACTTACCAATGACACAAGCACGCAGATAAACCACCATCTCGTTCTCATCGGTCAACTGCTCATCAACTATACGTTGTTTGATCCGGTCTTGCGTCTCTTCATCGAAGAAATCAAGGAACAGCTTCGACACCGTGTCATACGACAGGATCTTCAACTTATGGGCATCCTCCAAGTCCATAATCTCATAGCAGATGTCATCGGCGGCTTCTACCAAGTACACCAGCGGATGACGCACATAACGGAGGGGCTCACCGGGTTTCGATGTGCAAAAAATGCCCATTTCATCGGCTAATCGCTGATAAATCTCCTTCTCGCTGTCGAAGAATCCAAACTTTCCCTTCTTGCTGGGGGCCATCGATGAATAGGGGTACTTCACGATACTGGCAATGGTGGAATAGGTCATTACAAAGCCACCTGGACGGCGACCCCTGAACTGATGCGTCAACAGGCGGAAGGCATTGGCATTACCTTCGAAATGGGTGATATCCGACCAGAATGCCGGCGAGACTTTCTCTTTCAAAAATCGTCCTGCGCCTTCGGTAAAGAATGTCTGGATGGCTTTTTCACCGGAATGGCCGAAAGGAGGATTACCCAAGTCGTGTGCCAGACAGGCTGTAGCTACAATTTGTCCAATCTCCTCAAACAGACTACCTCGTAGGTCGGGATGACGGTCTCTTATCAGCAGCCGCGACACATCATTACCCAATGACATACCCACACTGGCCACTTCCAACGAGTGCGTCAATCGGTTATGCACAAACACGCTACCCGGCAATGGGAACACCTGGGTCTTGTTCTGTAGGCGTCGGAAGGGTGCCGAGAAAATCAGCCGGTCATAGTCACGTTTAAACTCCGTACGGTCATCGTGCCGTTCCACATGGCGGTGCTCCTGCCCCAGCCTCTTGTTAGATATCAATTGTTTCCAGTCCATCATATCTTCTTTAACTCCTTTAACTTCTTTAAAACTCCACATACGGCTCCAACCGGCGAATAGCCTCCGGAGGGAAGTCCTTCGATAGGCGCAAATCATCCAAACTGGTAATCTTCCCATGCAACCGGCGATAGTCCAAAATGGTCTTAGCCTGATAATAGTTAATGTACGGATGCTTGCGCAATTGTTGTAAGCTTAACTTGTTGACATTCAATTTCTTGGGCGAAGCACCCTGAATCACAAAATATTTCTTCGACTCCTGCGGAAAACCCTCTATCTCATCCAACTGGTCGACACTGACATAACCTCCCAACCATTGTCCGTGACGTACTATCTCCTTGGCATAATAAGCTCCAATACCAGGCACCGTCCGCAACTGTGTGGTATCAGCAGTATTCAGCACAACATGCTCGTTTTCCTTAATCTTAATAGGATACCGCAAACTAGAATCTCTAGTATCACTAGAATTTCTAGAGTCTCTAGATTCTCTAGTTTCTACCAGTGTTGCTGCCGGCTGATAATCGCTGGAAATCCGGATATACGGTTCCAACTCCCGGTACTGCTTGACAGTCAGTCCATAGAGCTTTGCAAAATCTTCTTTCTGCCGATAGATGCCTCCTTTCGCCCGGTATTTATAAATGTTCTTTACTTGCCACGGCTGCAGTCCCAGTCGCAGCAACTGCGTACTATCTGCCGTATTCGGGTCAAACGGAAACCGCTCCACCGCACGGCCCTCCACCGCATAATAGGAATTACTAGAATCTCTAGAACCACTAGATTCTCTAGAATAACTAGAATCTCTAGTTTCTTCATCTCCTTGCGTCGACGTCGGCGGGTTCTCCCCGCCAATCCATATCCCCACCAGCGCCAACACCCCGACACACACCGCGGCAATCGCTACCCTTCGGTCATTCCGGTTCATATCAGACCAAATTGGTGCAGGAAAATAAACAGTATCGCCAACGGACAGACGTACTTCACCAAGAATAGATACAGGTGGAAGAACCGTCCGCGCAGCGTTCCCCAGTTGGTAAATTCGTCGCGCACCAACTTATGCGGCACAAACCATCCGATAAATATACATGTCAGGAATCCGACGACAGGTAGGAAGATCTGTCCCGTCACGAAGTCAAAGATGTCAAACAGCGTCTTCTCCCAGACGGTCATAAATTCTACAGCACCCAGTGACAGCGAACACAAGCTGCCAATGATAATCGTCGTAACGGTCACGATGAGCGCCGCCTTCTTACGGGTTATGACAAACTCCTCATGCAGGAAGGCCGTCGATACCTCGTGCAGCGATATCAGCGACGTCAGGGCCGCCAGCGTCAACAGCGCAAAGAACACCAGCGAGATGACATATCCTAGTATGGGAATACCCGCAAAGGCCTGCTGGAAGACGTTCGGCAGGGTGATAAACACCAACGACGCTCCAGAGTCCGGACTCACGCCCACGGCAAAGGCTGCAGGGAATATCATCAATCCTGCCAGAATGGCCACGATACAGTCTATCACAGCTATCTGCGTGGCTGAACCCGTCAGATTCGTTTCCTTTGAGAAATAGCTGGCATAGGTACACAGACACCCCATGGCAATACTCAGCGAATAGAACGCCTGTCCCAAGGCACTCAGGAATACGTCGCTATTGATTTTCGTAAAGTCGGGCTTAAACAGGAAGTCGATACCCTTCTCGGCACCCGGTAACATACACGACGCCACCACGATGACCAATAATAATATAAATAAGGTGGGCATCATCATTTTCGAGGCACGCTCGATACCGTCACGCACACCCTTTTCGATGATCAAATACGTCAGTCCCAACATGATGACTGTCCACAGCACGGGTTTCACGGGGTCGGTACTCAACGAGGCAAAATACTGCTGGAAATACTCCGGTGACCCCGACATGTGACCTACCAGCGACGCCCAGATATACTGTCCGCACCAGCCCGCCACCACAGCATAGTAGCCCGTAATAAGGAATCCCGTCAGCACACCCATATAGCCGATGAGCGACCACGGTCCGCCTCCGGCCAGTTTCCGGTAAGCCCCCGCTGTATTGGCCCGTCCGTGACGACCCACGATAAACTCACTGACCATACAGGGAATACCCAACAGCAGCACACAGATTACATAGATGATGATAAACACTGCACCACCATTCTCGCCAGTCATATAAGGGAACCGCCACACGTTACCCAGTCCCACGGCAGAACCTGCCGTAGCCAGGATAACACCTAAATGGCTCCCGAAGTTAGCCCTTTTCAGCTTTGCCATCTCATGTTTCTCCATATTCGCTTGCAAAAGTACAAAATATTTCGTACTTTTGCAACCAAAACAGCAAATAAATATGCAGAAACTGATTCCTTCATTGAAAAAGTATCCACTTTCCTGGTGCTGCATCGCACTCATCTGGATACTCTCACTCACACCCATCTTCCCGGAGACACCGTTCGACAACGTGGCCTTCATCGACAAATGGACCCACCTCGTCATGTATGGAGGCACCTGCTCTGTCATCTGGTTCGAATACCTCCGCCACCACAACCGCCTCGACTACGAGAAGCTGTTTTTCTACGCCTTCCTGCTGCCCATCCTCATGAGCGGACTCCTCGAACTCCTGCAAGAGTATTGCACCGGCGGTCACCGCAATGGCGACTGGCTCGACTTCGCCGCCAATTCCATCGGTGTTCTCCTCGGCAACCTTCTCGGTTGGCTGTTACACCATTTTTTTCACTTTTCTGTCTCAAAATAAACATATTACAAATATTGTTTGTTACTTTGCAGCCCAAAATATAATGAATAAGGTTTATAAATCACTATAATGAAGCAAAAAACAATTACATTGTTGGCCCTTCTACTGATAACAGTTCAGTACATGTGGGCATGGGACGGCAGCGGAACGCAGACCGATCCCTACAAGATTCAGAACAGTGCCGACTGGCGAGAATTTGCCCGTCAGGTGTCAGACGATTTCACCTTCCAAGGCATTTTCTTTAAGATGACAGACGACATTGATGCCGAGGGCGTCAGTGCCGGTTCTAGCACGTTTGCCTTCAGAGGTACCTTCGACGGAGGGTGAGAACAATGCGCAGGGCGTACAGGCTGTTGACGACTACTGCGCCCCGTTCGTTTTGCTCAATGGCGCTACAATCCGCCACCTTAGGGTGACGGGTACCATCTACAGCAAACACATGCATGCTGCCGGTATTGCCTCTTTGATAACCGGTGCTAACCCAACTACCATCGATGACTGCCACGTCAGCAGCCACCTCTTTGGTACCAACAACTTGAGGAATGATGCCAGTTTTGGCGGACTCGTTGGCGAAGTTCTTTCCACCTGTAGCGCCAGCCCAGTTATCAAGAACTGCTCATTCACCGGTAGTTTTGGCGGCTGGGTAACCAGCAGCAGCGGCATGGTGGCCTTCACCAGCAAGCAAGGCATCACTTTTGAGCACTGCATCTTCGATCCGAAGTCAACAACGTCAGTAGGAGGAACACCTGCCACCTATGTCCGCATGGCACCAGGTGTGGTGAGTTCGTTCAAGGAATGCTACTTCACTCAGACCATGGGCACGTCACAAGGCGTAGCTGTATTCAAGTCTGTAGAAGTACCAGAGAACTGTACGGTCGAGATTGTCAGCGAACCGACCATCGACTTTGATGGCAATAAGTACTGGCAGAACGGTGCCACCATTAGGCTGTCAGCTCCCAACGATACGGACTTCAACCACTGGGAGACCAACGGTTCCTGTTACGTCAACGATCCGTGGCAGCGCAGCGGAACCCTGGTGCTGCAAGATGTGCAATACAAACCGACGTTCTCCATCTTGAAAGCAATGGTGAAACCTACCGACGAGCGCACGATGGATGGAACTAAGTATCGTTATCTGAGCAAACGCGACTACCATCTCTACATCACTGACGAGATGTGCCGACAGAGAGGCTACGAGTTCGACGAGAATGGTAATCTGTATAAGAAAGTGGGCAACAGCAAGGCATGGATTACCGCTGTCGTAGGCTGGGAACCGGGAAAGATTCCCGCTGACGGTGCCCAGATTCACAACGACCTGTCGGGTGTACTTCACGACTACACGCTCATGGCCTGCATCGCTCCCCATGCCTTCAAAGGCTGTACCGAACTGAAGACCCTCTACTTCAAGGACACGGATGCCAACAACTATACTGCACAGGACAAGTTACACTTCGTCATTGGCGACAGCGCCTTTGCCAACTGTCCCAACCTGACGGAGATCAAGATGATGCAGTACACCACTGAGGGCAGTAACCACTGGGAGGCCTTGAAACCTGAACAAGTCATCAGCGTTGGTCGCGGTGTGTTTGGCGGTTCGCCACAAGCCAACTTCAGCACCGACGTGGGCGAGTATCAGAACTACCTCTCCAGCACGACATGGCAGGACTACCAGAACCGCGTCATCGTCTATAACCACACCAACGTCGATTTCACCGTCAATGGTGCTAAATACAGCTACATGCGCAACACCAAGGGTGAGCCGTTGAAGAACAACAGCGAAGGCCACTCCGCCCTGATGGAGACCCTGCGGCTGTGGAATGCCGACTACCAGAACTTCACCGCCAGCAGCCTGTTGACCACGAACGACCAGAAAAACATCTGGTATTCCAGCATCGTGGGTTGTGACGACAGCTATTTGAAATCGAACGACGGTACCCTGCGCATCTACAACGACCCCGGTTCATACTATAACTATAAGACGCTGGCCATTGGTCGCGAGGCCTTCAAGGACAGCAAGGAGCTGAAGAAGATTGAGTTCTGGCAGACGAACGGCCGCTCGGAGAACTCGTTCAGCGACCTGAAGATGGTCATCCAGAACGGAGCCTTCAAGGGCTGCACCAACCTCAAGGAACTGCGTATGTTCTACTACGTGCAGGACGGTGACGACCACTGGGAGGTGCTCGGACCGGAGAACGTCATACCTGGCGATAATATCTTCGGACTGCCAACACTAAGTGACCTTGACGCACTGAGTACTGACGAACTGAACCAAAGGATAGAGGATGCACTGCCCAAGGACTTTAGAATCCTGGTGTCGCCCGACCGTTATCAGGAGTTCCTCAACGACCCTAATTGGGCGGTATATGCCAACTATATCGAGCCGGTGGCGTTCAACCCTAACGGCAGCGACATGAAGGACTTCAGCCTGGGTGGGCTGACCTATAGTTACATGACCTCGGACAACGGCATTCTGCAGACCTCGCAGACCGTCAGCCAGGACGTGTCGTGGTGGACGGCTCCTCGTATCGCCATAGAGTTGGCTATCGACATCGCGACGTTTGGATCCATCTTCCATTCCAACTCAGCAGCAACGGCAGCAGCAAGTTCGGCAACCGAGCAGGCCATCACCAAAGCAACAACAGAGGCAGCCCAAAAAACAGCTTCCATGACAGTCGAAGCTCAAGCCTTAGGAGCGCTGAAGTTAGGTAATGTCATAAATATGCCACTTGATAAAGTCGTTTCCAACTTCTATAAAACAGCCGGCACGAATTTTGGCGCACAAATGATTACCAAGAACCCTACAACGGCAGCTGCTCTTATAGGGAATGGTTTTATGACAAAAACAGGTGCTTGGGTAACAGAGAAGACCGCCACCGACCTTGTTACCATCATGCCTAAATCGCTGGCCAATGTCGTGAAAATACACTTTACCAGCTATGCGCAGTCGTGTTCTCAGTATATTACCGAAGTCGTGTTGACCAATATCAAGCCCGCAGCGGTCAATTCGGTTGTCTATACACCAGTTCTAAACTCATATACAGCAGCATGGGCCTGTGCAGGCACAGCCACCACGGCCAGCCTTCTCGCCTCGGAGTGTTGGGGCGGCCCTGGCACTTACAATGGCGACCAGCTGCAGAAGGGTATGAAGGCCAACATCCTGTCGAACATCCATCAAGTGGGATTGGTCGGTGGCGGCTACGTCATCACCACGCCGCAGAAAAACCTCAGCTACCATACATACATAAAAGAGGTACCTGAGTCCACTACCGACGCCGTCATCTATGCCGGCACAGGCAAAGGTCAGGGCCGCAACAACAACGCCCGCACCATGACGATGGCTAAGCGTGCTTTCCGCGACCATACTAACCTGAAGACCGTCAAGTTCCACGAGGCGGGAATACAGAGCGACGAGATCCTGCCTATGCTATTCACCATACCCGACTCGGCATTCGTGGGCTGCACCAACCTGCAGAGCCTTGACCTGCGTGTGCAGACCGATGACAACGGACTGCAGGCCCTCGGTCCTGAGAGCTTCATCTTGGGTGGCGACAGCATATTTGCCGGACTGGATCCTGCGAAATTCCACATCATCATCGACCCCAAGCGCAAGAAGGATTTCCTCGACAGCGAGTCGTGGAAACCCCTGGAGCAGTACTTCTCTTACCAGGACGCCACACCGAAGACCCAGTATCAGGAGTATGGCGGTAACTACGCCTATGCCTACGAGAACGGCACCACGCAGAAGGTAAACAAGGTGAACGGCCACAAGATAGAGCACACCGTGGTGACAGGGGCTGACGACAGCTTCCTCAACGACCACCAGGGTGCCCTGAAGCTGTGTAACGACATCGGTGTGTGGAACAACTTCCATCTGGATGCCGTGGCTCTCAAGGCTTTCATGGGCAACCAGAACCTCCGCGTGGTGAACTTCACCGACCTGAAGGGCTCCGGAGCCTTCGGCAACAGCTACACCGGCCTGCAGGTGGCCTTGATGGACTCGTGCTTCGCCGGATGCAAGAATCTTGTCAACCTCGACCTGCTCTACCTGGTCACTGATGGCGACAACCACATCGACCCCATCCGTCCCAGCCAGGTGACCATAGGCAAGGGCGTGTTCGACGGCACGGCGGCAAAGATTAAGATGCTGCCCCAGCAGGTGGCTTGGTTCGAGGCCGACACCGCATGGGTGAAGTACAAGGACCGTTTCCTGCCCTGCATCATCAAACCGGGCGACGAGGGCATACAGAAAGCCCTGAAACCCATGGCATACTACGACATGGCGCACACGGGTTACGACCCCACGACGTGGGACGAGTACATCGACCTGGCACGCATTGCCGGCGCCGGATTCTCGTGGCTCGACGGCAAGTTCCGCGACCAGAGGGACAACATACGCTCGTTTGCCGACTTCAAGCAGTTCGAGAGCGTCGGACTGGACTACGTGGGCAAGGAGTGGTTCCGCGGCTGCCGCAAGATGACCAATATCGTGCTGCCCAAGACCATCAGGAACATCCGCGAATATGCCTTCGCATCCTGCTCCAGTCTGCAGGAGATTGAACTGCCAGCTGCCGTCAGCGAGATAGACGCCTGCGCCTTCGCCGACTGCCAGGATCTGAAGACCGTACGCGTGCTCGGCAGCACACCCGCCAAGCTCACTGGTACCGACCAGTTCCAGAAGAACCAGGGACTGAAGATTTACGTGCCCGCCGCCGCGGTGGATGCCTACAAGACGGCATGGAGTGAGTACAAGGACTACATCGTCAGCGACGCCGGCTACAAAATCAATAAGGTGGTGACCCTGACGGAGCCCGGCACGCTGGCCGACAAACTGGGACTGAGCGTGGAATGGAGCTACACGGGCATCGTGGCAGGCGACGAGCCCCGATACGTACACGGCAATTATGCCAAGTATGACTCGCTGACCGTCAGCGGTCCGCTGAACGATCTCGACCTGAACGTCATACGCTACCTCGGAGGCACCGAGAGCTACGAGCGCAACCACATGCACACCGACGGACGGCTGCGCTACCTGAACCTCTATAATGCCCGTATCAAGAAAGACGGCAATTGCAAGGCACACTACCTCAATCTGGCTGAAATAACCGGCTACATAGGATGGCGCGACATCACGGAGGACGACGTGCTGCCCGAGATGCTGTTCTGGAACTGTACCTCACTGGAGACCGTCATCCTGCCCAAGAGCCTCAAGAAGATTACCAGCGGCATCTTCAACAACTGCAGCGACCTGAAGCGCGTGGCCATCACGGGAGCCGTGAAGGAGTACAGCACCTGGGAATCAGCGTACCGCATGCTCAGCAAACCCCTTGAGGTACTGGTGCTCGTCACCGACGGCGTCGCCACGAGTACGGCCAGCGATCCATGGACAGAGCAGATAGGCATTGTCTACACGACGAAGACGCACCTGTCTGACTATATGAACCAACCTTACCTGACCCGTACGGCACAGACCATTGTAGCTCCCTTCGAGGACGATGCCGTCATGGAGGCCATGGCAGAGGGAGGACACATCTTCCCCGACAGGTACAACCAGCTCGACAACGTGGAGCTCATCTTCAACAACAACGAGAAACTTAAGCGATTCGCGGACTTTAACCTCTTCACGGGTGTCAGGACGCTGGGCAACAACTCGTTCACCGGCTGCCGCAACCTGAAGGTCATCTCACTGCCCGACTCGCTGCAGCACATACATGCTGACGCCTTCCAGCACTGCACCAGCCTCGACACCATATTGATCAATACCGACAAGGTGCCTGTGCTGGAGAAGTATGCCTTCGACGACCTGCCCAGGGACTTCCGCATCCTCGTGCCGAAGAACCTCTGTAAGGTCTATCGTGAGCAATGGGCACAATATGCCGACCACATCAACGTGAACGAACATGCCTACTCCGACAGCGAGTGGACGGTGGTCACCCTCGAGAAACCGAATACCCTGGCAGAGAAGCTGGGCTTCGAGGTTACATGGGACTATAAACAATTTACCCTGTTCAACGACAAGCACAACTACATCAGCGGGGTGCGCGGCGACTATAGCAAGATTCACAAGCTGAAAGTCAACGGTCCTATCTCGGGCTCCGACTTCGCCATCATGCGCTACCTGGCAGGCTTCTGCCCGTGGGCTAACTGCCGCAACGTGATGGGACGCCTGGAGGCCATCGACCTCTACGATGCCGACATCAAGGCTAGCAATGACATTGCTGCCCCCGACATGTTCCGCGTCATCACAAGCAAGGGTGCCAGCTATGTTGAGAAGGACAACGAGCTGCCGAGCTACGCCCTGCTGCAGGCCTACAACCTGAAGTCGCTTATCCTGCCGAAGAGCTGTACGAAGATTAATACCCGTGCCCTACAGCAGTGCGAGGCACTCGAAACGCTGGTATTGGGCGATGATCTCGTGGACTTCGACTGGAGTTCGCTCGACGACGATGCTTCCCTGACGCGCCTCTACATCATGGCCAAGAAGAAGCCCGCGATGACGCAGGACAGCTGGATCATCCGTCAGTTGCACAACAACTACAACCCGACGTTCGATGCCTTCTATGTCCGTCCGTCACTTTACAACGAGTACCTGAGCGATCGTGCCTACACCCACGACATGCAGCGCACCAACCTTATCTCGAAGGGTGTGTTCGATGACGACGACTCATTCTGCGCCTTCGCCCGCCATGCTGCTGCCACACAGGACGACCTGGCAGGTATAACGGATGTGAAGGGCTGGTTCGATGCCCATCTTGGTGCCAAGAACCTCACTCCTCTGAAATATACCAGCATCGACACGCTCAAGACGGCTACGGTCGAGAAACTGACACAGTTGGAGTGCATCTCCCTGCCCAAGACACTGAAAGACGTCGATAAGAACGTGTTCCAGAAGAATACCAAGATGCGCTATGTCGATTTCCTGCAGTGCTCAGATGCCGACCTGCTGAGGAGCCTGCGCTATGGTGCTCAGAGTGATCTGGGCCTGAACGAGGAAAGGACGCTGGTATATATGCCTGCCGCTTACGATAACATCGGTGAGACCAATGTCATTGTAGATAAAGGCGGTCAGTTCAAAACGGAGAAGTTCCACCTGATTGAT
>ONKX01000056.1 GCA_900318555.1 uncultured Prevotellaceae bacterium | reverse complement strand
GAATGATAACAACAGCGATTTTTACAGCAAACTAACCACAGCCACGAGTGCAGAAATCACTTACAAGCGTACATTCACAGAGAATGTTGCATCGACGGTTTGCCTGCCGTTCGACTATATACCACAGGGTGAGGGCACGTACTACACCTTTACGTCTATCGACAAGGAGACAAGTCCTTGGACGGTTTATGCCTGCGACAACAGGTGAGGTAACATTCGTCGGTACTGCTTCGAACTTCACCTATGATCTTACAGGAGCTGATGTGGACGATCCTGATGTAACTGGTGGCAAGTGGAACCTTATCGGAACATACGCTACAAAGCAATGGGACGGCACACACAACACAGGCGAGATTGGCTCGGTCTATGGTTTCGCAGCACAGAACTACGACGGCAGCTCATATACTGTCAATCCTGGCGACTTCGTGAAGGCGATGGCTGGTGCAAGCATTGCTCCGTTCCGTGCTTATCTGAAGTACACCGCTCCTGTTAGTAATGCTCCACGCAGAGGTGCTGCTGAAGAGGCGCTGCCTTCAAGGATGTCCGTACGCCTCGTGAATGCTGACGGTGATGTCACAGCCATCGGAACCATCGACACCAAGACTGGTGAAATCCGCTTCGACAGCGAAGCATGGTACACGCTGGACGGCCGGAAGCTGAACGCTAAACCGACGCAGAAAGGCATGTACATCGTGAATGGTAAAAAGGTAATTGTAAAATAAGTGCCCCTCGCGGGGCAGAAATCTGCCAAATCTGACATTTTGAGTCCCTTGGTAAGGAGCTATAAAGCAGGAATTAATAATAATATTTTGAAAGATTTTGAATGATTTGAAAGATTTCTCCGACGAAGTCGGACTCCCAAAATAATAGATTTGAAAGATTTCTCGCCGAAGGCGACTAAAATAAAAAAAAGAAAAATTATGAAAAAAGATTATAAGAAACCTGAGATGCAGGTGTATGACGTCAAGATGACGCAGTTTCTGTGTACAAGCGAGCCCAATGGATATCCAGGTCCATTCGGCTACATCCCCAGCCAGCACGAGGATGACGAGATGCTGAGGGCTTAAATGTAACAGGTGGTCGGTTCTTTTGTTATGTAACAAGCCGTTCAATTGATTAACTGTAATAATGCTTGAGGCTCGCATCCCTGCGAGCCTCAAACATATTAACTAACCATTATTAACCAAATCAAAAGCATTATGAAAAGAATCGTATGAAAAAGATATTGACTTCTATTTTTTTATTTCTGATGCAAAGTTACGGTGATTCTAAGTAGTTCCCAAGAAATTTCCCGGATTCTTCTCAAACTTGTATGGACAAACGCCTGACCTTTGGACAAATCGCGGAAATCTGTTCAAAACTTGTCCAAAAGAGCAGATAAATGACGCAACAAGATGGAGTTCCTGGGGACTTCATTCTGAGTGAGCACCTCACAACGTGCCTGTCACCTCGTGATGCGGATTTTTATTTTTTTATACAAAGAAATGCGTCCTTTCTCCGAGATAATTTGTACCTTTGCACGCAGAATTTAATTATAAAACTAAATTAAAGCTTTATGAAAGTAAAATTTCTTTTAACTATTGCCCTCCTGCTGACGGCAGTGACGGGCGCATGGGCTCAGGAGGATAAGTGGAATGGTGGCACCCACACTGCCACGAGCAATGAAACCATCGAAGGCTATATTTATGTCGCGAATGATGCCACGCTGATTATCAGCGATGGCGTGACCGTGACCGTCACACAGGGCATCACTATCAATGGGGGCAAAACACTGACTGTTGTAGGCCCAGGAACGCTGGAAGTGAACGGCCGCAACGGCAGCGGTGGCTGTGGCGAATTCGGCGGCCATGCTGTCGATGGCAACATCATCATCCAGAACGCTAACGTGACAGCCACAGGCGGCAGCGGCGACCAAGGCGATGACGGCATGGCCGGCCAAGGCGGCCAAGGCGGCGCCGCCTTTAGTGGTTCGGTAACCATTGTAAGCGGCTCTGTGACAGCTATAGGCGGCCAAGGCGGCCAAGGCGGCACTGGCCCCGAAGGTGTCGAAGAAGACGAAGAAGGCAGCGATGGCGGCTCAGGCGGCGACGGCGGCGATGCTTTCGCAGGCACTCTGACATACTACGCTGGCTCTGTGACAGCTAAAGGTGGCGATGGCGGCTCAGGCGGCTACGGCGGCATGGGCGGCATGGGCGGCATGGACGGCATGGACGGCCCAGACGGCTCAGGCGGCTATGCCTTCACAAACGAAGTGGCTTTCATGACCACGGGATATGGCATGAAGGACGATTACAACAACGATATTACCTATGTCACAAACTATCAAATTGTATACATCGTACCCACCATCCCCGTAATTGCCAGCGGCAACTGCGGCGCAACTGGTCATGAGAAAGAAGTGGTATGGTCACTGAGTGACAATTACACCCTCATCATCAGCGGCACGGGGGCGATGATGTTCTATGATTCGGCATTAGGTACTGACAGCAAGTTTCACAGCACAGCACCTTGGCACGCATTTGACGATCAAATACAGAAGGTTGTCGTCAACGACGGTGTGACCTACGTCGGCAGCTATGCCTTCGCCTATTGCACGGCACTGACCAGCGTCAGCCTGCCTGCATCGGTAACAGCATTAGGCAACTATGTGTGCTACAGCAGCAATGTCACCCGTATTGACATTCCAAGCACTACAGCAGCCACCATCGGAACAGGAGGCTTCGACGCCTGCCCTGAGGGCCTGCAGATTGCCGTGCCTTCCACGCTGATGGGAACTTACCAAACAGCTACGAACTGGAGCGGATATGCAGCAAAACTCATGGGTGTGCTCAACGAGACGACAGGGTTCGGCAATACTTTTGCCATAGGCAACTACGAATACACACGCACCTTCTGCTGCGGTGTGGCAGCAACACTCTGCCTGCCCTTCGCCGTGAGCAGCGAACAGATTTCACCATACGGAAAAGTCTATACGTTTGCTGGCGTCGACAAGACGACTGAGCCTACGTGGACGGTGGTGATGAGGGAGGATGACCCCAGCAACAGTGTAACAGGTAATCTCGAAGCCAACAAGCCCTACCTATTCTTGCCATACATCCTTGACGGTAAGAGAAAGGGCGATGAGATGACCATTACTTCTAATGGAGGGGTGACGGCAGCAGGCAATGCCGGCTATGCATCATGGGAGGAGGCCTCCGTCGGCACCTGGACATTCCAGGGCGTTTATTATAACTATGCATGGAACGAAGGCAACGAGAATCTCGGCTCGGTCTATGGCTTCGCAGCCGAGAGACACTATGGTGCCGGTTATACCGTCAGCCCTGGCGACTTCGTGAAGGCGATGGCTGGTGCAAGCATTGCTCCGTTCCGTGCGTTCCTGAAGTTCACACCTGTTAGTGGTGCTCCACGCAGAGGTGCTGCTGAAGAGGCGCTGCCTTCAAGGATGTCTGTACGCCTCGTGAATGCTGACGGTGATGTCACAGCCATCGGAACCATCGACACCAAGACCGGTGAAATCCGCTTCGACAGCGAAGCATGGTACACGCTGGACGGCCGCCGCCTCAATGGCAAACCTGCTCAGAAAGGTGTGTATATCAATAATGGTAAGAAGATAATTGTCAAATAAAAGACCCTCTAAATCCCCCTGTATAGGGGGACTTCCTTTCGGGGAAAGAGTCCTTAATATTAAATCATTATGAAAAAAGATTATAAGAAACCAGAGATGCAGGTGTATGACGTCCAGATGACGCAGTTTCTGTGTACAAGCAGCGAACCCAATGGATATCCAGGTTCCTTCGGCTACATCCCCAGCCAGCACGAGGATGACAAGATGCTGAGGGCTTAAATGGCCGACGGTGTGATGCAAAGAGAGCTGCCCCCCTTGTGGAGACAGCCCTCTTTTACTTGATAACTACCTTTTTACCGTTCACGATGTACAGACCCTTAGCGCTATATGACTAGGGACTGGTACCTGTCATACACGACTCAGCATTGCAACGCCACACTCTTCACCTTAAAGATCAAGGGGACTCTTTGATCTGTTCCCCAAAAGGTGTGTTGTCTCTGGGAATAGCCCTAAATAAAAGGCGTTGTAAGAGATTTGTCTTTTTGTCATTTTGTCATTTCTAGGGCGTTTGCGCCCGCAACCTCTTTTATCTCCATCTTACAATGAATTTATGGCACATGTGCCAATTTTTCAGTGCACAAAGTTACGAAAAAAAACGAGATAACCAAGCGATTTGCCGTTTTTTTAGGCTTGGCTTAACCCATATCCTTTAACCAAAGAATCCGATTTACTCTGTGCCTGGCAGAGTGGCAGACATAGTCGGCAAAAAAAATTTTTTCATACGAATTTTGCAAAACACTATTCATCCATTCATTATCTAAGATAAAATACTCATTATCAAGCGGTTGCTGAATGAATAGTGGGTATGAATAGTGCTTTGACTATTCATTATTTCGTGGTTTTAGCCGAAATTCTGCTGTTTTCGTTGAATGACGCAAAGGTGTTTCGCAGTTGTAAATACGTCGGAAACACTTTGTCACAAGGGTGGTGACACTTTGTTACGCAGGCAGTTACAAAGTGTTACGATTACTTTTGTTATTGCGTAACTTGCTAAGATTCAAGCAGTAAGCGACTTTTTAAACCTCAAAATGACGATTTTAAACGTGAAAAATGAATAGTCAATGAATAGTTAGACATAACTATTCATTATGTAACTATCTATAAATAAGCGGTTTAGACAATATAATGAATAAATGAATAGTATTATCAAACATTTCTATGAATGAAATTTTTAGTATCACATTCTTATACACACATCAGCCTTCCCACAAAAACATCGCCCCACTGTCCTTTTTGAATCAGGCAGTGGGGCGAGGGGTGTTTATTTTGTTAGTCTGCCCGACAGGGCACTCATTATTTTATAACTACTTTACGACCCTTCACAATATATAGGTCTCCGTCTGTTCTCCGCTTTCCGAATGGCCCATGGCGCGGTTCTTGGCCCTCATGGCCTCACTCTTCAGTGATACACCTTTCTTGTTCAGGAACTTGGCGGCAGCCTGTCGTGCGGTCTCAGGCGACACGGGTTCTGCCATCATCGTTGTTGTCATTGCGCAGCAAAGGATAGCTGCAAATGTCATAAAAATCTTTTTCATACTTACTTGTTATTATTTGGTTTATCTTTCTTCTGATAGTGTACGGGGGGCATGTCAGCCTCGGTGAGTTCGAGGCGGGTGCCAGTGCGGTCGAGGTTGGTGGCCTGTGGCACACGGTTGTTGGTGTTGATTCGCTTGAAAGAGCCTGTTAACCTGTCCATCATGCCTTGTCTCACCGCCGGGAGCTGGTTCTCCCTTTCCTCTTTGGAGCAGGTAATGTGGCTTTCGTCGTTGTCAATCTTGAGGGTCTTCATGTCGAAGGTCTTTACCAGCGTGTCGCCCACGATTTCCCAATGGCCGGACAGGGTGACTTGGGTTGTGATTTTCCCACGGAAGCAGTAGTGGTTCCATTTTATAGTCCGGAGGGAGGTGAAGGTGTGGTCTTTGCGGAAGGTGTATTCGGTGCTGTCGTTGACGCTGGTCAGCACGGCGTCCCAGGTGCCCACGAGGTCGGCCTCCTTGGCGCGGCTTACGACCATCAGGCTCTGGTTGCGGAACTCCTCCAGTTCCTTCTCGGTGATGCCCATGAGGAACTTGTTCTCCTCGTTGACGTTGATGTACTGCAACAGATCGTTATACAGGGCCATCCGTTGGCCCCTCCAGCCGATGTAGTTCTGCACGCGAGGAGTTTTGAGCAGACGGCGGCAGGTGGCCAGGATGGCTTCGTAGCTTTTCATGTCGTCCGACTCCATGATGAGGTTGTATTCCTCCTCGCGGCTTACCGGTTTCCGGAAGAAGACGCTCTCCTTGCGTTGCTGTTCCATGAAGTTGCGGGCGTTGTAGAAGTTCTGCACGTTGCTGAGGAATCGCTTGTCGCTCAGCGTGCGCCACGAGTCCTGGCTGCTGTTGAAGATGTGCTCGTTGCTGGTCTCCATCTCGAGTTCTCTGGGGAATCCGAAATCGGTCACGTAATTGAGGAAGGCATCAATTGAGTCGGAGCCAATCTCCTCCAGCCGGTGCATGTTCCACATCAAGTAATAGGAGATGCCACTGCATTCATCTTCGTATTTTAGGCGGTTTTTAACGACTTCGAGGCTCTTGTCGATGTCGCTGACAATGGTCATGGCCAGCAGTCGGCGAGCATCTTCGGCCTCCTTCTTCTCTATCCATGTGGCTGAGCCGAACGTCAGCATGATGGAGATGGTAGTGCCGAGGAAGGTCATCAGCAGTTCCTTGAACCATCCCTTTACTGTCAGGTCGCGCCCGAACTTGGGCATCTTGAATTTCACGTTCATTTTTTTGTAATCATATCGTTTTAATTCATAATCATTTATCTCATCCTTGGTGCCAGTGGCTGGAGCGGTCGTCCTTCATCCCATCTTCTTTTTCTTACAACCCGGTCGCGGATGTCCCCCAAGAGGTTGCACGTCTTCGAGTAATCGGGTCGTGACTTGTAATGATATTGCGTCGTAGAATTATGTTCCTGATGACGAAACATAACAGATTCAATTTTGACGGTGTCCTTCTTCTGGGTGCTTCCCAGAGGCATCTTTAGCCAGTTCGAATGGGAATGGGCGAACAAGGCACCATCTAACTCGACCTTTAACGGCGGTAACTCTGGAAATCTGCCAGCATACTTCCATAAAATGGCAGAGGGCGTCTGTGCCATTGCTGTGGCCGCAATGCAGAGTAAAGCTACAGACAAACTTGCTTGCCGTATCTTTTGGCGTAACTCCAGGTTCTCGTTAATAAACTCTTTGAGGTGGGCATTGCTGTCGCTGATGCGCCAACGCTGGAACACGATGACGGCAACCAAAACAAGCACTATCACGATGATAGCGGCGGCGAGGGCGACGGTGAAAATCATTTCGTAATTCATAATTCACAAATGTATTATTGGTTATTCGCAATTTCGATTGCAAAATTACGAACCTCCAGCGAAACAGATGTCTCACTGGAGGAAAAAGATGTCTCAAATCAGGAAAAACTACTTTTTTCCCCATTTCATCGGGGAAAAGCAAGGCTAAATCTTGCGATATTGCGTTCCGCGATTTCGGTCACGACTCGGCAGACTTCGAGCAAGCTCAGTCTGCACTCGCTGCTCGCCGAAATTCGCTGGGCGTCATGCCATAGGCGTTACGGAAAAGTCGGGCGAGGGTGGCGCGACTGGGGATGCCGGAGAGCTCGCCGACGATGGCAATGGGGTCGCTGGTGGTCTTCAGCAGACGAGCAACATGCTCCAGACGGTAGCGGTTTATGAAGTCGCTGACCGTTTCGCCCTTCGAACACTGGCGAATGGCCTGCTCCACATATTTTTCGTTGGTGCCGGCCAATTGTGCCAGCGTGTCGCGGTTCAGGGTTTCGTCGGTATAAGGCTGCTTTTCGTCCATGAGCGTACAGAGGCGGCGGAAGAGTTGCTGTTCGGTGGTGAGTTGTTCCTCTGGAGCGGCCTGCAACAGCTCCATCTCCTGCTGCTGCTCCTGTCGGCGCTGCTCTATCTCCTCGTAGAGCTTGCGGTTCTTTTCGGTCAACACCTTATTATATTTATAGGACCGCCAGAGCAGATAGGCGATGAGTAGGCATACGAGGAAGGCGCTGGCGAGGATGATGCGGTGGACAACGAGCGCCTGGTGCTTGCTGGCAATCTCCTCTTCCTGCTGCTTGATTTCCTGCAACTGCTCCACGTCGGCCTGCCGTTCCTGCTGGCGGATGGAGTCGGTCAACTGACGTATGCGGTCACCCAGCGCCAAAGCCTCTGCCGTGCGTCCCGCCTTTTGCAGGGCTTCGTACTTGTAATTAAACAAGGTCTTGACATAGAGGTCGATGACGGGGTCACCATTGGAGCGCATCATAGAGTCGGTTTCGTCGAACAAGCGGACTGCCTCGTCGTAACGGCCCGTCATCGACAGATACAGCCCTTCGGCAGCCTTGTCTAACGCGCCAGAACCTTGGAACTGCTGATATTCGCGGAAAAGGGTTTCTGCCTGCTCTTTCTGATTATTGGCAGCATAGACCATCGCCTTACTGATGGTCACGTTGTTGCGGCGCTTTTGCATCACCCAGTCGGGAGTGTTGGGGCAGCGTGTCAGACGCGCCATCGCCGTGTCCATCTTCGCCATCAGGGGCAGTGCCTTCTCCGGCATCTTATTGTCGATATACAAGTCGTTGAGCGAAAGCAGCGTATAGATGAGCGGATCTATCTCCCCATAATCGGTGGCGCGCTGTGTACTCGTCATCAAATCATCGATGCATTGCAGGAACAACTGTTCGGATTCTGTAATATGCCCCAGTTTGTTTTCACAATCTGCCATCTGCATAATTGCCCTGCACTTCATCTCCACGTCATTTGGCGTTGTGCCGTCACCCACGAATGCAAGGATTTCCTTGGCGAGGGTGATTGATTTACCATACTCGCCATCGGCGTATGCATCGTTACCCAGAACACAGCGAGCCTTACAATAAAGGCTGCTGTCTGCCGACGTGGCGATGGTATGTCCCGCCTCTGCAGCAATCGCTTTCTCTGCGTAATAGGCCGCCAGCCGCCTTCGGCCGGCATTCTCATAGATGATGGCCTTGATGGTATTGGCACGTACCGCCGTGAACAAACCGGCCTGCTCCGCACTATCCACACGCGTCACAGAATGTTCAACGTCGGATAAGCCATGGTTGACGATCTCTTTGCTCAGCGCAACAGCCTCATCGCTGCGGTCGGGCTTTGTGCAGGCAGTCGTCAAGGCCAACACGAAGACAACAGTTGTCAGTATGATGATATATCTGCTCATTTACGTTTATTTACCCGTCTGCAAAGATAGGCAATATTTTTCATATTGCAAAATTTTCGAGCATAAAAACGCCCCACCGCCCGTCGAATCAGGGCAGCGAGGCGATGAGGTTGTGATGCTATACCAGCTTACGGCTTCTTGTGCTTCTTCATATAGCTGTGGTAGGCATCCACCATTTTCTGGCGCTGTTCGGGCGTGACGGTAATCATGCGGACATTGTAGCCCTCCTGGGGAACGAAACCATCCTTGGTGTAATTGAAACTGTAGTTCATTTCACCGTGCATGTCGTCATAGACCTTGCCGTCTTCACCGTATAACAGCTTCAGCCCTTTGCCTCTCTCGGCGTCACCATCGTCATCAAGGCCGCCCAGCCAACCCATCAACGGCATTTCCACATTCCACTTGCACATGGCAATGAGGATATACTTCTTGCCGTCAAAGGTAAATTCGGGCAGCTTGTCGCCAAACGACTTACGGTAATTCGACAACAGATTCTCGTACAGGATGACGGTCATCGGGTCAGAATATTCAATGCCCGGTTTATTTTCGGCAGTGGCAAGTTTACGCACATCCAGCATGTTACACAAAGCCTTCGCAGGATCGCCACTCATCAAGTTATACACAACACCCATTCCGGCGCTGGTGATAATATAGTCCCTTTTGACATCCACACCCATCTTATCAGCACGCATCAGTTCGTCAGTATAGAACAACACCTTCTTAATGTCCTTCTTTTCTGAAGCCACCGTCATCAGCGCGACAATTGACTCGAAGATAACGGAGTCGGGCACTTCCTTGTTGAAGCCAGCGCCCTGCTGGTAGATGCGCTCATAATATCTGGCGGCACGCGACTGGTTATAGACTCCGCTCTCCTTGTCGAGCAGCATGTGGCCCACCTCCAGCTGAGCCTGCCAGTTGGTGGGGTTTTCGTCGGCCTCCTTCGACAGGCGCAGATACTTGTCCATCTTGCTCTCGGGCTCTACCGTCTGAGCGTTCACTACTGTTGTCATTGCGCAGCAGAAGAAGAAGGTGAGCACCATTCTTCTGGCTACATCAGTCATAAAATTTTTTTTCATACTTATTTATTATTTTGTTAGTAAAGTTGAATTTGAGTGCAAAATTAGCCTATCTTCAAGAAACAACCGTCTCATGGTAGGAAAAAAGCGTCTCAAAACAGGAAAAAGTAAGTATTTATTTGATTTTTCGAGTTTTTTGCATACCTTTCTCCTTTCTCTAACCTGAAGGTCAGAGTGTGGCGTTGCAATGGAGAAAATAGGCTGCACCTCGGAAATAAAAATAAATCGAGATTTATTTTGTATTTCGCTCGATTTGCACTATCTTTGCAGACAAAATATAATAGCTAACAATATGAAAGTAAGACTATTGAGTATGAATCATTCACGTTTTTCATTGATTTCGCTCCTCCTGCTGCTGACCATGCAGGTGTGGGCCTACAAACAAGAGTCAATCAACATTACCGTCAACAACAAGTCGAGGAACATGGTGGTATTCACCCCTAACGAACTGCCGGACAAGTCGCCGCTGATGATTGTCACACACGGCATGAACCAGGACCCGGAATACCAATATGGGGCAGACAAGATGTACGAACTGATTGATACCGAAAAATTCGTTATCGCCTACCTTCGTGGCATCGATAAGACATGGGACGTAAGCGGCACAAACGACCAGAACTTTGTTATCAAGACCATCGACGAGATGGCCACGCGCTACGACATCGACCGCGACCGCGTCTATTGGTCGGGCTTCTCGATGGGTTCAGCACTTATCTACCATTGCATGTCAGCCATGCAGAACAAGATAGCAGCTTTTGCACCTACCAGCGGTATTGCTTTTGGTGGTAAGGAGTGGCAGAAATGCACGAAGCCAATTAATGTGATTCATTGTCATGCCTATGGAGATGATGTGTTCAAGTATGACGATTGGAACATACGCGATTATGTCAAGTCGCTGGCGTTAGAACTGGATGAATGTAAGACTTACACAAAGACCGCTAATTACAGAACACCGGGAGGAAACACCGGTGACCGGGAAATATGGAGCGAGGGCAAAAACGGAACCATGGTGGAGCTGTTCTCTTACAACGCCAACTGGCACAACCCCTCATCAGGCAACTCAAAAGAAATCTGGAACTTCTGTAAGCGCTTTGCGCTGAACCAGCCCTCGGCAAGCATTACAAAGCCCGAAGGTGAGACGACCTATCTGACCTTCATGCCCGAAGGCACGGCTACATTCCCTGACGTCGCCATAGAGGCTACCGCCAAAGCACAGAAAGGCGAAGTGGAGAAAGTGGAGATCTATGAGGGCAGCAACCTGCTTGCCACTACCTCCGAAGCATCAGTATCAGGAACCTACGACGCAACGCTGACGGCCCCTCAGGCCGGTCAGCACACCCTGCGCGCAGTGGTCACCGACAGTAACGGCAAGACCGGCGAGGGCGAATGTGTGGTAAACTGCGAAGCCCCGAAGTTTAACACCGTCTACAGTCTGAGCAGCCATTTCAATATGGAGGGCGCAGTGCCACAGGACTGGTACGTCAGCAATGGCACAGGTGCGTCGACACGTGTGGGTGGCGGGCTGCCATACACCAACGGTCCCCGTCTGCTGCATTTCACCAACGAGACGCGCGGTATGGAATACGGTCTGCTCGTGCAGAACAGCGCGGGCAAGGAAAAGGCCGCATTTGCGAAGTTCGGCGTCAGCAAGGCTCGTTCGAACATGATGTTGTCTGCCGGCCGCTATACGGTGAGATACAGGTTATACAACTGGAACCGTCCGGACTTCTCGCCCATCACCGTCGTCATAGAGGACACCAACGGGCAGGAGGTGGCATCGACGGTTTGTAAGCCAACCAAGAACATCGGCGGTAATACAAGCAACGAATTCCCCGGCGTCCGTCAGCCGACGCTCGATTTCAATATCACCCAACCGGGCTATTACGTCATTGCCTTCTACGCCGATGCCGAGAAGGATGCCGACTTCGTGCTCGGAGTGCCTACGATTAAGGTGACTGAATACGGTGAGGCCGGCATTGAGAATGTAGTGAAGAGTGAAGAGTTGAGAGATAAGAGCTATTACGACCTGAACGGCCGCCGCCTCAGCGCACAGCCCAGCCGCCCCGGCATCTACATCACCGGTGGCAAGACAGTTGTGATTAAGTGAACATCAGCAGTGAGTTATGAGTAACATCCCCCAAGAGTTCAACAACTTCTTCCTGAAGGACGTGTCGTTCGTCAACTTGATGACGCGACGCATCTTCAATGTGTTGATAGTAGCCAACCCGTACGACGCCTTCATGTTGGAGGACGACGGACGCGTGGACGAAAAGATTTTCGACGAATATATGGAACTGGGCATGCGCTATCCGCCCACGTTCACGCAGGTATCGACAACGGAGGAAGCCAGCCACGTGCTGGAGACGACGGATATCGACCTGGTAATCTGTATGCCGGGTAATGCCGACAACGATGCCTTCGCCGTAGCACGCGACGTAAAACGCATGGCCCCGCATATCCCGTGCGTGGTGCTGACGCCTTTCTCGCACGGCATCACGAAGCGCATTGAGAACGAGGATATGAGCATCTTCGACTACGTGTTCTGCTGGCTGGGCAATACGAACCTCATCCTGAGCATCATCAAGCTCATTGAGGACCAGATGAACATCGAACACGACATCAAGGAGGCCGGCGTGCAGATGATACTGCTCGTCGAGGACAACATCCGGTTCTACTCGTCGGTACTGCCGAACTTGTATAACTACATCCTGGCACAATCGAAGAACTTCTCGACGGAGGCACTAAACCCCCACGCCGCTGCACAGCGCAAGCGCGGACGTCCGAAGGTGGTGCTGGCCACAACCTATGAGGAGGCTATCCATTGGTACGACATGTATCACGACAACGTGCTGGGCGTCATCAGCGACACGCGATTCCCGTTGAAGGGTGTGACCGGTCGTCTGGCACACGTCGAGGAGGGTGATTCGGAGGCTGGTTTGAAGCTGCTGCGCGAAATCCGTAAGCGCGACGAGTATGTGCCGCTGATTCTGCAGAGTTCGGAGATTGTGAACAAGGAGAAGGCCGAGAAGGAGCACTTCCATTTCATCGATAAGAACTCGAAGAAAATGAACGTGGACCTGCGCCAGCTCATTGAGGAGCACATGGGGTTCGGCGACTTCATCTTCCGCGATCCCAAGACGAAGGAAGAGGTGGCACGTGTGCGTTCGCTGAAGGAACTGCAGGACAACATCTTCAAGATTCCCGCCGAGTCGTTCCAGTATCACGTGTCGCGCAACAATATGAGCCGCTGGCTCTGCGCCCGAGCTATCTTCCCCGTGTCGCAGTTCCTGAAGACGGTCACATGGCATAAACTGCAGGACCTGGACGCACACCGACAGATTATCTTCGACGCCATCGTGCAATACCGTCGCATGAAGAATATCGGCGTCGTGGCGGTATTCGACCGACTGAAATTCGACCGCTACGCCCACTTCGCACGCATCGGTGAGGGTTCCTTAGGCGGCAAGGGGCGCGGTCTGGCATTCCTCGACAACATCATCAAGCGCCATTCGGAACTGAACCAGTTCGACAATGCCACCGTGCAGATTCCGAAGACCGTCGTGCTATGTACCGACTTCTTCGATGAATTCATGGACAAGAACAACCTGTGGAGCATCGCACTGAGCGACGCACCGGACGAGGAGATACTGGAGCATTTTATGCGGGCACAATTGCCGGACGCGCTGATTGCGGACTTCTTTACGTTCTTCGAGGCCATCAACTCACCGATTGCCGTGCGTTCGTCGTCGCTGCTCGAAGACTCGCACTACCAGCCCTTCGCAGGCATCTACTCCACATATATGGTGCCGTATTTAGACGACAAATACGAGATGCTGCGCATGGTGGCGTGTGCCATCAAGGGCGTCTATGCGTCGGTGTATTACAAGGACTCGAAGGCGTATATGACGGCAACGTCGAACGTCATCGATCAGGAAAAGATGGCGGTCATCCTGCAGGAGGTCGTCGGCAAGCAGTACGACACGCGGTTCTATCCAACGTTCTCGGGTGTGCTGCGCTCGCTGAACTACTACCCCATCGGCGACGAGCTGGCCGAAGAGGGTATCGCATCGCTGGCTCTGGGTTTGGGTAAATACATCGTCGACGGCGGACAGACGCTGCGCGTATCACCCTACCATCCGAAGCAGGTGTTGCAAACCTCGGAGATGGATACGGCACTGAAGGAGACGCAGACGCGTTTCTATGCGCTGGATACGAGTCACGTTGGCGACGACTTCAAGGTGGACGACGGCTTCAACATCCTGAACCTCCGCGTCAAGGAGGCCGATAAGGACAATTCGCTGCAGGGTATCGCATCAACATACGACCCCGTTGACCAGATTATCCGCGACGGCATCTATGAAGGCGGCCGCAAGGTCATCTCGTTCTCAGGCGTCCTGCAACACGGCATATTCCCGCTGCCGGAAATCCTCCAATTGTCGCAAAAATACGGCTCGGAGGAGATGCGCCGTCCCGTGGAGATAGAGTTTGCCTGCAACCTCGCACCAGACGGCGCGAGCGGTGACTTCTATCTGTTGCAGATTCGTCCCATCGTCGATTCGAAACAGGTGTTGGGCGAAGACCTCGCGGCGATTCCCGACGAGCAGTGCCTGCTGCGTTCGCATAACTCACTGGGACACGGCATCTCGGAGGATGTCGTCGATGTGGTTTACGTCAAGACGGACGAGGAATTTACGGCCGCCAACAACCCGCAGATTGCCGACGAGATAGAGCAGATCAACCGGAAATTCCTGGACGGCAAATACCTCCAGGAAGACGGCACGGGCGCCAACTACGTGCTCATCGGGCCGGGACGCTGGGGCTCCAGCGACTACTGGCTGGGCATCCCCGTGAAGTGGCCGCACATCTCCGCAGCACGCGTCATCGTGGAGGCCGGACTGAAGAACTACCACGTAGATCCGTCACAAGGCACGCACTTCTTCCAGAACCTCACCTCGTTTGGCGTGGGTTACTTCACTATCAACACCTATACGGGTGACGGCATCATGCAAACCAACGTGCTCGACGCCCTGCCTGCCATTGAGGAAACGGAACACGTGCGCCACGTCCGCTTCCCCCACCCCATCAAAATCATGATGGACGGCAAAAAGCAGCACGGCGTTGCCCTCCTGCCACAGGAATAAGATATGGCAAAAATACGACTTATAATCCTACTGGGACTGATACTGCGCCTTGCGACAGCAACTGCACAGACGGCAGATTTCAGAAAACTCTCGGGCTTAGCCAGACAGGCAGCACTGGAGGAGGCGGCATTTACACGAAGGGCTTTCCACGGCCGCACCATCACGGCCTTTGTCAAAACAGACAACGACGACATACTGGCAAGGTACGGATGTCGCCGACATGCACGTTGGGGCGATATCAGCATAGCCAGCATTCCTTTGAACCAGTTGGCAGCACTCTCGCGCGAACCGTCAGTGCGACGCATAGAGGCTGGGGCTCGTGCCTCGCTCTGCGTCGATACGGCAGCTCTGGCCGTCAATGTGTTGCCGGCGTATGAAGCCACTCCCAACCATTCGGCCTATACGGGGGAGGGTGTCGTCATGGGATTGATGGATGTGGGTTTCGACCTGACGCACCCGACATTCTACGACCGCTCGACGACGCACTACCGCATTCACGCACTCTGGGACCAGTTGTCGAAAGACACCATCGGCAGCATTCTGCCTGTTGGACGGGATTATATCGGGACGGAGGAACTGTTGGCTTACGGACAGACTACCGACGCTGAGTCGGAAACGCACGGCACCCTCACCCTGGGCATTGCGGCAGGAAGCGGCTACAACAGCCGCTATCGGGGTATCGCCTTCGCCAGCGACATCTGTCTCGTGGCTAATGCTGTCAACTCCAACGCGAAGTATATTGACTCCACAGACATCTACAAATACACAACGGCAACCGATGTCTTGGGATTCAAATACCTCTTCGACTATGCCGACAGCCAGCAGAAGCCCTGCGTCGTCTCCTTCAGCGAAGGCTATCCACCGTATCTCGATCAGGATGACAGCCTCCTTTCTGCCGTACTCGACAGTCTGACGGGACCAGGACACATCCTCGTGGCCGCTGCCGGCAATGAGAGCATTAACGACACGTGGCTTATCAAGACGGCTGAGCGGCCTGTAGCAGGCGCTTTCATACAGACAAATAAGAATCAGGCCTTGTATAGGCTGACCGCAGAGGGTGACGCACGGATTCATTTCTATGCCTATCGCGGGGAGAACGGCATTCCGACAGACACGCTGACGCTGGATTCGCAACAGATTCCCTCCGACTCCGTCATGGTGTTCGCCTTTCCCTGCGGTCCGGACACGCTGACGGTATCGTGCTATCACAATGCCTCGTCATTTATTGATGATGATATCTGGCAGGTACTGCTTCAGTCAGAACAGGCCATCAGTCAAATCGTTCCCGTGGCGCTTGTCGTAGAGAGTGAGGGTGAGATTCAGGCGTTTGGTAGTACCAACTATTCCTTCAAGAAAAATGACGTTGACCCTCGATGGGCCGATGCACAGAAAGGGCATAACATCCTTGCGCCGGCCTGTTTTCAGGCGGTCATCAGTGTGGGGGCAACAACCCATCAGCCTGACGGGAAAATCGATTATTACTCCTCTACGGGTCCGGCCATGAACGGTCTGAGGAAACCCGAAGTAGTAGCACCAGGAACAAAGGTGGTAACTTCCAAGAGTCATATATATGCGCCAGGCAAGATCGTGGGATATTCTGAATTCAATGGTATCAGCTATCCTTGGGGATCCGACTCTGGCACGTCGCTGTCAACACCCGTCGTAGCAGGTGTCATTGCCCTATGGTTGCAGGCGAAGCCGGACCTGTCGCCCCAAGAGGTTCTGGCACTCTTCGACCGTAACTGCTGGCATCCCGACGACAGCCTTGACTATCCAAACAATATCTACGGCTACGGAATGCCTGACGCCTATAAGGGACTGCTCGATATCTTAGGATTGACAAACATTCAGACTATCAGTCACTACCAACCGCAGGAGGTCACCATAATTTCTGACGATGGCGGATTGCGCTTGACATTCGCCAGTGAACCTACAGCACCCCTGAAAGTAAGCATTTACCAACTATCAGGCTCGTGCGTCTTCCAAACAACACTGTCCGCCGCTGGCCGTGAGGCGTTCATCCCTATTCCTCCTCTCGGCGCCGGTGTCTATGCCGTCCAGCTCGATACCTCCCAAGCCACACATCGCGGTTCCTGCCTTGTCAGGTTTAAATAAAAAAGAGTGGGCTGACCCTTTCGTCAGCCCACTCTTTTTATCGAGATTCGAAATAGAATGCTTATTCAGCCTTTGCCTCTTCAGCAGCAGGTGCCTCAGCAGCGGGAGCTTCCTCAACGGGAGCCTCGACAGGAGCCTCAGCCTTGGGAGCCTCAGCAGCCTCAGCCTTAGGAGCAGTAGACTTGCGTGAACGGCGAGTCTTCTTCTCAGCCTTAGCAGTCTTCAGCATGTTCTCGTCGAAGTCGACAAGCTCGATGAAAGCCTTCTCAGCAGCATCGCCCTGACGGAAGCCGAGCTTGATGATGCGGGTGTAACCACCGGGGCGGTCACCGACTTTCTGTGCTACAGGACCAAAGAGCTCCTTCAGAGCTTCCTTGTTCTGCAGATAGCTGAATACCACACGACGGCTGTTGGTGCTGTCGTCCTTAGAGCGCGTGATGAGGGGCTCTACATATTTCTTGAGTGCCTTTGCCTTGGCGAGGGTCGTAGTGATTCTTTTGTGCATGATCAGTGAGATGGCCATGTTGGCAAGCATGGCACGGCGGTGATCAGCAGTACGGCCCAGATGATTGAATTTCTTTCCGTGTCTCATTTTAACTTTGAACTTTTAACTTTGAACCCTCGAGCAAATCATCAAGCTCAGTGAGCGATTTCTTACCGAAGTTGCGGAACTTGAGGAGGTCGGTCTTGTTGTACTGAACGAGATCACCAAGGGTCTCGACATCGGCAGCCTTCAGACAGTTCAGCGCACGAACCGAGAGGTTCATGTCAACCAACTTGGTCTTCAGCAACTGACGCATGTGGAGAATCTCCTCGTCGAATTCCTGGTTGCCCTCAATATCATTGTTCTCCAGGGTGATCTTCTCGTCAGAGAAGAGCATGAAGTGATAGATGAGGATTTTTGCAGCCTCCTTCAAGGCGTCCTTCGGGTGAATGGAACCATCCGTTGTCACCTCCAGCACGAGCTTGTCGTAGTCGGTCTTCTGCTCGACACGATAGGGCTCAACACTGTACTTGACGTTGCGGATTGGGGTGTAGATTGAGTCGATAGCTATCACATTGACATCGGTGCAAAACTCGCGATTCTCGTCAGCGGGAACATAACCGCGGCCCTTGTTGATAGTCAAATCAATCTGCATCGAAGCCTTGGAATCTAAATGACAAATCACCAAATCGGGATTTAACACTTCAAATCCAGTCAGATACTTGCCTATATCACCGGCTTTAAACTCGGTAGAATTCTCAACGGTGATTGAGACTTTCTCGTTCTCGAATTCTTCCACTACTTGCTTGAACCGAACTTGCTTCAGGTTCAAGATAATGTTGGTTACGTCTTCCTTGACACCGGGTACTGAAGAGAACTCATGCTCAACACCCTGAATACGGATGGTGTTGATGGCATAACCCTCGAGCGATGAAAGAAGAATGCGGCGCAGGGCATTACCAATGGTAACGCCGAAACCGGGCTCTAACGGACGGAATTCGAACACATTACGACTTTATCAGGTTTTTGAAATGCTAATATCGCCATTAATTTAAATGATTTTAGTTCTTAGAGTACAACTCAACGATTGACTGTTCCTTAATATTCTCGGGAATGTCTGCGCGCTCAGGCAGGTGCAGGAACTTGCCACCCTTCTGGGCCTCGTCCCACTCAATCCAAGGATACTTGCTGTGGTTGAAACCTGCAAGTGCGGCCTCGATGACCTCGAGAGACTTTGACTTCTCGCGAACTGCTACAATCATACCGGGCTTAACCTGGAATGAAGGAATGTTGACAACCTGGCCATCAACAGTGATGTGCTTGTGGCCAACGAGCTGACGGGCAGCTGCACGAGTAGGAGCAATACCAAGACGGAACACTACATTATCGAGACGGCTCTCAAGCAACTGGAGCAGCACCTCACCGGTGATACCCTCAGCCTTAGCAGCCTTCTCAAAGAGGTTACGGAACTGACGCTCCAGCACACCATAGGTGTACTTGGCCTTCTGCTTCTCTGCCAGCATGATTGCATACTCCGACTGCTTGCGGCGACGGTTGTTACCATGCTGTCCCGGGGGGAAGTTCCTACGGGACAAAACTTTGTCCGGGCCGAAGATGGCTTCTCCAAATCGGCGGGCAATTTTTGATTTCGGTCCAATATATCTTGCCATAATTCTAAAAAAATATTTTTAATTCTATTGTCTAGATATTCTAGAGACTCTAGATATTCTAGAAATTAAACTCTACGACGCTTCGGAGGACGGCAGCCATTGTGTGGCAGCGGCGTAACGTCGATAATCTCAATAACCTCAATACCAGCACCATGGCAGGCACGGATAGCGCTCTCACGACCGTTACCGGGACCCTTCACATAGGCCTTCACCTTACGCAGACCGAGGTCGAAAGCAACCTTGGCGCAATCCTCAGCGGCCATCTGGGCAGCATACGGAGTGTTCTTCTTAGAACCACGGAAGCCCATCTTACCTGCAGAAGACCAAGAAATAACCTGACCCTCGTCGTTAGCGAGTGATACGATGATATTATTAAAAGAGCTGTGTACGTGAAGCTGACCGATAGCGGTAACTTTCACATTACGTTTCTTGGAAGTGACTGTTTTCTTTGCCATAACTTTAAACTTTAAACCTTAAACTTTAAACTTACTTCGTGGCCTTCTTCTTGTTAGCAACAGTCTTCTTCTTACC
>ONKX01000097.1 GCA_900318555.1 uncultured Prevotellaceae bacterium | reverse complement strand
TTAATTCTTATAAAAGGGGCAGCCTACGTCGCGCAGACCGCCCCTCCGCCAAACTAAAAATGCTAATTACTAACCTATTATTATTGTATGAATGAAAAGTGTCAGTCTAGTAACCTGGGTTCTGTTGCAGGTCTGCATCTTTATTCAGCTGTATTTCCGACAGAGGTATTGGCAGCAAGCAATGCTTATTGGCATCGAAGCCTGTAATCTTCTTGCTTTCCGTGGTCTCTGCCCATTTGTCCATAATCATCTTCACGCGTTCAGCCAGCTTACCGGTACGGCAGAGGGTGTAACGACGGTTCTCCTCACCTACCAGCTCACGGATACGCTCATCGAGTATGAAGTCGAGGTTCATCTGGGCGGCGGTCACCTTACCAGCCTCGGCATTGCCAGTCTCGGCACGATAGGTCTTGAAGGCGCGGTCGCGCAGAACATTGATATCCTCAGCAGCACCAGCAGCGTTATTTTGCTGTACACGAGCCTCTGCACGGAGCAGATAAGCATCGGCCAGACGCATGATGGGCCAGTCTTTGACGATGGCATAGCCGAAGTCGTCGGTCGGGTCATATCCACCCCACTTGGTAGTGTGTGGATACATGACATTCAGCGTATCCTTTACGGTCCAGTATGCCTTGTCGCCAGTCTTCACACTGATTTGTGTGGCACCAGTCGTTCCTTCATCCACCTTGAAGCCATCCTTCACCCAGATGCTGCTGCTCCAGTTCGGCTTGTTATAGTAGAGGATGCGGCGGATATTGTGGTTGGAGTTACGGATATCACCTTTCTCATAGATACCATACTTCACGTAGTTGCTCAGGCGCAGACGTCCGTTACCACGTCCACCTATAGAGTCGGCATTCTGCATACCGTCGATCTTATGGAAGGCAGCCACCCAGTTACGACGCTGCTGAGGGTTGTCGATGGTACCACCTGTCACGTCGCGGTTGTACTCCATCTGGAAGACCCAGATACCTTCGGTGTTACCCTCTGAACGGCGCTGGTTGTGCCAACGGAACATGTCGCTGTAGTAATCGCCAGCCTCAGAGAGATATTTGCCATAACGTTCAGAGACCAGTTTGTAGTTGCCGCCGCTGATCACTGGAGTCACAGCACTCTCTGCCTCAGCAGCCTTGCCCATGCGGAGGAAAGCCTCGCCGGCGAGGATACGGGCACAGTCTTTGTTGATGCGGTTCTGTGTCTTTGTCTTACCGACCTCTGGGAGATTGGCAATAGCGTCGTTCAGGTCGGATGCGATGACGGCATCCACCTCAGATACAGCATTGCGGGTGAAGTTTGTACGGGGTTCAGCCTTGCTCTCCGTGATGAGGGGCACAGGCCCCCAGAGCGTCACGAGCAGATTGTAACTATAGGCACGGAAGAACTCAGCTTCAGCTTTTGCTGCTGCATCCACACCTTCCTGATTGATGATGATGTTGGCGCTGTTGATGATGCTGTAGAGGTTTTCCCAAAGGAAACTCACACCACCATTTTCAGAATTCAGCGAGCCATACTGGAAGAACGGTACCTCCACACCTTCGGTATCACCAGGAGCACCTACGTCGGTACCATCCTGCCAGATGCCTGTGAAGCCTTGACGGCTTGACATACCCCAGAGGGCTGCATATTTATAGTGCAGACCTATAATCTTTGCCTCGACATCAGTCACATTCGTACCATAGCTCGAGTACATCTTCTCATCCAAATAGCTGTCGCTGCAAGCGGTAAGTGCCAATGTGCTGACAGCCAATGCTGAATATATAATGTTTTTTAGTTTCATAATTGTAAACTTTACTTTTTCCTTTATACCTTTTTACCTTTAGAACGTCACGTTAAGACCGAATACGTAACTCTTAGTCATAGGATAGTTGTTCTCGTAACCACCCCATCCACGCTGTGTGATGTCAGACTCAGGGTCCCATCCCTTCCAGCTTGTGAAGGTGGCGAGGTTGCGTGCGCTGGCATAGACTGTCAGGGCGCTGATGCGCAGGGCGTTGGTAATCTGAGCAGGGAACTGATAGCTCAGCGTAATGTCCTTGATGCGAGTGAAGCTGGCATCGCATGGGAATCCGTAGCCCCAGCGGTTAGAGGTCTTACTGAGTGAACGGTACTCGTTGCTCGGATTGCTCTCAGTCCAGTAACCGATTTCCGTGGTGCTGTTACGACGACCCATTTCGTCGCTGGCCATAGCCAACAGCGAGTTGTTACGCTTCAGACCCTGTACGGTCTGGATGAAGATGCTCAGTGAGAGGTTCTTATAGGTGAAGGTGTTGGTCAAACCGCCAATCCACTTCGGAGTGGTCTGTCCCTGGATGGTCTTATCGTCATTCGGGTCGATCTTACCATCACCGTTCACATCGCGCAGTTTCACGTCGCCAGGCTGTGCCTGTGGATCCCATTTCAGGTGGTCGCCACGTTCGATCTCATCTTTCTGCCAGATGCCTACCATCTCGTAGTCATAGATGACGCTGATAGGCTCGCCGATGAACCAGCGGTTACCGATATCGCTCTTCTCATCTCCGTAGAGGTCCTTGATCTCGTTCTTGTTCCAAGACCATACGAGGTTCGTACCCCATGTGAAGTCCTTGGTGACGATATTCTTTGAGTTGATGGTAACCTCGAGACCCTTGTTGGCAGTCTTACCCATGTTCATATAGACATTCGAGTAGCCTGAAATCTTCGGCAGATTTCGCTGCAGCAGCAGGTCGGTGGTTGTCGAGGTGTAGAAATCGATGTTACCGTTGATGCGGTTGTTCAGTAATCCGAAGTCGATACCGATGTTGAAGGTCTTGGTGGTCTCCCAACCCAGTCCTGAGTTACCCATGCGAGAGCTTGGGTAAAGGGCTGTGGCAGACTGGCCGTCCATCGTGATGGCAGCATTCGACATCTTGGCGAGGGTCTCATACACACCGATGGCCTCGTTACCAGCCTTACCATAAGAGAGGCGCAGCTTCAGGTTGTTCAGCCAACCCTGTGTCTTTTCCATGAACTTCTCGTTGGCGATGTTCCAACCAAGGGCTACAGAGGGGAAGGTACCATATTTGTTATCCTCACCGAATACGGAAGAACCGTCTCGACGTACCGTGAAGGTGAAGAGGTAACGGCTGTCGTAAGAGTAGTTCAGACGTCCCATCTGTGATACCGTTGTATAGAGGTCTGTATAAGACTTGGCAGTCTGTGTACCACCACCACCGAGGTTATGCCATAACAGCTCGTCGTTGATGAACTTGCTGGCTGCTGCGGTATTGTCATGGTATTTTTTGCGAGAAGAAGCGTAGAGGGCGGTCAGGTCGAAGTGGTGTTTGCCAAAGTCCTTGGCATAGGTCAGGATGTTCTCGGCCGTGTAGCTTTGTGTCTCTGCGTTGAAGATATAGCCATAACCGTTCAGATCGTTCTGCTCTGCTCCGTTGTAGTAGTTCTCACGTCTGGGAACAAATGAATATCCGAAGTTGAACTTGTAGCGGAGTCCATCCAGTGGTTTCCAGATGTTGCCGAAATTGATGTCGGCATAACCATTCAGATTGATGTTCCACTGGCGGCGCTCGTGATCCTGGTTCACGTCACGCATAGGGTTGAAGAACAGGCTCTCTGTGTACATCGGGTAGATGCAGTATGAACCATTGTCTTCATATACTTTGCCATAAGGCGACATAGCCTCAGCCATCAGGAAGTTCACGCGGCCACCATCGCGGTTGTGGCTTACGATATAGCTGTTAGTACCGATCTTCAGATAGTCAGTCACGTCAGCATCGATATTCATACGGAGTGAGTAACGCTTGTAGTTGAAGCCCTTCAGTACACCCTTCTGGCTCATGTAGTCGCCAGAGATGAAGTACTTGATCTTCTCAGCACCACCATTCACCGTCACATTGTGATCTTGGATGATGCCAGTTTGTGACACCATGTCGTAGAGCCAGTCTGTCTCGCGACCAGCAGCCTGGGCTTCAGCCTCGTTCTGGTTCTTCACAAAGTCGTTGTACATGGTCTCTCCAGGGTTCTGGGCTACATAGTCCTTGTAACGCTGTGTGATTTGTGATCCGTTACAGAAATCCATCTTATGGGCAAAGTCCTCGATGCCGATATAGCCATTGTAGCTGACGCTGGGCTTACCGTCCTTACCGTGCTTGGTGGTAATCAGGATAACACCGTTAGCACCGTTTGTACCATAGATAGCCGTAGCAGAGGCATCCTTCAAGATTTCCATTGACTCGATATCGCTGGGGTTGATATCGTTGAGTGAACCACCGCTCTTCGAGATGGGGATACCATCGACAACGATGTAAGGACCTGTACCGGCGTTGATGGAGTTACGTCCACGGACCAGAGCAGAAGGTGCATCGCCAGGGATGGAACTACCCTGAGAGATGGTCACACCTGCGGCAGCACCCTGAACGGCTTGCAGCACATTGGTCACAGGCAGCTTGCTCAGGCGATCCTTATTAATAGAGGTGACAGAACCGGTCACGTCAGACTTCTTCTGAACACCATAACCTACAACCACCACCTCGTCGAGGGCTGTAGCGTCTTCCTCGATGCTGATGTTGAGGGTCTGTCCGGGATTGAAGGCCACTTCCTTTGCCAGATAGCCGATGTAGCTGACAACGAGTGTTCCAGCTTTCTGCACACTTAACGAGAAGTTTCCGTTGAAATCGGTTACCGTACCAGTCTGTGCATTCTTAACCTTCACGGTCGCACCAATGACGGCATCACCGTTCTTGTCTGTCACTTGGCCTTTCACAACACCAGCCTGCTGGATGTTCTGAACTGCCTGTTCTGCCATCGTCGGCATTGGAACGGCAATCATTCCAGCTGCCAACGCCACCACGAAACATAGTTTGCGGGATGGGAGAATTAGATTAGCATACTTCATTTTTGTTTTTAAGTTAATGTTAATATTTTATGGTTTGATTGAATGAATAGTCTTCGTAAACGATTACGGAATCTGGGTGCAAAAGTACGATAATTGACTTAAATCAAGGTCTCCACATCGTGATTTTGGGGGAACAAATCGTGAAAATTGAAGTTTTCTTCCCCTTTTTCTTTATTTTCGACTTTTTATTTTATCTTTGCAGCCGCTAATTAACTGCCGATGAAACCAAGAGTGCTATTATTGACTATAACCTTGTCCCTATGTATGGCCATGTTGGCACAACAGGTGTCGCTTAGGATTGTGTCTCAGACTCCGGTGGAGGGGGCTGAGGAGGCGCGTTGTCTGAAGTTTGACCACAGCGGGTTGATGTGGATAGGTACTGATCTGGGCGTGTGTGCCTATGATGGTTACCGTTTCAGGACTTACCGAAACGATGCCTATTCGCCAGGTATCCTGCCCAATAATTATGTATTCAGAATCACAGAAGCTCCTGAAGATCGTTTGTGGCTTGGCACACGCGACGGTTTGACATGTTTCGATCGCCGTCGGAATACGTTCCGGTCTTATCATCTTCGGAGCCAGAATGCGCGAACGATTGATGCTTTGTTTACTTCATCTGATGGAACGATTTGGGTAGGATCGTCTAATGGCGTGTCTCGCTATGATGCTGAGACCGACGAATTCACAGATATCAGTATGACTGCTGGTGTGCGGTCTTTTTCCGAGGATAAGAAAGGTAATATCTATATTGGAACTTGGGAAGGCGGTCTCTTCCGTTTGAACCCTAAAAGTGGAAAGCTTGTGGCTTATCCT
>ONKX01000024.1 GCA_900318555.1 uncultured Prevotellaceae bacterium | reverse complement strand
GGATTTGTCAGCCGCAGCCACTTCAACACGCTGTTCCGCAAACGCTACAAACTGACACCTACTGAATATAGGAAGATTTCGAAAGGCTGACGCAGTGCATCGACATCAGGAAAGAAATGCCGGACAAGGGCTTGTGTGGCAGCCATCATCTTATTGCTCACTACCGCCAACTTGCACCCTCGGGCCTTGAGTTCATGAAGCAGTTCGGGAATACCGTCGTAAGGACGGGTCGTATCGAGCGAGTGTTGCATATAGTGTTGGCGGAAGGTGGCAAAGACGGTCTCGAACTGCGGATTCTGGGCACCATCGGGTATGGCACGTTCCATCAGCAGGCGGACACCATTGCCCACAAAGCCCCGGATGGCATCTATTGAATGCGTAGGCATGTCACCTTTATATTCTTTGGTCTGGTCGCGCGGACCCTGCTTCGTGGTATTAAGCCAGTCGCCCCACCCCGTAAACAAATGCCAGTTGGTGTACTCATAAGCCTCTTTGTAGGTATAGTCCCAACTGGTCTTTTTTTGGTAGTCCTCCTTGTTGCAGAGACATACCGAGATCGAGAACTTAGGCAGGTCACCGATTGGCGAATGGTGTATATCCTGTCGTGCCAGGATGGCTTTGTCAAGACCATCGTTCAGCTCTTTGGCAATGCTGGCAAGCTGTGGGTCCTTGGTATATTCAGCCACCTTGTTGGCATAGTCGCCCAAGTCGTAGAAATTATTCAAGTTCAGATACTGATACGTGTGTACCATCGCCGTGTCCAACTGCTCCTGCATGGTGGGATAAAGCGCTATCAGTCGCTCTGCCAGCTTCTTTGCGTCCATATTTATTCCTCCTTGCTTTTAAAATATTCTTTCTTAATTGCTTCTGCGCGTTTGATTTCCTTCAAAGGTGTTTTCTGTGTCTTCTTCTGAAATCCATGAAACAACACTACCACAGCTCCACTATCTGAGCTGCAAAGTTAATCAATTAATGAACATTTACCAAATTTCTTGTGTACTTTTATATTTATAGTTATCAGCTAACTAAAATACGCATATCATCAATTTTATTTCAATTTTTCGTAATATTTTCACGTAATTTACCATTAAAATACGGTTTTCTATAATTATTCCTTCACTTTTTGGGCTCTACTATTTGTTAATGCTTTCTAGTTGACAGTTGAAAACACCTTAGAGATTTCTACTTGTCAACCTGTGTCTCTTGAACTTTTCCTGAAGCACAAAGGTTAAGCGCTGAAAATGAGACCGCAATGAACCCGTCTGGCTGACCATTAAGTGACAATCACGGTTGGTGTGTCGTGGTAGCGGCCAACGACAAGTAGGGTAATTTTGGTGATGTATCGGTAGAGGCTGGTCGAGGGTTAGCAAACGGTTGTAGCCCTCGGCTTCTATGGGTTTGAATTCATAGAAGACGCTGTCGGGTATCAGCACTGTCTGTGGGTCGTCAAGGTTGAGTACCGTAGAGAACGTCCCTTCAGCGGTGCTGATGCCAGTGAAGATGTAGTGAACATCTTTGCCGCAGTAGGTGCGCAACAGCTCGAAACTGGCTCCCAAACGGTCTATGTCGTAAATTATGACGCAATGCAGACGGGGCCAAAGTTGTGTGACCAGCTGTGTGCCGATATGGTGTTCTTCCATGATTTCACGAATCGTGTTAGCCCTGTTTTCGTCCGGACGAAAATAGCGATTGCCCTTTTCAATCTCTTCTGTCAGCCAGGGCCAGTGTTTTTCAATATAGCGCAGTAGTTCGAGCATGTTGTCGTAACGCTCGCAGATGGCTATGGAAATGCTTTGCTGTCGGAGGGCGAAGAGTGCCTGCAGATAGAGTGTGTCGCTTCGCTCGGGGCTGTTGTCGAAAGCCACAGGTATGACATAGACTTGGTCGTTGTCAAATTCACGTTTCACCAACAAGCGACCCAGCAGATTGCCGACTCTTAGCCCTGAAGGCAGACGTTCGAGGCTGTTGTCGACGAGGTTGAGGGTCATTCCGTCTGTGAGAAAGCCGTGTTGCCCTGCGATATAGAATCCGGAACAGAGACTGTAGTCGTAGCCTGCCTGCACGCCCCATCTGGACTGTGGCAGTCGTTTGTAGCCCGATAGCGTAGAGAGGTGTTCCGTCAGATAGGCTGTCAGGACGTTTTTCTCACCGTCGGCAATGCGCTCGATATAGGGTAGATAGTCGTCGTAGGTGGTGAGCGGGATATGCTGTTTGAAATCGTCCAGACTGCGAATGGAGTCGAAGCCATGCTGACGTCCATAGGCGGTCTTGCCGTTCTCGCGCATCATCCTCATCACGAACTCCTCCTGACTGCGCATGGGGTCGTAGGTGATGTCCTCCAGTCTGTTTCTTACTCTCAGGCCGTCGGCCCACCGTGCCTCGTTTACTATCTTAATAACCTTCTCGTCCATACTATCTCAATATGCTATAGTGTACTTTCGTGATTTGCGGAGTCGTATCCATGATTTCACAGGGCTTTGCCTCCCCGTCGATATCGAAGGTCAGCGAAGTATGATCAGCCGTAACATCCAGCGAACACGGAGCCCCTTCGATGAGTGGCAGACAACTGTCGCTGCCCACAGGGAATCCACAGCAGATAGGAATGTCCATGTCGTGCATATGGGCAATCAACATCTGTTCGACACTGCCAAACTGCAGGTCGTACTTGATGGAGTTGAACGAGCCGAAGATGATGCCCTTGACGCGTTCGAAATCCAGTTGCAGGCGCAACGTATAGAACAGGCGGTCGATGGCATGCAACGACTCTTCCACTTCTTCGACAAAGAGAATGATATCCTGTTTTGGGGAGTGGTTGTATTTGGTGCCGGTGATAGCCGCATAACTTGACAGATTGCCTCCTATGAGGATGCCTTCTGCATGGCCGCAGCGGTTGTAGGGCTTGCTGGCAATCTTGTATTGGGGCAACGTGCCAAAAAGGATATTTCGTGTGATTGAAGTGGCTGGTTCCTGATTGCTGGCAATCTGGAATGACATGGGACCGTGGACGCACATTACTCCTGCGCCGGCAACGGCATAAAGCAGTGTGGTGATGTCGCCATGACCAATCAGCCATTTCGGATGTTGCTGGTAGCATTCCACCGGGATGCGGTTCAGCAGGTGCAGAGACCCATAGCCACCTCGCGAACAGACGATGGCCCTGATGCCGTCGTCCTCAAGTGCCCATAGCATGTCGGAAGCCCGTTCGTCGGCAGTTCCCGAGTAGGCGTCGACATTCAGGCTGGTGGTGTGTGGTCCTATCACTGGGCGCAATCCCCAGCTTTTGATGACTTCTGCCGCTTGCAGAATGGCTTCTTCTGGCACCCAATAGGCAGGGGACACAAGAGCCACTTTGTCCCCTGCTTTCAAATAGGGTGGTTGTACAATCTTCTTACCTTGATACATATTTTTATTCTCCTCTTTCTAAGTATTGTTTTTAATCCATTGTGTCACTGTCTGCCCTGTGCGCTGTTTGAAGGCAGTATAAAATGTGGTGTAGCTACGATAGCCGCTTTGTGCGGACAATTGTTGGGCAGTAATGTTCTGACCTTTAGCCACAGCTTCTTGGTAAAGATTGATAAAATGGTCGATACGCAGACGATTGATATAGGCATTATACGTCTCACCTCTTGCCGTGAAATAAGCCCCCAGATAGGTGCGGTTGGTGCCTATGGCGAGGGCTAGTTGTGTCAGTGTCAGGTCGTACTGCAGGTAAAGTTTTGGCGCCTCACAATGCTGTACCAGCAGCGAACCAATCAGTGAGACCTCACGGCTCTCCTCCGTCTCCTCCGTTTCTACGGTTTCCTCCGTTCCCTCCAACTCCTCTGGCAATAATATCTGCAATGTCTCCACGCGCCACACCACGAAAGCGATGATGACCAGCGTCAGCACTTGGGCAAGATACTCAACGGCGAGGGCACCCTCGTTGGTGGTATAAACCACATAAACCAACAGAATGCAGGCCAACAGCAACAGACTCTGCCATAGCTCCTTGTGTTCCAGGTCGGCAAAATTATCGTGCAGCCAACGGCCGTACCTCCTTAGCGCGTGTACATAATATATAATAAAGGTGAGGCCGAGCAGCAGACTGTAGCCTTCAACGAACCACTCGAAGCTGTCGTAGTGTATGACGACACCCACGACGCCCACCACGACGAAGGGCACCATCGCTACGGCTATGTACCACAGCGGCTGACGGCGATCTTGTAACATGCGTAGCAGAACACACATCATCAGTGGTACGAAGGAGATGCGGTCGAGTGTGATGGCAACGATGTTGCGAATGAGACGATCGTCCGTCAGCCATACGGTGCCAAGCAGCGACCACCACACATGGCTTGCGGCTATCGATGCCAGGAATGCTGCTGCCCAGCGACGAAGCCCTTTGGGGGATTCCGTCTCGCTGTTCAGTGCGTTGCCGCTTCTCAGCCAGAGGTACAATCCCGCCAGCACAGCCATCATCGTTGCTGCACCATAGAGCATGATGAAAAACATGTCGCTTAGTCCTTCGTATTCGTACATGATGAGCTAGTTTAATCTGCATGCAAAGGTACGAAAAAAATGCACGTATTTGGCAAAAAAACCAAGTACGTGCATTGAAAAAGTGCTATTTTTGTAAATTTTGAAACTGTTTTTGTAAATTTTGAAACTCTTTTGCTAATTTGAAAGTCTCGTTTACAGCAGATTCATTGTATCGGTGGCAATCATCAACTCCTCGTCGGTAGGAATGACAACCACTTTGACCTTAGAATCGTCGGCAGAGATGATAGCTTCTTCGCCACGGACGTTGTTCTTCGACTCGTCGAACTTGATGCCCAGGAACTCCATATTCTTGCAGACCTCTGAACGCATGCCAATCTGGTTTTCGCCAACACCGGCGGTGAAGACCACCACGTCGAGGCCACCCATAGCGGCAGCGTAGGCACCGATGTACTTCTTGATACGGTAGAAATACATGTCCTGAGCCAGCTTGGCACGCTCGTCGCCGCTCTTGGCAGCATTCTCGACGTCGCGCATATCGCTGGAACCACCCGTGAGACCGGCCACACCGCTCTTCTTGTTGAGCAGGTTCGACATGCCGTCAGCATCCAGACCGAGTTTCTTCTCGATGAACGTCACAGCACCACCGTCGATATCGCCGGCACGAGTACCCATGACGAGACCTTCCAGTGGTGTGAGACCCATAGAGGTGTCGATGCACTTGCCATCGACGACGGCAGCGATAGAACCGCCATTACCTATGTGACAGGTCACCATCTTGGTGCCTTCAGCAGGAAGTCCAAGGAACTCTAAGGCACGGGCCGAGACGTAACGGTGAGAGGTGCCGTGGAAACCATAGCGACGGATGCCGTACTTCTCGTAGAGCTCGTAGGGAATGGCATACATAAAGGCCTTGGGAGGCATGGTCTGATGGAAGGCGGTATCGAACACACCTACCTGAGGCAGACCGGGCATCAACTCCTTCACGGCATTCACACCCTTCAGGTTAGCAGGGTTGTGCAGCGGAGCGAGGTCAGAGCACTTCTCGAACTCCTTCAGCACCTCGTCAGTCAGGATAACGCTCTTGTTGAACTTCTCGCCGCCATGCACCATACGGTGACCTACGGCGTCAATCTCGTCGAGACTCTTGATGACACCAATCTCAGGATCTGTCAACAGAGAGAAGATGAACTTCACACCCTCAGTATGCTCAGGGATGTCGTGCATAATCTGCTTCTTCTCACCATTAGCCAACTTCACCTTCACGAAAGCACCGTCCAAGCCTACACGCTCAGCACCACCGCTGGTCATCACACTCTTGTCGTCCATGTTGTACAGGGCGTACTTAATTGACGACGAACCACAGTTTAAAACAAGGATTTTCATATAATTATCAATTTTCAATTATTAATTCTCCATTATTTCTTGGCGTCCATAGCCTGGCAAGCGGTGATGGCAATCATGTAGTAGATGTCATCGATAGAGCAACCACGAGAGAGGTCGTTGACAGGACGTGCGATACCCTGGAGGACAGGACCGATAGCGATGGCGTCGCCCAAGCGCTGAACCATCTTATAACCAATGTTTCCTACCTCGAGGTTGGGGAATACGAGCACGTTGGCCTTGCCAGCGATGTCAGAACCTGGAGCCTTCTTGGCACCAACAGAGGGAACAAGAGCGGCATCAGCCTGCAACTCACCGTCAATCTTCAGCTCAGGAGCCATCTCCTTAGCCAACTTAGTTGCTTCAATTACCTTGTCGCAAACCTCATGCTTGGCAGAGCCCTTTGTCGAGAAGCTCAGCATAGCCACGCGGGGATCCTCGAAACCAGCAACGGCCTTTGCCATCTGAGCGGTGCAGACAGCAATCTGAGCCAGCTGATTGGCATCGGGCATAGGTGTTACGGCCACGTCGGCAATGACGAGCACGCCATCTTCACCATACTGCTTCTGCTTAGAGATGAGCAGCAGACCACCGCTGACGCAGGTAATGCCAGGCTGGCACTTGATGATCTGCAGGGCAGGACGCAGGGTGTCGCCAGTAGTTGACAGTGCACCACTAATCTGACCATCGGCACCTTCGGTCTTGATAATCATACAACCCAGATACAATGGGTTCTTGATGAGTTTGCGAGCCTCCTCGATGGTCATACCCTTCGACTTGCGAATTTCAGCCAGCTTTTCAGCCAACTCCTCGCTCTTGTCGTAGTTCTCAGGGTCGATAAGGGTAGCCTTGCCAATGTTCTGCAGACCCTTCTCCTTTGCCAGAGCCTCTACCTTAGCGGGATTACCAATCAGGATGATGTCAGCAAGACCATCAGCCAATGCCTTGTCGGCTGCACACAGTGTACGCTCCTCTTCTGCTTCAGGGAGCACGATGCGCTGCTTGTTACTTTGAGCACGCGCTACAATTTGACTTAATAAATCCATAGTTTGTTTTATTTATTTAGTGATACTTTATTTTTTGTTGTGCAAAGATACGAAATAATTTTCAATTTTCAATTATCTATTATCAATTATTAAGCGTTTACGTTTACGCCATTTCCTGCGTGAGGATGCTCTCCAACTTCTCTGCTGACAGTCGGAGCTGGAATTGGCTATGGATAGCAACGGAGATGCCTCCCGTTTCCTCAGACACGACAATAGCGATGCTGTCACTCTCGTGAGTGATGCCCAAGGCAGCACGATGGCGAAGACCGAGTTCCTTGGGAATGTTCAAATCGTGGGAAACGGGCAGGATACAACCTGCAGCCTTGATACGATCGCCGGCAATAATCATAGCACCATCGTGCAGGGGTGAATTCTTAAAGAAGAGGTTTTCTATCAGTCGCTGATTGATGCTGGCATCGAGGCTTTCACCTGTGGCCACAATATCGTCGAGAGGTGTTGTGCGTTGGATGACAATCAGTGCTCCGACCTTCTTTTTGCTCATGCTCATACAGGACATCACAATAGGCATGATGACCTGTTTCAATTTCTGGGGGTCCTGTTTTTTCTCGCTTATCGAGAAGAAACGTCGGAAAGTTCTCATACGCTGGTGTGCTCCCAGATTGTAGAGAAACTTACGGATTTCTTCCTGAAACAGCACGACGAGCACAATGACTCCCACGCTAACGAATTTGTCGAGTATAGATCCCAGCAGCCTCATCTGGAGCACTTGTGCCACTACCAGCCACAAGACGACGAATACCAGGATGCCCATAAAAACATTCAGCGAGCGTGACTCCTTCATTAGCCGATAGATGTAGTAGAGCAATATAGCGACTAACAGGATGTCGATAATATCTTTGATTCCAAATTCGAAAAACATATGCTATTTGACTATTTAATTACGATTTAGTGTAAAATGCGATTTTGTCGCAGCCACGATATTCATACATTCTACTGCCTCGCGAACGTCGTGTACGCGGAGAATATTGGCACCTTTCAGCAAGGCAATCGTATGGAGTGTCGTCGTGCCGTTGAGTGCTTGCTCCGGATTGGTTTGAAGCAGTTTGTAGATCATCGATTTGCGTGAGATGCCGACCAGCAGGGGCAGTTGCAGCATTTGCAGACGTTCCATGTGTTGCATCACCTCGTAATTTTGTTCCAGCGTCTTGCCAAAGCCAAAGCCTGGGTCGATAATGATATCCTTCTGACCCATGGAACGTAACTGGTCAACAGCCTCGGCACTATCGAGCAGAATGTCGCGAATGGTGCTCTTCCTGGACATAAAGATGTAAGGTACGCGCAGTCGGCTGACCATGCGGAACATATCGAATTGACAATTGACAATTGAGAATTGAGAATTAGCTGGTGCGCCAACGTCGTTGATGATGTCGACGCCAAACTCTTCGACGACGATACGCGCCACCTGCGGACGGAAGGTGTCGACACTGATGACGGCATGTGGTGCTTCGCGACGTACCACCGCCAGTGCCCAGCGCAGACGTTCTGTCTCTTCGGCCTCGCTGACGGGGTCGCTGTCAGGACGTGTGGAACAGGCTCCAACGTCAATCATGGTACCACCTTGCGACAGGATTTCCTCCGTCCTTTTGGCGACATCATGTTCTGTCTGCTGGCGGCTGTCCGCATAGAAGGAGTCGGGCGTCACATTGAGGATGCCCATGACCTGCGGCTCGTTGAGCGACAGCAATCGTCCGTTACAATTCAGCGTATAATCCATATCGCGTACAAAGGTACAAATTAATCTGCAATTAAACAAGGAAGTGAACTGATAAAAATCATTGTATCTCCAGTTCTTTGAATTCCACCTCACTGGTATCTAACCGGACAACGTAGGTTCCTGCATTGATTTGAGTGCCCGTAGTGGTGGATAGAATCTTGAATTTGTTAGGTGTCGGAGGGAATGTCACATTACGGTCAACCAATACCGTACGTTTGGAGTCGGTGATGGTCATACGAGCCTTGACGGCATTGCCCGTTGTGTTCTTATAACGGAAACGAAGAGCATATTCCTGTCCAAGCCCTGGTTTGATGATAAAGGTGGTGGGCGCCTTAGCGTTTGACTTTTGGCTTTTAGTCTCTGGCTGGTAGGTCGTGGCAGGGCGTGCCTCGGTGTCTTGCGGCAACTCTTCTTTGGGCAGTTTGGCGATGGTGTCGGTATCGAGCGCGTGCCAGAAGCCCGTCTGTACTGTTTGTCGCTGTGGCACAGCGACATACTCAACGCTAGCTACAGCAATGGCAATGGCGCTGATGATGGCTTGGCCAGCCTTAACTTCTGGGAAAGAGATGTGCAGGCGACCATTCTTGGCCTTTGCAGTCACCACACGTTTCATGGAGCCTAGGTATCCTGCCTCAGCCCAAGGATCTAGGTCGTTGATAACGGTCTCACCATTAATGGCGACATCGAAGATGCGTAAGCCTTCGTAGTCATCCTTTTCGCCACCACCTTTTCCATGCCAGGGTTCTACGAAATAGAGCTCAACGCGGTATTCACCGTCAGGTACAGGGAAGTCGTACCACAGGCGGTGGCGACCGAAGCGGAAGTATTGGAACAGCTCATCGCTCTTGGTACCTCGGATATTCTCCGTAATATTTCTCTGACTGGCCTGCAACGCATGGACACCTTCGAAATCCTGTCCCCACGAATGGCTATGAATGGTGTCATCAGCCTGCCATAATTGGCCATATTCATCCTTGAAGGCATCACCACCACAATTGATTCGATATAGATAATGGTAACCTTCAGCGCCTTTCACTAGTTCTTTGTTTCTATCCGCAGCTGTCTTGTGGTCGGTGGTTCCGCCACCGACGTACCGCTCGCGGTACATATAATAAGCAGGCGTTGGTTCTTCCCAGATAGTTGCTAGACCCTTATAGTTGATGGGACCAATTTTGTCGATGCGACGGTAGGCTCCATCAGGTTGGTTGCGGCCAGGATTGTCATGCGAAACAAATAACCACTGGAAATGTCCGCAGACACTATCTTTAGCGCTTTCGGCCAAGCGGGCCTTGGTCTCTAGCAGTTTGGTAAAACTCTCCTCGCTATATTTTTCTTCACCATGTAAATCTATCGTCCTCCATGCGCCATATTCGCCATTGAGCAGCTGCTCTGGGCGTTTCAGTTCGTTGTCGTAGTTCTCCGCACTGCCGCCATACGTGCCGCTCCAGTTTTGGATGACGTTCCAATCGGTTCCCTCACCACCGTTACAAGTTGTGATAGCTCGTTGGTCATAGCATGTTGGGTCCAATTGTCGTATGATTGCTGAGCATTCCTCGGCAAACTCCTTGGGCAATACACTCTCGTTTTGTAGTCCCCAAAGGATGACGCTTGGGCTGTTGCGACGCTCTTTAATCCAACGAACGAGGAGACGCTTGAAGTTCTCGCGGAATTGTGGCGTATCATACCAGATATGAGCAGAGAACTGGCTCCAGAAGAGCATGCCTTGTTCATCTAAGAGCTGTTGATAGAGCAGGTTATGTGGCTGGTGAGCCTCGCGGAAAGCATTGAAACCCGCATTGCGGATTTGTTTCACTCTGCTTCGTATCTGTTCGGGCGAGAATGCATGGCTGTTACCCAAGATATGCTCGTATTCGCAGGTGCCATTGATAAAAACGGACTGACCGTTCAGGTAGAAGCGGTTGTCTCCATTTTTACGCAATACTGGCCACGAAATGCTTCGGATGCCAAACGACGTTCGTACCTCGTCGAAGGTAACGAGGGCAGGTTCAGCGTTGATGTCACCGTCCTTGTGGTCTGGTCGCTTCAACATTGTCGTGAGGGTATAGAGATAGGGATCGTCAAGACACCAGCGGTGAGCATTGTCGATGGGTGACACTTGTCGTATTGTTCGTGTCTCTCCAGGTTCGAGTCGTAAACTCTCCGATAGGCGGAATGCTGTTTTACCGTTGGCAAAGGTGAACTTGTTGACCAGTTCAATTGTCTTCGGACTGGAGGTGTAGTTCTTGACTTCTGTCTCGATAAAGACGGAATCACAGGCGGCATTATTCCAGACGTGAACACCAAAGGGTTCGATACGCACGGCATCAGTCTCAATAAGCGAAACGGGACGGAAGATACCAAAGGGTTGCGAACCTTCAGAGAAGCCCCATTCCGACGAGCAACCGCCACAAACCCATGGCGAGGCTGTCTGCATGGCAGGATGGTCGACGAGGACTTTCAGATGATTGTTGCCGTTTTGCAAGGCATCTGTCACATCAAGAGTCCATACCGTTCGTCCCACGAGTTCTTTCGGGTAGGTATGACCATTAAGAGTTACGGTGGCATAGGTTCCCACGCCTTCAAACTGCAGGAAGTAGCGTTTACCATCTTGCTTCTCTGTAGTAAATGCCTTATTATATATAGCGTTTCCGTGCAGATTGCCGTGGCGAAGCTGACGGCAGCCATAGTAGTCATCGAAATTGTGAGGGAGATTAATGCTCACGACGGAATCGTGAGCCACAGAACAATGGGCAGTCCAGCCATCGTTGAGGCTGGTGATATTGCGACGGCCTTTACGTTCAGGAGCTGGAAAGCGAACTTCCGAGCGGCCCATGGGTACGCTCGTCGCAACGGCAATACCACGCTGTTGGTCGTTGTTGACGGCACAATAGAAATGGTAAACCACCCCATCGTGCTTCACTACATACGATTTGTGGGCAAACATCTCATCGTAAGGTTTTGACGGAATAATGAGGTCTTCACCGTCCCATGTTTGCCAATGGATGAGGTCGCGAGAGACTGCGAAAGTGTTAAAGGCATTATATTTGCGACTGGGGTCGTAGGCCTTGAAGTAGAACATCACATATAGAGGTGAGGGGTGAGAGGTGAGAGGTGAGTCCATGTGGACTATTTGAGCGTCACCTGTGATAATACCGCCTACTTCGTTAGCAAAAACGGGGTTGCCGTCGTAGCGTTTCCATTTCTTCAAGTCGTTCGAAAGGGCGATGCCAATGCGTTCAGCCTTCAAATCGTTCTTAGGATTGATACCGCCAGCATTATAAAACATCACAAAGCGTTTACCTAACGTCTTCTGAGGGTCATCATAGATGGTACTCTTATATTGCACCAACTTCTCCCACCACTGTACATCCTTATCGTTAATGCTGAGCAGAGGCTTTTCAGCACTCTGCCATTCATGGGCTTTCGTGATGTCAGCATCCGTCCATGCCATACCGATATTCAGCGGTTCACGTACGGCCTCATAGCCCGTACCATGTCCACCGATGTAAGTCATCCAATGCTTATTCTTGTATTTTGAAATACCATAGCTCCCGTCCCACGTCCAGTCAATAAGGGCAGGAAACCCACCACGTTGGTTCATGTCCCAACCGTCATCCTTATACGAAAGGATGCGTCCCTTCGTCGTCCAGTGTAGCAGGTCGTCACTCTCTGCTAACCACGTCTCATAGCCTCGTCCATCCGTGCCGTCCTTACCGTTATAGACCACGTAGGTCATCAGCCACTTGTCGCCAACGCGGAAAACCGTAGGACAGTCTATTTTGTGATAGTTGTCAGTAGGTGCAACCACCATGCCGTACTTATAGGGTGTGCGCACCTCGTGATAGATACGCTGCATGACGGAGACGGGAATCTCAGCGGCAAAACTACCGAGTACGCTGACAAACGATAGAAACACGGTGAGGATATATTTCATACGCCTTTACTTTTGGAATAGCCAGTCTACTTCGCTTGACGGACCATTGAGTCCACAGTCGCGAGGCTTGATATTATCGCTTGTAAAGCCGGCAACCATTAGTATTCCCTTTGGCAACCGTAGTGTATGTCGACCAGCAGGAAGGTTGTAGGCATGGATATTCACTTTTGGCATCTGTACGATGCTGATGGCATTAGTGAGGATGGGCTCAGCCTGACCGTATTCATTACCCGTGGCATCAATTTCGAGCTTTGGAGCCTTGGCAAACTTTTTGTCATCATCTTTAAAGAGGCCAACAAGTACTTTTACAGGTTTGGCGCATTCGAAGGCAATGGTGGTTCCAATGATGCGCGTGGTGTCGCGGTTCAGTACAAGGGCTTGTAGTCCTACGAGTTCTGGTGCAAGACTGTCGACTGGGGTGTCAGGGCGGTTCTCGAAAAGAATAGCACCTTTTTTCAGCGTAACGGTAGTACCGCTATATTTCACATCCACAGGTTTCAGGGGATTGATAAGAATATCCGTCTGCGCCACGGGATGTTTTATTTTCTCAATGTTCTCCTTGAAAGCATCGAGTTCTTCTTGATAGACCTTAGCCAGTTCACTCCATGTCTTCATCTTGCCGTTGTCGCCACCCACGGGAATGCGGCGCTGAGCGGTCTGCATCGAGTTGGCATAAAGGTAGATAGAGTCAGTCCATTGTGCTAACAAATTCCATGTGTATACACTCTTCTCAAGTAAGGGTACAGCCGCATCGAGATAATTAATATCCTTGGTCCATTTGTAGTTCAGCACTTGCTGGGCAGCCAGAACCTTATCACGGAAAGACAAAGCAAACAAGGAGTAACAAATGATGTCGTTGCGAAAACGCTCAAATTCGTCGGCATGGTACAATGGTTTTACATCAACAATAGCGTTTAGTGCCTCTACGGCTTTGTGTTGGTGTTCTACGCATTGGTTGACGATATCAAGAGGCAATTCACCATGATGCTTCTCCCCCTTCCATTCTTTTTCTACATATTCTATGAGCTTCTCGCCTTGAGGTCCGCAACTCTCATAGAAACCGGGATAGATGGTGTACTTATAGGGATTTACCAGTTCGCCCATTGTCATGCCAAGGAGCAGTGTCTGACGGTTACCCTCAGTAATGCCGAAGCGACGCAGCAGCTTAGGAGCTATCTCACCTGCTTCATCGTAGGCATTGAGCAGGTGACCAGCAGCAATAGTGTCAATACCATAATAATCTGCCAATTCCTTCTTCCAATAAGTCTTGTCGTTGCCGCGTTGCTCATTCCATGCGTAGCGCCCCCACGCCTGATACCACATCCAGTCGCGGTCTAACTGCTTCAAACGCTCACCATTGGACAATTTATCTGCCGTATAGGGCCAGTCCCAATAGGAGGCTTGTGGATAGAGGTGCAAGCCTTTTGAGTGGTGCACACGATGCATGGCCTGCACGGTCTTTTGGATGAAAGCGGGCGACGACCAACGCCAAGGTTCGAGATTGGCAAGGATATGTACGTTGTCGATATGTACAGGAGCAGCTGCAGCCAACTGACGATGCGTTTCGCCCCAAGGACCGCCAGGCTCATAGGTTGTCAGCGATTCGCCTGTATACTTCGACATCGTGTAAATGTTGGGGTAGAGGGGAAGCGATTCTTTCAGTACCAAGGGTCCATCCGTATCATGCGAACGGAGTACTACAGGGGGAATATCCGTACGACCACTTGCCTTCAGTCCGTCCTTGATACCTGGAATAATCGTTTCCTTCATCCAGGTGACATCGTCGTCGATGGTGGCCATTGCCTCGCCGAGACAGACTAGCAGGCCGACGTTGGGATATTTTTCGATAAATGCGGCGATGCTCTTGCGGGTATAATCGGCAATGAGTGGCGTGATGGGACGATGACGATCCTGTGTCTTCAATCCGTAATGATCGGCAAATGGCTTGCTGAGGATGATGTTATAAAACATCTGAATGACCCAGATGCCTCGACGGTCGGCCTCGTGCGTTAGGAACGAAAAGATTTCCTCATTTTTTTTGAACGTTTCTTCGTCCACCTCTAACGCAAAGGGATAATCCTTCAATTTTACCAGTGATGCAAATGGATGCCCATTCCAGAGATAGAGTGAGTTCATCTTGTTCTCGACCATCATATCGAGGTATTTTATCCATTCCTCCTTGTCGTAGAACCAAGGGAAATTCTCTGGGGTATAGGGATATTCATAGACGGCATGACCAGGCAGATAGACGGTCTTCTGAAGCCCGATGCACGTGCCGCGCATCACCATCTGCGGACTTTCGTCGACGATGGGGTCCTTACCCTGACGTATACGTTCTGCCAGTTCCACGCAACCATAGATAACACCACTCGGGTCGTTACCAATAATGCTGATTTTCTGGTGATTTCGGGAAATCTGGTAGCCCTCGGCCTTGCCACTATGCTTACATGACAACGCAATCTGATAGTCACCATTCTTTTGGACAATGGTATAACCCATCGCTGTCAGTTTCTTCTGCAAATATTCTTTGGCATATTGCTCGCGAACCGTTGTCTTTTTGCCTGTCACCACGCTGACCTTCTGAGCCACAACGGTAAGCGCCATGCAAACCAATAATCCTATGAATGCTAATCTCTTTATCATCATCACCTTATTATATATAAAAAAGACTGACGACATCGCTAAATGTCATCAGTCCTCAGGTGTTTCGCGCGTCAAACAACTAACGCTTGACTCGTGTTATTCGTTTACTACTTTCTGGATGGTGCCGTCCTCATTGTAGAACAGGCGCTGAACCTTCAGTGAGCGCAGGTGTGTGATGTCGTTGCTGGGTACACAGTCGTGATAGCACAGATACCACTGACCCTTGTACTCTACGATAGAATGGTGGGTAGTCCAGCCTACGACGGGGTCAAGGATGACACCCTGATAGCGGAATGGTCCGTAGGGGTTGTCACCAATGGCATAGCACAGGAAGTGGCTATCACCAGTAGAGTAGGAGAAGTAGTACTTACCATTGTACTTGTGCATCCATGAGGCCTCGAAGAAGCGGTGGGGGTCACCAGCCTTCATAGGCTCACCATTCTTGTCGAGAACGACAACAGCACGAGGAGCCTCTGCAAACTGCTGTACATCATCGCTCATGCGAACGACACAGCTGTTGATGGCAGGACTGTCGGCCTGCGTGAAGAGCTCGCCCTTATGGTCAGGAGCAGCACCGAGGTCGATGAGTCCGTTCTGGTCGCCATACTTTCCGAAAACAGGTGCCAAACCATTGGGCAATGGGCGCCACCACTGGAGCTGTCCACCCCACAGTCCACCGAAGTATGTATAAATCTTGCCATCATCGTCCTTGAATACGCAAGGGTCGATAGAGAACGAACCACGGATGGGCTTCTCCATAGGCTTGAATGGTCCCTCGGGCTTGTCAGCAACAGCTACGCCCAGACGGAACACACCATCGTAAGCTTTGGCAGAGAAGATGAGGTAGTACTTGCCGTCCTTCTCAACACAGTCATTGTCCCACATCTGCTTCTCAGCCCAGGGTACGTCTTTCACGTCGAGGATCACACCATGATCGGTCACCTCGCCATTCTCGATGTCGTCCCATGAGAGTACGTGATAGTCCTTCATCTGGAAGTGGCCACCATCGTCGTCGAAACACTCACCTGCATCCCAGTCGTGTGAGGGATAGATGTAGAAACGTCCGTTAAATACATTGGCTGAGGGGTCAGCCATATAGTCGCTTGGGAAAAGATAACGTGGTAATTTTGCCATAATAGTAATTATTTGTATAGTTTGATAATGTCGTTGATAACAGGCTTTGCCTGATACTGGCGGTCAAAGAGCAAGGGATAGTTGGTGCGTCCCTTGATGGGCCAGCCATTGAGCCAGGAGTTGTCGTCACAGACGCCCCACAGAGTGATGCGACCAATCTGTGCGCGATGTTTGTAGTAGATTTTGAACAGGTCCAACCAACGCTTGTCGAGTTCTTTCTGCTTGTCGGCAGGCAGACCATTGACATAGGGGTTGTACTTCTGCTGTAGTTCAAAGTTCTGGGCGATATCAGCGCCACCAAAACCCTCGGGGTTGGGTAGCACGTTGATGTCGAGCTCGGTAATCAGTACTTTCACACCACAGCCAGCAAAGGCATCAATGCTTTTCTCATACTCTGTGAGGTCAGGATAGTCCAGACCATTGTGGCTCTGCATGCCTACACCATCGATACGCAGACCCTTGGCCTTTAGGTTCTTGACCAAACGGCAGACAGCCTCGCGCTTCTTCTCGCCTGACATCGAATAGTCGTTGTAATAGAGTTCTGCGTCGGGGTCAGCCTCATGAGCTGCACGGAAGGCAATCTCAATGAATTCCTCGCCCAAAAGGTTATAGTACTTTGACTTACGGAACGAACCGTCATCCTCAATAGCCTCGTTGACGACGTCCCAACCAAAGACCTGTCCCTTGAAATGACCTACTACGGTCTTGATGTGCTTGATAAGACGATCTTTCAAGACCTCTTTAGAAGCTGGACTGGCAGCATAGCCATTGGTAAACCACCAGTCAGGAGCCTGTGAGTGCCATACCAAGCAGTGGCCATTCACCTTCAGCCCCAACTGACGGGCGTAGTTAACAAACTTATCAGCTACACGAAAGTCAAAGATGCCTTCAGCAGGTGCCAGCACCTCTGGTTTCATACAGTTTTCTGCTACCACGCAGTTGAAGTGCTTGGCCAGTACGGCATCAGCTGCAGGCACCTGCCCGTCGCTCTGCCACTGGTTGACAGCAGCACCGATGAGGCAGTATTTGCCAATAGCATCTTTCAACGTCTGAGCATTCTCTGGCCCTTGGTCAGAGCGTGGCGTTGCAAGGGCAGAGACCGCAGAGCCTACCAACATTAGAAATAGAATTAGTTTACGCATAGTTTTGTATTGTGTTGTTTACTTGTTGCGCTCTTCAATCTTCTTGTTGATGTCGTCGATGACCTCATCAGTCAGTTCATAGCGGCTAATGATGAACATAGCCAAAGCCAGCAATATGGCAGGAATTACGCAGACGAGCCACAGGATACCCTCTTCGGCAAAGGGAGTCTGGTCGATCTCTGCGCTGTTATAGCCTACATAGGCCAATACAGCAGGACCGACAATACTACCAAAGGTCATACCAGCCTTGAAGAACAAACCTGTCAGGGCGTTGACGATACCCGAGATACGACGACCAGTGGTGTACTCACCGTAAGAGATAACCTCAGGAACCAATGCCCACATGTAACCAGTAGCCACAATGACACCTGTACTCTTAATGAACTGTGCCACATAAATCATCATCATGCTGGGCTGCTCCATCTTTGAGATGAAGTAAAGCATACCCATACCGAGGATGGCGGCACCCAGGAAGAGATAGAACATATTTTTCTTGCCGACCATGCGTTTGAACCAAGGAACAAGAGGCATGAACAAAAATGCTGGAGCAGAACCTAAAGCCATGAAGATAGATAGCTGCTGAGCCGAGCCGTGCAGATTGCTATTCATAAAGTAGGCACCAGCAGCATTACCCACTGACATCATAGCGAAAGCGGTGATGAAGAAGAAGGCGAGCACACGCAAGGGACGGTTGCGGAGGAATTCCATCCACAGGTCACTAACCTTCACGTCTTCAGTGGCTTTAGCGTCCATCACCACGCGCTCCTTACACTGTGAGAAACAGAATGCGAGCAGGCAGAAACCTACAATGGCGTAGATAGTCATCGTGGTAAACCATGCAGAAGGATCCTTCGGCAGACTATCTGATGGTGCACCAGCAATCAGGGCGATGAAAAGGGGCAGACCAGAGTTGACTGCCAGACCACCGAGGTTGGCCATGAACATACGTACTGACGTAAGGATGGTAATTTCGTTGGTGTCGCGAGTCAGTGAAGAATTCAACGCTCCGTACGGCACATTAATAAACGTATAGAGCAATTGCATGGAAATATAGGTTACATACGCATATATCAGTGATGGTGCGAAACCATTGTAGAAACACAAAATGGCGAATCCGGAAAGGGGAATACCCACATAAAGCAAATACGAGCGGTATTTTCCGTAACGTGGATTACTCTTGTCGATTAACGTTCCCACAATGGGATCCCAAATCACATTAGCAACATTTCCGACCAAGAACATTACAGCCACAGCAGAGGGCGTAAGTCCGTAGATATCGGTGTAAAAAAACAGCAGATAAGTGCAAATTACCTGAAAGATAAGATTCTGAGCCAGGTCGCCAGAGCCAAATCCGATGCGCTGCAACCAGCTGAGTTTGTAGAAGCCTTTTGCTCCTTGATTTTCGTTAGGTGTCATATTGATTGATAAATTTTAATAAATTCTGTGTGCAAAGATAGTAAATAACGCTGAAATCGACATTTTTGTGTGTAACAAAAAGTATAGTTTTTTGTTGCATGCATCAAAAAATTACTCTTATTTGACAGTTTATTCACTTATTTTTATTACATTTGCACAAAACTATCGAACAATGAAAAGACAAATCTTATTCTTCTTTTTGGCATTGACGGGTATGATATCCGCAGAAGCCAAAGTGCAGCTTCCGCAACTGTTTCAGTCTGGCATGGTTCTTCAGCGTAACAAGCCCATTCCTATATGGGGAAAGGCTGATCCACAGGAAAAAGTAATTATTAGTTGGAATAAACATCAGTATGAAACGGTTGCTGATGAAACAGGGCATTGGCGCATCGATTTGCCTAAGATGAAGGCTGGTGGTCCCTATACGATGACAGTGGCAGACATTGTGTTGACTGACGTGCTGGTGGGTGACGTATGGCTCTGTTCCGGACAGTCGAACATAGATGTTACCATTGAACGCGTATATCCGCAATATACCGATGAAATCGACCGTTTTGATAATAATAAGGTACGCGTATTCCGCGTTCAGAACGAGACAAACACACATGGCGTTCAGGACGACATCCGTCCAACCAATATTAATTGGAAACCAGTGACTAAGCAGAATGTCTGGCTTTTTTCTGCTGTTGGTACATTTTTGGGCCTGCGAATGCAACAACAGACAGGAATTCCTCAGGGCATTATCGTAAACAGCTGGGGCGGTACTCCTATCGAGGCCTGGATCAGTGCTGATTCGCTGATGCGCGATTATCCCATGCTGATCAAGAGGCTCGCATTCTATCAGAACGACCAGTATATCAGGGCACAGGCTCAGGCTAATAACGAGGCTAACAAGCGTTGGCAAGAACTGCTGGACAAGGTAGATGGCGTATCAGCTTATCAGCTTTCCACGTATAAAGACGCAGACTGGAAAACGATCAACCAGAACGATTGGATGTGGCGTGGTGTCGGCTCCGTCTGGCTCCGTCAGCATATTAATATAGATAAGGAACACGCGGGAAAGCCTGCCCGCCTCTTGTTGGGCACCCTGTTCGACCAGGACATAACCTACCTGAACGGCAAGGAAATCGGACATACCTACTATCAGTATCCTCCGCGTCGCTACGATATTCCCGAGGGTCTGCTGCGTGAGGGCGACAACGTCATTGCCGTGCGGTTTATCAATAAGTATGGTGCTGTGCATTTCATTCCTGAAAAGCCCTATATGATTGCTTTCGGCGACGACCGCTTCTCTCAGAATCCCATGCCAAAGGATGTCATTCCTCTCAGTACGCAGTGGAAGATGCATGTCGGTGCCGAGATGCCTAATTGTCCCAGTGGTGACGTCTCGATGCAGAACCAACCCACGACGCTTTATAATGCCGTGCTCTTTCCTTTGGCACCCTATGCCATTAGCGGTGTGGTATGGTATCAGGGCGAGTCGAATACAGGCAATCCGAAACCATATGCAGACTACTTGAGAAAACTCATGGGTGGCTGGCGAGCTCTCTGGCAAGAGCCTGCATTGCCATTCTGTATCGTACAATTAGCTAACCACGATGGTCGTCAGCAGACAGGATTTCCTTCACCCATAGTGCCACAAACAGCTCCTGTGAACAGCGGTTGGGCTGCTCTGCGTGAAGCTCAGCGTACAGTTGCCCAACAAGACCCATATGCTGAGATGGCCTGCCTCATAGACCTCGGTGAAACCGTCGATATTCATCCCTTGCGCAAAAAGGAGGCTGCTGAGCGTATCGGTCTGTGCATGGATCGCCTGGTTTATAATAAGAAGGTACAGTTGTCGCCTCATCCCATTAGTGCTGAAGCACAGGGCTCTGAAATTGTCATTACTTTCGACCAGCCCTTACTATCAGAAGGTGCAGGAAATATACCAGAATTAGAGGTTGCTGGCAGTGATGGCCATTTTGTGAATGTTGACTCTTCTATGGTTACAGGTAACAAGGTCTCGTTGAAATCGCCTATTTCTGCACCGGTTAAGGTTCGCTTTGCCTGGAAGGATAGTCCGCAAGCAACCCTTCATAATGCCACAGGCCTTCCTGTTACCCCCTTTGAAATACTTTTGCAGCAATGAACCAGAAATGGGATGATATTCGCGTAGTGGCATTCGATGCTGACGACACGTTATGGGACTGCCAGTCGTGGTTCGACGAGGTGGAACGGAAATGCTGCGAACTGCTCAGTCCGTGGGCGACAGCTCGCGAGGTTAGCGAAGGCTTGTTTGCTACTGAGCGCAAGAACCTGCCGTTGACGGGTTATGGTACGAAGGCCTTTACTTTGTCGCTGGTAGAGAATGCCGTTCGTGTGAGTCATGAGCAATTGACAGGTGATGTCGTGATGAAACTGCTGGATTTGGGTCGAGAGTTGTTGCTGTTTCCCACAACCCCTCTGCCAGAAGTGGAGGATACGCTGAAACAACTCTCCCAGTCGCGCCGATACCAGTTGGTTGTGTTTACGAAAGGTGAGTTATTGGATCAGGAGAACAAACTTCGTCGTTCTGGTTTGGAACAATATTTTTCGCACATGGAAACAGTGTCGAACAAGACGGAAAAGGAATATCGACAGTTGTGTGAGAATCTGGACGTAGCCCCAGAGCAGACGGTAATGGTTGGTAACTCATTTCGTTCAGATGTGGTTCCTGCGTTGTGTGCAGGTGCCTATAGCATTTATATTCCCTATCATGTGGTATGGGAATTGGAGAAGTCGGAAGAGTTTCCCCACGAACGTCTGCAGAAGATCAACCGTTTTGGCGAAATCTTGGAAATTTTAGGTTGAGAAAGACATAAACGCTTCCTATCAGCAAATAGATGCATCCCAATTGCAGTGTGGATAGACGGATACCCTCTATGCTGCAATAGGGCAGGTGAGCAATGCTTTCCAACAGGTTATTCATCAGAATGACGATAGATGAGAGGGCAGTGACAATCAATGCTTGTAGTGCGCTCCACCAACAGGTGCATATGCTGAGCAATGCCAGATAGAGTAGGATTGTTGCCAAGGGTATGACCACGAAGTTGCTGAGCAGAAAATAGGTGGCAAAACGTTCGAAATAGCAGGCAATCAGTGGTGCTGTGCCTATTTGTGCAGACAACGAGACTGTTGTCAATCCCCAGAGGGCTTTTAACCAGCGGTGCTCCAGTTGTATGTGAAGAGGAATGATACGTTCCAACATAGGACAGAATAGCAAGATAGCCAGCACAGCCATGAATGATAGTTGAAATCCCATATCGTAGAGTGCCAAAGGATTAACTATTAGCATGACGATAGCTGTAAATGCCAATGTGTTGACGGACATTTTTTCCCTGTGGCCTAATGCTAGCAAAGCATAGACACTGATCATGAAGGCAGCACGTGTCACACTGGGCGACAAGCCTACCAAAAAGGCAAAGGCCCAGATAGACAGGACAATAAGGACTTGTGAAACCGTCCTGAATCGTCGCCAGCCTAGGAATAGCGAGATGACCGTATAGATAATCATCAGGTGCAGTCCACTGAGGGCCAGAATGTGGGAGGCTCCTACTTGGGAGTACGTTTCCTTTAGTCCTGCATCCAACTGCGACTTTTCGCCCAGCGTCATTGCTGCTATCACACTATAGGCCTCCGTTGTTATTCCCCACTTCTGATATTGCTCCAACAATTGGTGGCGCCATAGAAGGAAACGAAGTTTTGCTCGTTCCAGTATGCTAAGGCCAGACAATGATAACTGTTTCCATTGCCAGTCACTTTGTTTCGCAAACAATTCACCAACAAACCCATGACAGGCCATATAGCGTTGGTAGTCGAAATGGCCTTGCTCCCATGCGTGTACCTTATTAATATATGCGCGTATCTGGAGTCCGTCACCTATGCGGATTCGTTCGCTCCGCTCGTCTCTTACCAGTCTGCATCTTAGCTTTTTGTGCCCTTCTGTCGTTAGGAGGTCTGCAACAATAACCTTTTCTTTTATAACGGGTTCGCTGATGACTACGGCCTCAGTTACCATTGGTCTGTCTGGCCATTCGACGTTCAAATGATGTCTGATTCTGGAACTTAAGACTGCTCCAATCAAGATAACACAACACCCTATGCCGATTGACTGCCAACGAGGATAGCGACCCAACAAGGCGGTCACCACCAACATGATCACTAGTGGAATCAAGCCCCATGTCCAATTGCCGAGGAATTTGCCAGCGACAATGCCTAATGCCAGACAAAAGGCTAAAGGCAACAAGGGTGCATGGATTTTCATGATTACAAATAGAATACGGATTCCGGCCCCATGCAGAACAGCAAGTCGAGTATGGAGAGGTTGGGCAGGAAACCATGTTTGTGCTGAAACACCTGCCAATATACTTTAGGCTCGAAGTCGGGGTCTGGCTGTGGATGCTTGGCGTGGATAATGTCACGAAAATCAGTGATGTCTGATGGCTGATGGCTGAAGTCTGAGGTATAGCTGACATTGGGTTGGATGTCGATGAGCTCGCAGATTTTCTGACGGATATTCTCGTTGAAATCGACTAAAAAGGTGTATTTCTGCTCAAAGAAGGGATGTAGATCGTCAGCATAATACTCAAAGAACGGACTCTCGCTGTATGCACTTTGTAAGGCATTCCAATGCACTCGTCTCCATTGGTTGTGGTCGCTGATGCGAAGGTCTTTAACCAGAGGTGAGTGGTTAGAGGTGAGAGGTGAGTGCTCTACAGGGACTGTAAGCGCTTGCAACCCATTGGCAGTAGAAATCACACAACGATTTCGATAAGTTTGCTTCTGGAACGAGTCGTATTGCTCTATGGTGCAATGGTCGTAGCGATAGAGCTTCTGGTACCATTGGACTGGTCCGAAGTAGGTAGTCTGCAACAGTGCTGAACTCATGGCAGCAAGGTGTTTTGACGATTGTAGAGCACTGTGACTACGCGTCCGATGATGTTGCTTTCAGGGATAAAGCCGAAGTAGCGGGAGTCGACGGGGTTCTCCTTGTTGACAGCCTCCAACCAGTAGTAATCCGTTTTGGCGCAGGTCTTGAGACCAGGAACAAGCAGAGGGCCGTCTTTTGTACGAATGGTATCGCCAGGAACGGCCGTACAGCGGGCTATACAGAGCCCATTGACCGAATCGCAGGGAACGGTGAAGGCCACGATATCGCCCTTTTTGACGGGCTGGCGCAACAGGCGGCTATAGGGCAACAGCCCATTGCCCTCAATGCGTAAACCATAGCTGCAACGATTGATGAGCAGACGGTCACCACTTTTATACAAAGGAGCCAGTCCGTCACCCAACACTCCATGTATGGAAAAGACTAAAGTACGTACCAATAGCATCACAGCGAATGCTGATGCAAATGCGATTACGTACTTTAGCCAGTTACTCATACTTCTTACATCAAATCTCTTACCTTATTTGATATTGTCTACAAAGCGGAACAGGCGACTCCAGCGAATACCACCAAAACCACTACGGTCTGGATCAGAGCTCCACCAGATGAAGATGGGCTTACCCACGATATGGTCTTCTGGCACAAAGCCCCAGTAGCGTGAGTCGAGCGAGTTATGACGGTTGTCACCCTGCATCCAATAGTAATCCAACTTGAAGGTATACTTTGTGGTTTCCTTGTCGTTGATGAATATCTTGCCATTCTTCACCTCGAGTTTATTACCCTCGTAGGTTCTGATGGGACGCTCGTATATAGGCAGGTTTTCCAACGTTAGGTCGATACTTTCGCCCTTGGCAGGAATCCAGATGGGACCGTAGTTGTCGCGCGTCCAATGCAGATTGCCGTTCAAAGGATAGATGTCCCACTCGTCATTATCTCTGTTCAACTCAATGTTTTCTGCGATTCCACGCTGTTTCAGTTCTTTGGCAGCATTGTTGGTCAGTGGCATATAGCCGAGGGTGTTCAGGCTCATCAAGTCTTCCATCGTGATGCCTAACTCCTTCATCACATCGTCCTCCAAACGCTGGTTCAGCTTCAGACGGTAGGTGTACTGCACGTTATCAGGTTCCTTGTTGGCCTCGCCATTGATGTAGATGATGCGGTCCTTGATTTGCAACGTCTGTCCAGGAAGACCTACACAACGCTTCACGTAGTTCTCGCGACGATCCGTAGGACGAGTAACAATCTCACCAAACTCCTGACGATTTTTCTCTATGTATTCGCGTCCCAGTTGGTAAAGCTGATGGAAGTACTTCATGCGTTCCTCTGTGCTCAACGAGTCTGGGTTGGGCCGATTCTCCCAAAGCCCATAACCGTAACCATAGCAGTTGCGATAGAAGTCCTCTGCCTGGTGATGAATGTCTGACGTCAGGGTATCACCAGCAGGATAGTTGAACACGACGATATCGTTCAGCTGAACCTTGCCCAAACCCTTCACGCGACGATAGTCCCAGTGGGGCCACTCAATGTACGACTTACACTCAAAGACAGGCAGGGTGTGTTGTGTCAAAGGCATTGTCAGTGGTGTCTCAGGGATACGTGGACCATAGCTCACTTTCGACACGAAGAGGTAATCACCCGTCAAGAGGCTCTTCTCTAACGAACTCGATGGAATCACGTAATTCTGGAAGAAAAACAAGTTGATGAAATAGACTGCTACGAGAGCAAATACCAATGCGTCAACCCACGACATGACCCACTTCACAGGACCTTCAGACTCCTTCCACCATTGCCACTTAATCTTCTTGGTGATATATACGTCATAGATGAACGGAATGACGAGCAGTCCCCACCATGAACCTACCCAGTAAAGGAATAATAGGTACAATATCAAAACGCAGATGAACTTCGCCCACTGCACCTTCATATTCAACTTTTTCTTTTTCTCCATGATTGTATAATATTTGGTTTACATGCTTTCGACGTTACGCATCTGAGTATTTGTTGCGCGAAGCATGAAACATTAACATATTTTGGTGACACTTATTAAAATTTAAACATGTCTGAGATGGTCAGCAATCCCTGATGGTCTTTGGTGTACTCAGCAGCCAGCACGGCACCAAGGGCAAAACCCTGACGAGAGTGGGCGTCGTGAGTTATGGTGATGATGTCAGCCTCAGAATCGTAGCGGACGGTATGGATACCTGCCACCTCACCACGACGAATATGGTCGATACGCAGCAGTTTGGGGTCTGTTGTATCCTCAGCCCAAGCTTCCTTGCGGTCGATATTCTCTACAATGCCCTCTGCCAGTGTGATAGCAGTCCCTGAAGGATGGTCGAGCTTATGTACGTGGTGCGTCTCTTCCATCTCGACGTCATACTGTGGGAACTGGTTCATAATCTTTGCCAGATACTTGTTGACAGCACTGAAGATGGCCACACCAATGGAGAAGTTCGAGGCCCAGAACAGCGTCTGTCCTTCCTCAGAGCACATGCGCTTCACGTCGTCACCATGTTCCTTCATCCAACCCGTCGAGCCACTCACCACCTTCACGTGGTGTTTGAAAGCATGCAAATAATTGCCATAAGCAGCCTGAGGGGCTGTAAACTCTATCGCCACATCAGCACTCTTGAAGGCCTCGCTGTCGAAGTCGTCCTGATTGTCAATGTCGATAATACTCACAATCTCATGACCACGACTCAGGGCTATCTGCTCTATCATCTTGCCCATCTTGCCGTAGCCGATTAAAGCTATTTTCATAATAATAATGTATTAATACGGTGCAAAGGTACAATAAATAATTGAGAATTGAGAATTGAAAATTAAGAATTTAAAATATTTTTCGTACTTTTGCAGCATGTTAATCAATGAGAAGACGTGGGAATTCGTTCGTCAACATGCTAATGACGACGTACGGAAGCTGGCTTTGCAGGGTGCGAAGGACGCAGAAGTGGACCTTCAGACGGCCTTGCAACAGATTGCAGGTCGTCAGACCGCTCGTAAGAAGTTACCTTCGTGGGCTGAGGTCGAAGGAGTCGTCTATCCCCCTCATCTCAATATGGAACAATGTTCCTCTGAGCAAACAGCTCGCTATAAGGCTCAGATTGCAGGCAAGGGTGAGAGTATGGTTGACCTGACGGGAGGTTTTGGTGTCGACTTTTACTGGATGTCGCAAGGCTTCCGTCAGCGTACCTATGTCGAGCAGAACGAGCAGCTTTGCGCCATTGCCCAAGAAAACTTCCGCACGCTGGGTCACGACTGTTGTGTATATTGCTGTGACACAGCAATATACTTGTCCGAGATGCCCCACGTCAGCCTAGCTTTCCTCGATCCAGCGCGAAGGAACGAACACGGAGGACGCACTTACAGCATTGAGGACTGCACGCCGAATATCTTGGAATTACTCCCCTTGTTAGTACAAAAGACTGACCGTGTCCTGCTCAAACTTTCCCCCATGCTTGATTGGCGCAAGGCAGTCAGCGATTTGGAGAAAGCCTCGCCTGATGGCGTTTTCAAAGTTGCAGAAGTGCATGTCGTCAGCGTCGACAACGAGTGCAAAGAACTCCTATTATTGCTTGGCAAGGAGCAAACGGACGGTTTGCGTGTGGTATGTGTTAACGGAGCCAGTAGCTTCACATTTATTCTCCCACCTAAAGGTAGGAGTGTGGCGCGCATTCCCAGCGTGGGAATGTTTTCTTCCCAGGCTGGGAATAATTTGTTCCCAGGCTGGGAACATTTGACGAGCTCCGACCTCGCTGACAGTCCCCTTTACCTTTACGAGCCGAATGCCAGTATCATGAAGGCAGGATGCTTCGCTGAAGTCGAAGCTCAGTTCCCTGTGCGACAAGTCTCTTCAAACTCTCACCTTTTCCTCTCTTCCGATGAAATCGACGATTTCCCTGGGCGTAAGTTTAGAATTTTAGCCATTTCATCGATGAACAAGCAGGAGATTAAGAAAAAGTTTAGTGAAAGTTTAGTTCCGATGGAATCGGCAAATATTGCGGTACGCAACTTTCCGATGACTGCCGAACTGCTTAGGAAAAAGCTGAAATTGAAGGATGGTGGCGACACATATATCTTTGCTACTACGTTAGCCTCTGGAGAGCATAAGTTGTTTATTTGCTGTAAAATTGGTTAATTATTTTGGCTTTTTGCGCCTTTTTGCTTACCTTTGCAAAATTAAACAAGGATTAGCTTATGCCATCAGTAGAGATTCGCAAAGTCACCAACAAACGGGAGCTCGATGCTTTCATCCAGCTTCACTACGATTTGTATCGAGGCAATGCCTACGACGCACCTAACCTGTATACCGACGAGAAACACACATTGAGTAAGGACAAGAACGCTGCTTTTGAGTTCTGCGAGGCCGAATACTTCCTGGCTTACAAGGATGGTAAGGTCGTTGGACGTATTGCAGGCATCATCAACCATCGTGCCAACGACCGCTGGGACATTAAGAGCGTGCGTTTCGGATGGGTCGATTTCATCGACGATTTAGAAGTGTCAAAGGCACTTTTCGAGGCTGTCGAACAATGGGGTCGTGAGAAAGGAATGACGCAAATAGTCGGTCCGTTGGGCTTTACGGATATGGATCCAGAAGGAATGCTCATCGAAGGTTTCGACCAGCTAGGCACGATGGCTACCATCTACAACTATCCCTACTATCCTCAGCACATGGAACAGCTGGGCGGATGGGAGAAAGACAATGACTATGTGGAGTATAAGCTCATCGTCCCCAAAGACGGAATGCCTGAGAAATACAAGAAGGTGGCCGAACTGGTACAGAAGCGCTACAATCTGCATCCGATGCACCCCAAGCGCAGTCAGGTGTTTGGTAAAGAGCAGTATGGTCGTAAGGTGCTCGATGTGGTCAATAAGTCGTTTGGCAACCTCTATGGCTACTCTCAGATGACGGAACGTCAGATTGACGAGTACCTCAAGATGTATTTCCCCATGCTCGATATGGACATGCTTTGTCTGATAGAAGACTGGAATACGCCTGATCATGATGTCATTGGTATAGGCATCTCGATTACCAATATGACGCGCGCCTTGCAGAAATGTAAAAACGGGCGCTTGTGGCCCTTTGGTTGGTGGCACTGTCTGAGAGCCTTGAAATTTCACAAGGCAGAGTGTCTCGACCTGATGTTGGTGGGTTTCCTGCCTGAATACCAGCAGAAGGGTGCCAATGCCCTGCTGTTCTACGACCTCATCCCCCGCTATCAGAAGTTTGGCTTTAAGTGGGGCGAGACGAATGTCGAAATGGAGACCAACGAGAAGGTACAGAGCCAGTGGCAGTATCTGGAACATATCCAACACAAGCGCCGGCGTTGCTATAAAAAGCCCATTTAATCGGAAAAACCTCATCTATAATATGTCTGAAGAGAATAACATAATCCCCCAAGAAGAGGTCGTCAAATATGATGACGACAACATCCGGCACTTGTCGGATATGGAGCACGTCCGCACTCGTCCAGGAATGTATATCGGACGTCTGGGCGACGGTTCACTGCCCGAAGATGGTATCTATGTGTTGTTGAAAGAAGTCATCGATAACTCCATCGACGAGTTTAAGATGAAGGCAGGCGACCGCCTTGAAATCACTATCGACGAAAACCTGCGTGTCTCCGTTCGCGACTACGGACGAGGCATCCCTCAGGGCAAGCTCATCGAGGCTGTCAGTGTGCTGAACACTGGTGGTAAGTACGACTCGAAGGCTTTCAAGAAGTCCGTAGGTCTGAATGGTGTGGGTGTAAAGGCGGTGAATGCGCTGAGTACGCATTTTGAGGTTGCCAGCTATCGTGACGGAAAGGTGCGTAAGGCGACTTTCGAGCGAGGCATCCTGCAGACGGACGTCACAGAAGATACGCAGGACGAAACAGGTACCTACATATATTTCGAGCCGGACAATACGCTGTTCAAGGAGTACAGTTTCCACGATGATATCGTAGAAAACATGCTCCGCAACTATACTTACCTGAACACAGGTCTCGCCATCATGTATAACGGACGGCGCATTCTCAGTCGTCACGGATTGGAGGACCTGTTAAAGGACCGTATGACCAACGACCCACTCTATCCCATCATTCACCTAAAGGGTGAGGATATTGAAATAGCCTTTACCCATGCTAATCAGTATGGCGAGGAGTACTATTCGTTCGTCAATGGACAGCATACCACGCAGGGCGGTACGCATCAGAGTGCTTTCAAGGAACATATCGCCAAGACCATCAAGGAGTTCTTTGGCAAATACGAGTATGGCGACATACGTACAGGTATGGTAGCTGCTATCGCCATTAACGTCGAGGAACCCGTCTTCGAGAGCCAGACAAAGATTAAGCTGGGCTCTACGCAGATGGCTCCTGACGGGGATAGCATTAATAAATATGTAGGTGACTTCATCAAACAACAAGTTGATAACTACCTGCACATCCATCAAGACGTCGCTGAGGTCATTGAGAATAAGGTGAAAGAAAGTGAGCGCGAACGTAAGGCAATGGCTGGTGTCACCAAACTGGCGCGTGAGCGTGCCAAGAAGGCTAACCTGCATAATCGTAAGTTGCGCGACTGTCGCATCCACTTCTCCGACGTCAAAAACGAGCGCAAGGAGGAATCGTGTATCTTTATTACAGAGGGTGACTCTGCCAGCGGAAGCATCACCAAGAGCCGTGATGTCAACACGCAGGCGGTATTCTCGCTTCGTGGAAAACCACTCAACTCGTTTGGTCTGACCAAGAAGGTGGTTTACGAGAACGAGGAGTTCAATCTGCTTCAGGCTGCTCTCGATATTGAGGAGGGTCTTGATACCCTGCGTTATAATAAGGTGATAGTGGCAACTGATGCTGATGTTGACGGTATGCACATCCGTCTGCTTATCATTACTTTCTTTCTGCAGTTCTTCCCTGAACTTGTTAAGAAGGGTCACGTCTATGTGCTCCAGACGCCTTTGTTCCGTGTTCGCAACAAGCGTACGAAGATTAAGAATAAGAAGATTCTGGAAGTCGAAGATGCTAAAAAGGCCAACAGCCAACAGCCAACAGCCAAAAGCGATTTCCTCACCCGTTACTGCTATAGCGAAGAGGAGCGTCAGAAAGCTATTCAGGAGTTAGGCCCAGATCCTGAAATCACCCGATTCAAAGGTTTGGGTGAGATATCACCTGAAGAATTTGCCGGTTTCATCGGTCCTGACATCCGTCTCGAACAGGTTACCCTTCACAAGAACGACCAAGTACAGAAACTATTGGAATATTACATGGGCAAGAATACGATGGAGCGCCAAAACTTCATCATTGACAACCTCGTCATTGAGGAAGACAAGCCCGAAGATTACGACTATGAATAAGAAAATGCTGTGTGCAGCGATTTTGTCGCTGCTCTCAATAGGCGCTGTTGCCCAGTTTCGGATTAACATGGGCGAGGATTCACCCTTGCGAAAACTCCAGATTGCCGAGATGGCAGTCACCAATCTTTATGTCGACTCTGTCAACGAGGATAAGCTCGTTGAGGACGGCATTCGTGGGATGTTAGAGAAACTCGACCCTCACTCCAGTTACCTGACAGCAAAGGAGGTAAAAGCGGCCAATGAACCCCTGCAGGGCAATTTCGAGGGTATAGGTGTGCAGTTTAATATGGCTGAGGATACGCTGCTTGTCATCCAGCCTGTCACCAACGGCCCTTCCGAAAAGGTGGGCATCATTGCTGGCGACCGTATTGTTAAAGTCAACGACACCATTATCGCAGGTGTAAAAATGCCCAAGGAAGAGATTATGAAACGTCTGCGTGGCCCAAAGGGGACTAAAGTCGTGCTGGCCATTGTCCGTCGAGGCATAAAGGATACGCTGACGTTTAACGTCGTTCGCGACAAGATTCCCGTTCACACCATTGATGCCGCTTATATGGTTCGCCCCAAGGTGGGCTATATCCGTATTGGCAGTTTTGGTGCTGCAACGCACGACGAGTTCGTCGAGAGTATGAAGAAATTAACGAATGAGGGTATGGAGTCGCTTATTCTCGATTTGCAGGAGAATGGCGGAGGCTATCTCCAAACAGCTGTGAAGATTGCGGAGGAGTTCCTGCAGGCTGGTGATCTTATTGTATATACCAACGGACGCCAGACTCAGCGGACTGAATACAAGGCCAAGGGTGGGGGACTGTTCACCAAAGGCAAGGTCATTGTCCTGGTCGATAGCTATACGGCATCGGCTGCTGAGATTGTCTCTGGAGCCATTCAGGACCACGACCGAGGCATTGTCGTCGGACGTCGCACCTTTGGTAAGGGCCTCGTTCAGCGACCTATCGACCTGCCAGATGGTTCCATGATTCGCCTGACCATAGCTCATTACTACACACCTTCTGGTCGCTGTATCCAGAAACCTTACGAGAAGGGCAAACAGAAGGATTATGCTGAGGATATGCTACACCGTCTGAAGAGCGGTGAGTTGATGAGTGCCGACAGCGTTCATTTTGCTGACTCGCTAAAGTATTATACGCTGAAAGAGCATCGTCTCGTCTATGGTGGCGGAGGCATCATGCCAGACGAGTTCGTACCCCTTGATACCACCAAATATACACGATTCCATCGGGAACTGGCGGCTAAATCGCTCGTCATCAATGCCAATCTGCGCTATGTTGACCAAAACCGCAAACAGTTGCATCGGGACTACAAGACCTTTGAGGACTATCGTCAGCGCTTTGAAGTGCCACAGAGTGTCATTGACGGCATCATGGCTGAGGCTGAGAAGCAGAATATCAAGCCCAAGGATGACGAGGAACTCCAGCGCACCTTACCTTATCTGCGCCTCCAACTGAAAGCACTCATTGCCCGCGACCTCTGGGAGATGAACGAATACTTTACTATCATGGGCGAAACCAACGACATTCTCCAACGCGCCCTGCAGCTATTGTAACAGATTGTAACAGATTATTATTCGGATGTTACGCTAGGAGTTTTTTCAATCGAAAATGCTCAAATATGTTTGGCATTCCGATTGCTTATTCGTATCTTTGCATCACTTTTTGCAAAAGAGATATTAAAAACGACTATAAACGACAATGAAAAAGTATTTGATTTTTCTTTCGCTCGTGGGACTGAGCGTCAGTTCCACAGCACAAACGTTAAAGATTAATGAGTTGATGCAGTCGAATGTCGAGTGTATCATGGATGACATCAAGGAATTTCCTGATTCGTGGGTGGAGTTGTATAACCCAACAGATGCAGCCATTAACCTGAAGGATTACAAAATCAGCAACAAAAACAAGGTGAAGAAGGCTTGGCAGTTGCCTGATCAGCAAGTGCCTGCTGGTGGTTACGTGATTATCTATTGTGACAAGGAGGGCAAGGAGGACAATCGTCTCCATGCAGATTTCCGCCTGGAGTCAGGCAAGGGTTGTACGGTTTATCTTTTCAAGGGTAAAGATGCCGAACCTGTTGATAGTCTCCCTGCAGACATGAAAAAGATGCCTGCTCCCGATGTGGCTTTCGGTCGCGAGACTGATGGTGCCGACAAATGGGGCTATCAGGTTACACCGACTCCTGGTAAGGCCAATACTGGTGAGATATGCGACGCCAAGCATATCTTGGGTGCTCCCGTATTCGGCAAGGAAGGTTTTGTGACCTCTGGCGAAGCTGCTTTCCAATTGGAACTGGGCCTGCCAGATGGTGCTCCTGAGGGTACCGTTATCCGCTATACGACAGACGGCAGTGAACCAACCAGTAAGAGCACGAAATATACGAACCCCATCAATATCGGCAAGACAAAGGTGATTCGTGCCAAACTGTTCTGCGACGGCTGGCTGTCACCTATGAGTTCGGCACAGTCGTACATCTTCCACCCAAGGGAAATCACCCTCCCCATATTTTCTGTTCAGACCAACGACAAATATCTGAACGACAAGGAAATCGGTCTTTTTGCCAATAATAACAGTAAGGAAGACAAGAAGACCCACGACTGGCGTCGTCCTGTGACGATAGAGTTCTTCCCTGTAGGAAGTGACAACAGTGCTTTCAACCAGCTGGGTGAAACGCGCATACAGGGAGGACAATCGCGTTCGAACGCACTAAAGTCGATGGTGTTCTATGCCAACAAGCGCTTCGATCCTGACTACAAGCGTTATTCTTATGAATTCTTCCCCGACCAGAGGCCTGGTATTACAGAGTTTAAGTCGTTCTCCCTACGCGACGGTGGTAACGACTTCGGCGACCTATATTTCCGCGATCTCATTATCCAGCGTACGATGGCAGGCCACGTTGATCTCGACTGGCAGGCAGGCCATTCAGCCGTTCTCTACATCAACGGTGAATACATGGGTATGCTGAACATCCGTGAGCGTTCGAACGAGGACAACATCTACAGCAACTACAACGATCTGGAGGACATCGACATGGTGGAAATCTCTCACGAGCAAGTAGGTGGCGTTGACCAGTTTATCGAGGAATTTAAAGGTAGCGAAGACGCCACCTTCTATAACGCCTTCAAGGCCTTCTATAGCGAGAAGGGCCATACCAAGGCTGAATACGAGCAGTGGATGGATGTCAGCGAATATCTGAATATCATGATCATGAACCTCTTCTACGGCAATATCGACTTCCCAGGCAACAACATCGTTTTCTGGCGCCCCAACGACGATGACACAGAGTCGGGCCTGCCTAAAATCTGGCGTTTCATCGTCAAGGATACCGACTTCGGACTCGGACTCTACGGTCGTCAGAACAACTACAACACCATCGATCTGCTCTATAATCCTGCCAATTATCCCAATGACAACTGGGCATTCACAGAGCCCGCAACCCGTCTTATCAAGAACATGCTGGAAGACAAGGACATTCTGGATTTGTTCATCGACAAATGCTGCGTTTACATGGGTGACTTCATGAACGGCAAAGGAACAGGCGAGACCATTGACCTCATCAAAGCTGAGTCCATGGAGGAATTTGTGGCTCATCGCGACAAATACAATCCCGGCTGGTGGTGGCCCGTTGACAATCGCAGCGAAATTGAGAACAAGTTCAATGCCGCTAAGCAATGGGCAGAAGGTCGCCCCAATAATTTCTATAACCACATTGGCAAAAAATGGAACCTCGGCACAGCCTTCCCTGTGACCATCAACAAGGGTGTTGCCGATGTGCCTGAGGATGTTACAGTCAATGGCATCAAACTCTCAGAAGGCGTCTTCGACGGTAAACTCTTCCCCAACCGTCAGCTGACTATTACTGCTACGGCTCCCGAGGGTAAGACCATAGCAGGTTGGAAAGTCACCACGACACCTGCATCAGGCAGTAAAAAGACCGAGAATTATGACGGCGACGAACTCGTGTTCACGCCCGCAAGTTGCAAGTCGATGAGTATTGAGGCCATTTTCAGTATTGGTTCAGGTATCAGCGAGAAAAAGGCTGAATGCAACGATGACGTGAAGGCCATCTACAACCTCCGTGGCGAACGCCAGCAATCACTTTCGTCAGGCGTCAACATCGTCGTTTATGGCAACGGTGAAGCCCGTAAGGTGGTGAGATAAGAAAATACTGCGTATTATAAAAGAACTCATGGAGGGCTAGCTATTCTTCCGTGAGTTCTTTCTTTCGTTCTGCTCCGAACTCGGGCGAGACGTAGTTGTAAAGGCTGCGGCATACTTCTGCAGAGAACTTCTGTCCCATCTCGACAACCTTGTCCCATTGTTCTTCGGTCAGGCCCATTTCGAGGTCAGTACGCGTGATGTTGTTCACCAGAAGTCCAAAAAGGAATCCTGCGTTGAAGTTGTCGCCAGCACCAATGGTACTTACTGTTTCTGTCTCAGCCACGGGGTATTGTTTCCTCAGTCCGTTATCGGCAAACAGCTGGATGGGCTCTGCTGCATGGGTGCAGATGAACTTCTTGGTGTAGAACATAATCTGCGAGCGATATACCTGTTCAGCGTCACTCTTCTTGAAGAGAATTTCAAAGTCTTCCGAAGACCCTCTCACGATATCTGCCAATTCGAAGTTCTCTAACAGGTTAGGTGTCAGTTTCATCACTTCGTGTTGGTGAGAAGCACGGAAATTGACGTCGTAGTAGAGAATGGCTCCCCGTTCGTGGGCATAATCGAGAAAACCCTTTACCTGAGGTCGGATGACAGGATTCAGTACGTAGTATGAGCCAAACAATACAATGTCGTCTGGTTGTACGTCGGGATAGGAAAAGTCCAGACGGTCGTGAGGATGGTCTTTATAGAAGATGTATTCTGCATCGTTCTGTTCGTTCAGGAACGCCAGCGACAGGGGAGATTTCGAGTCTGGATACATATTGACGCAACTGGCTTCGCAACCATTATCATTCAGGAACTTGACTATCATCCGTCCTATGCGGTCGTTGCCCGTTTCGCTGATGAAGCTGGTTTTTGCACCAGCCCTGCTAAGCGATATGATAGCATTGAATGTAGAACCTCCGGGAACAGCCTGAATGGGTTGTTCGTTGCGGAAGATGATGTCGAGTACGGTCTCGCCGATTCCAATAATTTTTCGCATAGTTTTGTTGTTTTGCCTGCAAAGATACGATTTTTAGTTGAAAAAAGACCTATGAACTATGAATTTTTTTGTACCTTTGCAGTCGATTATGGCTAAATATAACACTACAACTCTCAGCGATGGCCTTCGTGTCATTCATCTGCCATCGGCTTCGCCAGTTGTTTATTGCGGCATCGGCATCAATGCCGGTGCTCGTCACGAATTACAGGGCGAGGAAGGATTAGCTCACTTCTGTGAGCATACGACGTTCAAGGGAACCAACCACCGTTCGGCACTCCAGATTCTCAATTGCCTTGAGAGTGTGGGAGGTGATTTGAATGCCTTTACCAACAAGGAAGATACCGTTTTCTATGCAGCCATCCAGCGTGAACATTTCATGCGAGCTGTCGACTTGCTTTGCGATATCGTTTTTTGCAGTGAATACCCTCAACACGAGCTGGAACATGAGATTGATGTCATCTGTGACGAGATAGAAAGCTATAACGACACCCCTGCTGAACTGATTTACGACGAGTTCGAAAACCTCATTTTCCAGAGCCATCCTTTAGGGCATAATATTTTAGGAACGCGAGAGCGGGTGCAGCAATTTACCACTCAGCATGCCCTGCAGTTTACCCGTCGTTACTACCGGCCCGACAACGGCATCTTCTTCGTTTATGGGGATGTGAATTTTGCGCGTCTGGTGAAAAGTCTGGAAAGAACGGCAGCCGTTCCTTCCTCCCGCTCTGCACTCGACGGCCAAACCGTCGAGCACAGCGTTTTTAACGGTTTGGCCGCTGAGCCCGCTGAGGACGCCGAACTCTCTCAGCACCATCAGGCTCATGTCATGTTGGGCTGTCGTACTTTCAGTTTCGACGACCCTCGTCGCATGCCACTATTCCTGCTGAACAATATCCTTGGAGGCCCTGGTATGAATGCCCGCTTGAATCTCTCGTTGCGTGAGCGTCATGGCTTGGTCTATACTGTTGAGAGTTCGATGGTCAGTTATAGTGATACTGGCTGTTGGAGCGTTTATTTTGGTTGTGACCATCACGATGTGAAGCGTTGTCTGCGGTTGGTACATCGTGAACTGGATCGTGTGATGCAGCATCCACTCTCTGAGCGGCAGTTGCAGTCTGCCAAACGCCAACTGAAAGGACAGTTAGCCATAGCCTGTGACAATCGTGAGCAGTTTGCCCTTGATTTTGCCAAGCATTTCCTGCATTATGGTCATGAACGTAACATCGAAGAACTGAACCTTCATATTGATGCTGTGACGTCTGCTCAGATTCAGGATGTAGCACAGCAGTTCTTTGCTCTGGACAACCTGAAAATGCTTATACTTTAGTCTGTAGGAGCCTTTCAGTGGCGTTTAAATCCTAAAAAACAATAATTCTAACAGGGAATATTCGTTTTTTATACTAATAATGTGTACCTTTGCAGCCGCATTTGACAATGCGGCCGCGAAAACAGGCTGCGCCTCAGCATAAAGCAAGGCTTTCTGCGTTCGGTTTGCACTGTCTTTGTACCTATTTTTTATTTATAGATGTTTTAATTTCAAGATGAACGTAATTACGAAAAGTATTCAATTGCCTGATGGAAGAACCATCACAATTGAGACCGGGAAAGTGGCAAAGCAGGC